>NZ_CAWUDI010000241.1:0-64 GCF_963920925.1 Calothrix sp. CCY 0018 | reverse complement strand
GCTCATAATATCCTATTATTATTTTCCTTTTTAGAATGAAACAGCCCTGCCTTAAAAAGGGGGG
>NZ_CAWUDI010000240.1:0-65 GCF_963920925.1 Calothrix sp. CCY 0018 | reverse complement strand
AAATCAATTAAGTAGTTTACCAGCAGAAATTGGACAACTCACCAATTTGCAATCCTTCAACCTCT
>NZ_CAWUDI010000239.1:0-65 GCF_963920925.1 Calothrix sp. CCY 0018 | reverse complement strand
AGAGGTTGAAGGATTGCAAATTGGTGAGTTGTCCAATTTCTGCTGGTAAACTACTCAGCTTATTG
>NZ_CAWUDI010000238.1:0-65 GCF_963920925.1 Calothrix sp. CCY 0018 | reverse complement strand
AGAGTTCGAGGGATTGCAAATTGGTGAGTTGTCCAATTTCTGCTGGTAAACTACTTAATTGATTT
>NZ_CAWUDI010000237.1:0-65 GCF_963920925.1 Calothrix sp. CCY 0018 | reverse complement strand
AGAGTTCGAGGGATTGCAAATTGGTGAGTTGTCCAATTTCTGCTGGTAAACTACTCAGCTTATTG
>NZ_CAWUDI010000236.1:0-66 GCF_963920925.1 Calothrix sp. CCY 0018 | reverse complement strand
CAACACCAACAACACCAGCGCCAAAACCAGAACCACCAACACCAACAACACCAGCGCCAAAACCAG
>NZ_CAWUDI010000235.1:0-67 GCF_963920925.1 Calothrix sp. CCY 0018 | reverse complement strand
AAACAAGCAGCCCAAGAATTAGCCGACAAACAAGCAGCCCAAGAATTAGCCGACAAACAAGCAGCCC
>NZ_CAWUDI010000234.1:0-67 GCF_963920925.1 Calothrix sp. CCY 0018 | reverse complement strand
ACAACACCAGCGCCAGAACCACCAGTACCAACAACACCAGCGCCAGAACCACCAGTACCAACAACAC
>NZ_CAWUDI010000233.1:0-68 GCF_963920925.1 Calothrix sp. CCY 0018 | reverse complement strand
CTTTGTTAGAAGCAGTGCAGCCGAGGCATTGGGAAAAATTGGGGATAAAGCCGCAGTTGAGCCTTTAA
>NZ_CAWUDI010000232.1:0-70 GCF_963920925.1 Calothrix sp. CCY 0018 | reverse complement strand
CAAGATAATTTAGCAGAATTAACTTCAGATGATTCCGAGCAAGAATTTGTAGAATCTGAAGAAGATGATT
>NZ_CAWUDI010000231.1:0-70 GCF_963920925.1 Calothrix sp. CCY 0018 | reverse complement strand
TGGAAGTAATGCACGAAAGAAATGCACACAACTTCCCACTTGATTTGGCTGCTGGTGAAACTGCTCCTGT
>NZ_CAWUDI010000230.1:0-71 GCF_963920925.1 Calothrix sp. CCY 0018 | reverse complement strand
CCCTCGAACTCTACGAAAATCAATTAAGTAGTTTACCAGCAGAAATTGGACAACTCACCAATTTGCAATCC
>NZ_CAWUDI010000229.1:0-71 GCF_963920925.1 Calothrix sp. CCY 0018 | reverse complement strand
AATCCCAAACACCTAAAAAACTGGTTTACTAATTGCTGTTACTGTACCTCATAAAACTGCAATCTGCTGTA
>NZ_CAWUDI010000228.1:0-71 GCF_963920925.1 Calothrix sp. CCY 0018 | reverse complement strand
AATCCCAAACACCTAAAAAACTGGTTTACTAATTGCTGTTACTGTACCTCATAAAGCTGCAATCTGCTGTA
>NZ_CAWUDI010000227.1:0-73 GCF_963920925.1 Calothrix sp. CCY 0018 | reverse complement strand
CCAGAACCAGAACCGGAGCCAGAACCAGAACCGGAGCCAGAACCAGAACCGGAGCCAGAACCAGAACCGGAGC
>NZ_CAWUDI010000226.1:0-73 GCF_963920925.1 Calothrix sp. CCY 0018 | reverse complement strand
ATCTCCAAAGCCATTTCCATCTCCAAAGCCATTTCCATCTCCAAAGCCATTTCCATCTCCAAAGCCATTTCCA
>NZ_CAWUDI010000225.1:0-74 GCF_963920925.1 Calothrix sp. CCY 0018 | reverse complement strand
AACAGCCTAGTACCGCTTCGCGGAAGTAAGAAGTAAGAAGTAAGAAGTAAGAAGTAAGAAGTTTGATTTTCTAA
>NZ_CAWUDI010000224.1:0-75 GCF_963920925.1 Calothrix sp. CCY 0018 | reverse complement strand
CAACACCAACAACACCAGCACCAAAACCAGAACCACCAACACCAACAACACCAGCGCCAAAACCAGAACCACCAA
>NZ_CAWUDI010000223.1:0-76 GCF_963920925.1 Calothrix sp. CCY 0018 | reverse complement strand
ACTCCTCCAACAGGTGGTACAACTCCTCCAACAGGTGGTACAACTCCTCCAACAGGTGGTACAACTCCTCCAACAG
>NZ_CAWUDI010000222.1:0-79 GCF_963920925.1 Calothrix sp. CCY 0018 | reverse complement strand
TCTGTCAGCTAATTCTTGGGCTGCTTGTCTGTCAGCTAATTCTTGGGCTGCTTGTCTGTCAGCTAATTCTTGGGCTGCT
>NZ_CAWUDI010000221.1:0-81 GCF_963920925.1 Calothrix sp. CCY 0018 | reverse complement strand
TTGAGCGAACCAGTAGTACTCAGTCGGAGGAACACTCACCATCGGTACTACCTGTTGAGCGAACCAGTAGTACTCAGTCGG
>NZ_CAWUDI010000220.1:0-85 GCF_963920925.1 Calothrix sp. CCY 0018 | reverse complement strand
TGTCATCCGAATCATCGTTATTGGAATCGCCGCCACCCATCATTGGGTTATCTGTATCATCCGAATCATCATCGGACTTATCGCC
>NZ_CAWUDI010000219.1:0-86 GCF_963920925.1 Calothrix sp. CCY 0018 | reverse complement strand
TGTAGAATCTGAAGAAGATGATTTATTTACGATTTCTTCCGAACAAGATAATTTACCCGAATTAACTTCAGATGATTCCGAGCAAG
>NZ_CAWUDI010000218.1:0-87 GCF_963920925.1 Calothrix sp. CCY 0018 | reverse complement strand
CCCACAACTTGATGGTTTTGTCCCAACTTCCTGTAGCTAAAGTTTTACCATCCGGACTAAAAGCCACGCTTGTGACTGCACCTTGAT
>NZ_CAWUDI010000217.1:0-87 GCF_963920925.1 Calothrix sp. CCY 0018 | reverse complement strand
AGACAATCAACTGAGTAGTTTACCAGCAGAATTTGGACAACTCACCAATTTACAAACCCTCGACCTCAGAGACAATCAACTGAGTAG
>NZ_CAWUDI010000216.1:0-90 GCF_963920925.1 Calothrix sp. CCY 0018 | reverse complement strand
AAAGCGAATCCTTTATTATTCTGAGCCAAAATATCATCGGGAGCGCGACTGAGTATTTGATTGTAGGAAACAATTGCTTGTGTGTAGGAA
>NZ_CAWUDI010000215.1:0-90 GCF_963920925.1 Calothrix sp. CCY 0018 | reverse complement strand
TGTCAACGACCCAGGTCTAAAGACACTGGGCTTCTAGCCTAAGAATTTAGATTATAGTTGACCAGACTTTTGTTAGAGGCAAGTGTTGAA
>NZ_CAWUDI010000214.1:0-91 GCF_963920925.1 Calothrix sp. CCY 0018 | reverse complement strand
AATCCCTTTGCTGGTGGAGAAGGTGGTGAAAATCCTTTTGCTGGTGGAGAAGGTGGTGGAAATCCCTTTGCTGGTGGAGAAGGTGGTGGAA
>NZ_CAWUDI010000213.1:0-92 GCF_963920925.1 Calothrix sp. CCY 0018 | reverse complement strand
CACGTTTTTTGCATAATTTTAATCCCCTAAAAAAGCACAAAGTCAACAGCCTAGTACCGCTTCGCGGAAGTAAGAAGTAAGAAGTAAGAAGT
>NZ_CAWUDI010000212.1:0-92 GCF_963920925.1 Calothrix sp. CCY 0018 | reverse complement strand
TTGGACAACTCACCAATTTACAAACCCTCGACCTCAGAGACAATCAACTGAGTAGTTTACCAGCAGAATTTGGACAACTCACCAATTTACAA
>NZ_CAWUDI010000211.1:0-95 GCF_963920925.1 Calothrix sp. CCY 0018 | reverse complement strand
ATTGGGAAAAATTGGGGATAAAGCCGCAGTTGAGCCTTTAATCAAAGCCCTACAGCATGAGGACTCCGGTGTTAGATGGAGTGCAGCCGAGGCAT
>NZ_CAWUDI010000210.1:0-95 GCF_963920925.1 Calothrix sp. CCY 0018 | reverse complement strand
AAAAATTGGGGATAAAGCCGCAGTTGAGCCTTTAATCAAAGCCCTACAGGATGAGGACTCCTTTGTTAGAAGCAGTGCAGCCGAGGCATTGGGAA
>NZ_CAWUDI010000209.1:0-96 GCF_963920925.1 Calothrix sp. CCY 0018 | reverse complement strand
CATTGACAAAAATTGGGGATAAAGCCGCATTTGAGCCTTTGATCAAAGCCCTACAGCATGAGGACTCCGGTGTTAGATGGAGTGCAGCCGAGGCAT
>NZ_CAWUDI010000208.1:0-100 GCF_963920925.1 Calothrix sp. CCY 0018 | reverse complement strand
CATTGATATAATCGTCGCCAGCTTCACCGTAGATTTTATCTGCACCTGCGCCGCCATCTATAAAGTCGTTACCAGAATTACCATTGATATAATCGTCGCC
>NZ_CAWUDI010000207.1:0-101 GCF_963920925.1 Calothrix sp. CCY 0018 | reverse complement strand
GCGTGGCAAGTGGCGTGGCTTTTGGCGTGGCAAGTGGCGTGGCAAGTGGCGTGGCAAGTGGCGTGGCTTTTGGCGTGGCAAGTGGCGTGGCAAGTGGCGTG
>NZ_CAWUDI010000206.1:0-103 GCF_963920925.1 Calothrix sp. CCY 0018 | reverse complement strand
TATTTTATGATTCACACATGGTTGAATTCGGATGCGCTGAAGCGCTACTACGAACAATTTTTGGTTTTACGAAAAATGCTCGGTGAGATAGGGATTATTTTAT
>NZ_CAWUDI010000205.1:0-103 GCF_963920925.1 Calothrix sp. CCY 0018 | reverse complement strand
TTTTAACCGTTGATTGCGGGAGCGCTGATTGCAACAGGAGCGGATTCGCCAGCAGCCAAATCAAGTGGGAAGTTGTGTGCATTTCTTTCGTGCATTACTTCCA
>NZ_CAWUDI010000204.1:0-105 GCF_963920925.1 Calothrix sp. CCY 0018 | reverse complement strand
CCGGTACCAACACTAATCAAAACCCCGGTACCAACACTAATCAAAACCCTGGTACCAACACTAATCAAAACCCCGGTACCAACACTAATCAAAACCCCGGTACCA
>NZ_CAWUDI010000203.1:0-106 GCF_963920925.1 Calothrix sp. CCY 0018 | reverse complement strand
AATTGGTGAGTTGTCCAATTTCTGCTGGTAAACTACTCAGCTTATTGTACGAGAGGTTGAAGGATTGCAAATTGGTGAGTTGTCCAATTTCTGCTGGTAAACTACT
>NZ_CAWUDI010000202.1:0-107 GCF_963920925.1 Calothrix sp. CCY 0018 | reverse complement strand
CATCGGTACTACCTGTTGAGCGAACCAGTAGTACTCAGTCGGAGGAACACTCATCATCGGTACTACCTGTTGAGCGAACCAGTAGTACTCAGTCGGAGGAACACTCA
>NZ_CAWUDI010000201.1:0-108 GCF_963920925.1 Calothrix sp. CCY 0018 | reverse complement strand
TCAAAATCAAAGAAAGATGAATACGAAAAAATATTAAATGGATTGAAAAAAAGTACAGCAAATTGCAGATAAATGAGGTACACTAAATATGGTGCATTAATAATTAAA
>NZ_CAWUDI010000200.1:0-111 GCF_963920925.1 Calothrix sp. CCY 0018 | reverse complement strand
CCTTGTCCCCTTGTCGCCTTGTCCCCTTGTCGCCTTGTCCCCTTGTCGCCTTGTCGCCTTGTCCCCTTGTCCCCTTGTCCCCTTGTCGCCTTGTCCCCTTGTCGCCTTGTC
>NZ_CAWUDI010000199.1:0-111 GCF_963920925.1 Calothrix sp. CCY 0018 | reverse complement strand
CTAAAGTTTTACCATCGGGACTAAAAGCCACGCTGTAGACATAACTTTGATGCCCTTCTAAGGTAGAAATGATTTTACCGCTGCTGATATTCCACAACTTGATGGTTTTGT
>NZ_CAWUDI010000198.1:0-111 GCF_963920925.1 Calothrix sp. CCY 0018 | reverse complement strand
TTTACCATCGGGACTAAAAGCCACGCTGTTGACATAACTTTGATGCCCATCTAAGCTAGAAATGATATTACCGCTGCTGATATTCCACAACTTGATGGTTTTGTCCCCACT
>NZ_CAWUDI010000197.1:0-112 GCF_963920925.1 Calothrix sp. CCY 0018 | reverse complement strand
AGAAACTACCCCAACACAGCTAGCAACAACGGGTGAATCACATAACCCAGAAACTACTTCCCCCCAAACAATATCAGATCAAAACCCAGAAGCTATCCAAACAAAGCTAGCA
>NZ_CAWUDI010000196.1:0-114 GCF_963920925.1 Calothrix sp. CCY 0018 | reverse complement strand
GAGTAGTTTACCAGCAGAATTTGGACAACTCACCAATTTACAATCCCTCAACCTCAGCGGAAATCAACTGAGTAGTTTACCAGCAGAATTTGGACAACTCACCAATTTACAATC
>NZ_CAWUDI010000195.1:0-114 GCF_963920925.1 Calothrix sp. CCY 0018 | reverse complement strand
TAAATTATCTTGTTCGGAAGAAATCGTAAATAAATCATCTTCTTCAGATTCTACAAATTCTTGCTCGGAATCATCTGAAGTTAATTCGGGTAAATTATCTTGTTCGGAAGAAAT
>NZ_CAWUDI010000194.1:0-118 GCF_963920925.1 Calothrix sp. CCY 0018 | reverse complement strand
ATCAAAGCCCTACAGCATGAGGACTCCGGTGTTAGATGGAGTGCAGCCGAGGCATTGGGAAAAATTGGGGATAAAGCCGCAGTTGAGCCTTTAATCAATGCCCTACAGCATGAGTACT
>NZ_CAWUDI010000193.1:0-129 GCF_963920925.1 Calothrix sp. CCY 0018 | reverse complement strand
CCGAACCCGAACCAGAACCTGAGCCAGAACCCGAACCCGAACCCGAACCCGAACCAGAACCAGAACCTGAGCCAGAACCCGAACCCGAACCCGAACCCGAACCAGAACCTGAGCCAGAACCCGAACCCG
>NZ_CAWUDI010000192.1:0-132 GCF_963920925.1 Calothrix sp. CCY 0018 | reverse complement strand
GACAATACCATCAAGTTGTGGAATATCAGCAGCGGTAAAATCATTTCTACCTTAAATGGGCATCAAGAACCTGTCAGCAGCGTGGCTTTTAGTCCCGATGGTAAAACTTTAGCCTCTGGTAGTGGGGACAAA
>NZ_CAWUDI010000191.1:0-133 GCF_963920925.1 Calothrix sp. CCY 0018 | reverse complement strand
AAAGTTTTACCATCGGGACTAAAAGCCACGCTGTAGACATAACTTTGATGCCCATCTAAGGTAGAAATGATATTACCACTGCTGATATTCCACAACTTGATGGTTTTGTCCCCACTACCAGAGGCTAAAGTTT
>NZ_CAWUDI010000190.1:0-135 GCF_963920925.1 Calothrix sp. CCY 0018 | reverse complement strand
CTACTTCACCAAAGCGTCGATTTAATTGTCGGCTCAAAAAGCGAAATGCTTCCTTTTGCTCTCCCTTCTGCTCTCCCTTGTGTAAAATATCTTGATAAATAACTGAATCCTGCATAATATCCTCGCTTAATAATT
>NZ_CAWUDI010000189.1:0-140 GCF_963920925.1 Calothrix sp. CCY 0018 | reverse complement strand
TCAACACCAAGATGCTCAAAATTCCTACACACAAGCAATTGTTTCCTACAATCAAATACTCAGTCGCGCTCCCGATTATATTTTTGCTCACGGTAATAAAGGATTAGCTTTACAAAGATTAGGGGATTTACAAGCAGGTT
>NZ_CAWUDI010000188.1:0-141 GCF_963920925.1 Calothrix sp. CCY 0018 | reverse complement strand
ATTTGCAATCCCTTCACCTTGGAAGCAATAAACTGAGTAGTTTACCAGCAGAAATAGGACAACTTACCAATTTGCAATCCCTCGAACTCTCGTACAATAAGCTGAGTAGTTTACCAGCAGAAATTGGACAACTCACCAATT
>NZ_CAWUDI010000187.1:0-141 GCF_963920925.1 Calothrix sp. CCY 0018 | reverse complement strand
TGTAAAATATCTTGATAAATAACTGAATCCTGCATAATATCCTCGCTTAATAATTGACGAATTAAATCTTTCTCGAACCGTAAACCAGATAGTAGGTTGGGTTAGACACGAAAACTAATTCCATTTATCACGAAAATCTGA
>NZ_CAWUDI010000186.1:0-143 GCF_963920925.1 Calothrix sp. CCY 0018 | reverse complement strand
AATCTATGGTGAAGCTGGCGACGATTATATCAATGGTAATTCTGGTAACGACTTTGTAGATGGCGGCGCAGGTGCAGATAAAATCTATGGTGAAGCTGGCGACGATTATATCAATGGTAATTCTGGTAACGACTTTATAGATG
>NZ_CAWUDI010000185.1:0-144 GCF_963920925.1 Calothrix sp. CCY 0018 | reverse complement strand
ATTGGGGATAAAGCCGCAGTTGAGCCTTTAATCAATGCCCTACAGCATGAGTACTCCGATGTTAGAAGGAATGCAGCCGAGGCATTGGGAAAAATTGGGGATAAAGCCGCAGTTGAGCCTTTAATCAAAGCCCTACAGGATGAG
>NZ_CAWUDI010000184.1:0-144 GCF_963920925.1 Calothrix sp. CCY 0018 | reverse complement strand
CGTCACCACCTTCTAAGCGGTCATCTCCTTCATTGCCGTAAACCTTATCATCGCCTGCTTCGCCGTAGAGGTTGTCATTTCCCGTACCGCCTTCTAACCAGTCGTTACCGTCACCACCTTCTAAGCGGTCATCTCCTTCATTGC
>NZ_CAWUDI010000183.1:0-147 GCF_963920925.1 Calothrix sp. CCY 0018 | reverse complement strand
CCGAACCTGAGCCAGAACCCGAACCCGAACCCGAACCCGAACCCGAACCAGAACCAGAGCCAGAACCCGAACCCGAACCCGAACCCGAACCAGAACCAGAACCAGAGCCAGAACCCGAACCCGAACCCGAACCCGAACCAGAACCAG
>NZ_CAWUDI010000182.1:0-152 GCF_963920925.1 Calothrix sp. CCY 0018 | reverse complement strand
AGTACTCATGCTGTAGGGCATTGATTAAAGGCTCAACTGCGGCTTTATCCCCAATATTTCCCAATGCCAAGGCTGTATAAACTCTAACACCGAAGTACTCATCCTGTAGGGCTTTGATTAAAGGCTCAACTGCGGCTTTATCCCCAATTTTT
>NZ_CAWUDI010000181.1:0-156 GCF_963920925.1 Calothrix sp. CCY 0018 | reverse complement strand
GTGAATATGCAGTTTTCAAGGTTCTGACTGGATTACAATCCAGCATTCCGACTTTATTCGTCTGGGTGCTGAAGTCTTTCCATTATTGCTCTACTTATAAATAAGAAGAATTTGGTGGAGGTAAGCGGACTCGAACCGCTGACATCTGCCTTGCAA
>NZ_CAWUDI010000180.1:0-166 GCF_963920925.1 Calothrix sp. CCY 0018 | reverse complement strand
TACAATAAATTGAGTAGTTTACCAGTAGAAATTGGA
Organism: Calothrix sp. CCY 0018; assembly: GCF_963920925.1. NCBI lineage: Bacteria > Bacillati > Cyanobacteriota > Cyanophyceae > Nostocales > Calotrichaceae > Calothrix > Calothrix sp. CCY 0018. The sequence goes on along the minus strand of NZ_CAWUDI010000180.1, from coordinate 130 downwards.
CAACTCACCAATTTGCAATTCCTCATACTTTGGGAGAATGAACTGAGTAGTTTACCAGCAGAAATTGGACAACTCACCAATTTGCAATCCCTTCACCTTGGAAGCAATAAACTGAGTAGTTTACCAGCAG
>NZ_CAWUDI010000179.1:0-180 GCF_963920925.1 Calothrix sp. CCY 0018 | reverse complement strand
ACAAAACCATCAAGTTGTGGAATATCAGCAGCGGTAATATCATTTCTACCTTAGATGGGCATCAAAATATTGTCAACAGCGTGGCTTTTAGTCCCGATGGTAAAACATTAGCCTCTGGTAGTTGGGACAATACCATCAAGTTGTGGAATATCAGCAGCGGTAAAATCATTTCTACCTTAA
>NZ_CAWUDI010000178.1:0-187 GCF_963920925.1 Calothrix sp. CCY 0018 | reverse complement strand
AAACCTCAGCCGCGCAATTCTCAGCGGCGCAAACCTCAGCCGCGCAGACCTCAGCCGCGCAGACCTCAGCCGCGCAGACCTTAGCAGCGCAAACCTCAGCTTCGCAGACCTCAGCGATGCAAACCTCAGCTTCGCAAACCTCAGCCGCGCAATTCTCAGCGGCGCAAACCTCAGCCGCGCAGACCTC
>NZ_CAWUDI010000177.1:0-190 GCF_963920925.1 Calothrix sp. CCY 0018 | reverse complement strand
TTGCAAGGCAGATGTCAGCGGTTCGAGTCCGCTTACCTCCACCAAATTCTTCTTACTAGATTTAACTATAGTCATAAGTAAGTAAATAATTGGAAAGTTTCAGCACCTAGACTTAGATATACTTGGGTATATATAAAAGTCGGAATGCTGGATTGTAATCCAGTCAGAACCTTGAAAACTGCATATTCAC
>NZ_CAWUDI010000176.1:0-207 GCF_963920925.1 Calothrix sp. CCY 0018 | reverse complement strand
CTCGCCGATTTGGGGCGGTGCATCGAGACCGCCATCTGGCGACCGAAGGACGCATTCGGCCGCCGGTATGAGCCGGATCCGGACGCGCTCGTTGAGGTCGTAGACCGCACCATCGCCTCACTGACGCACGGGGCCGCCACGGTGATCGCTGAACTGTCGGGAGGTCTCGATTCCGCGATTACGGTGGCGAGCCTGCTCCAATGCAAG
>NZ_CAWUDI010000175.1:0-211 GCF_963920925.1 Calothrix sp. CCY 0018 | reverse complement strand
AGAACCTGGGCCAGGGTTTCGTCGATGGCCTCCTCGGCCTCGCGACCCAGCCGATCCAGAATCCGCGCTCTGCCCGAACGCCCGTCCGGTCCGACCCGGTTCAGGGCGGCGGAGAAGAAGGCGAAGGGATCGCGGTCGCGCGCCTCGATCAGCGCCCCCATCAGGTCGCGCGCGGCGGTCCAGGCAGGGTGTTCATGGGCGCGGCGCTGCA
>NZ_CAWUDI010000174.1:0-212 GCF_963920925.1 Calothrix sp. CCY 0018 | reverse complement strand
TAATTTGATTTGTAACGAGAATCTTAATTCGTGTCGTAACCCAACATCTTATTTATCCACATCATAATGTTGGGTTACGGTGCAATATCAATTCCGGTGTTGAGAATCATCATTGTAAATGCACCTAACCCAACCTACAAAAGCGGTTTTTTTCTTATCGTAGGTTGGGTTAGACACGAAAATTAATTTGATTTGTAACGAGAATCTTAATT
>NZ_CAWUDI010000173.1:0-213 GCF_963920925.1 Calothrix sp. CCY 0018 | reverse complement strand
GCCCAGCGGCCTGCCCGGAACGCTGATAGCGCAAGTTGACCCGTATCGCCATCGTGAACCCCTGTAATCGTAAGCCCCAAGTTCTCAAGGACGATGAAGCCAAGCAACTGCTGGGCTTGTCCGTCTTCTCTGATTAAGCGTTCGAAGTCAGCCATTGAAGATAGGGGGCGTGCCCCATCAATAATGGGATTGGCTGCGGGCGCGACGCCAACC
>NZ_CAWUDI010000172.1:0-215 GCF_963920925.1 Calothrix sp. CCY 0018 | reverse complement strand
AAGCAGAGGCGCTCTCGCGTCTTTGTAATGTGGTTGTCATGGTTCAGATAATTGCGTTTCTTTTATGTATGTGTAAGCTGTTTTGCTTACCTATATTTATACATTAACCTAAGTTTTACGTTTTGTAAAGCTATTTTAATAAAGTTTCTTTTATACAACTCATTAGTTTCTGTTATCAGCGAACAATTGGTTAAGAGTAGGGAACAGGGAATTGG
>NZ_CAWUDI010000171.1:0-220 GCF_963920925.1 Calothrix sp. CCY 0018 | reverse complement strand
AATATGGTGCGGGCGCGCCCGGCCAGCTCCAGCACGGCAGGTGGGGCGTCCTCTGGATTTTCCGCCGTCAGGGCCATGATCTCCTCCGCCAGCTTCATCAGCTGCGGGGCTGCTGTAATCAGGCGGGCCTGATATTCGATCAGGCCGGGGTCGCGATTGTACTCGGCGCCCGGCACGCGCCAGCCGCCCCAGTCGGCGTCATCGGTCACCACGACGGGAT
>NZ_CAWUDI010000170.1:0-222 GCF_963920925.1 Calothrix sp. CCY 0018 | reverse complement strand
CCAGCACGGCGATGGCGTCATTCTCCAGGCGGGCGCGCCCGCGCAGCTCCGCCGAACGCGACTGCTCCAGCAAAGCCTGCACCCTGGCCGCATCAAAGGTCGGCGCACCCGCGACATCGACCGCCTCGCGCCGCGCCGCGCGCGCCGCCTCAAAATCGGGGCGGGCGGCCAGGGCGGATTCGCGCAGGCTGGTGTGGACCTTCTCGCGCACATCCTGCGGCA
>NZ_CAWUDI010000169.1:0-223 GCF_963920925.1 Calothrix sp. CCY 0018 | reverse complement strand
AGGCCTGGTTGGTTGAAGAGTGCGGACGCCAGCGACGCCTATAACCACGGCGAAACCGACGCAGACGACCGCCCGCTGCCGGTTCGAACCGTCTATTCGGGCGAGGGTTGGATCCCAGCTGACGCCGCGCAGTTCGCCATTCAGTCCGCCCGTGGTTTCGCCCGCCCTGATCGATCCAGCGAGCGCTTGCTGGACCTGGGCGATGACTGGGTGACGGACATGG
>NZ_CAWUDI010000168.1:0-224 GCF_963920925.1 Calothrix sp. CCY 0018 | reverse complement strand
GACAACCGGTGCGTTGAGCCTGTAGCTTGGCCACGCCGTCAGATCGCAGGCCGTCGCATCGGTTGGAATCCATGCCGTTTGGGGCAATGGGCGCGCATCAACGACGCCTGCCTGCGCGGTCAGCGCCAGGGCTGACGCCAGCACACAGGCCTTGGTCATAGTGCGGCTCATGGCAATGTCCTCGGACTGGCGCGTATTCCTGGCGCGATTTCCTGCGGCCGATC
>NZ_CAWUDI010000167.1:0-225 GCF_963920925.1 Calothrix sp. CCY 0018 | reverse complement strand
CCAGCCCCGGCCTGAGGGGCTGACCGAGGTTCAGGTCATGGCGCTGAGAACCCTGGCTGGGCAGGTGATGACCCAGCTGGAGCTGCGCCGCACCCTGATCCAGCGGGCCAAGAGCGAGGAGACGACGCGTCGCGCCCTGGCGGCGTCGAACTATGTCGGGGCCTGGGACTGGGACGTGCCCGCAGACCGCATCGTCGCCGACGAACGTTTCGCCAACATCTATGG
>NZ_CAWUDI010000166.1:0-227 GCF_963920925.1 Calothrix sp. CCY 0018 | reverse complement strand
CTGAACACCGAGCTGGCGACCTTGCGTGCGCAGAACGCCCAGGTCGAGATCGACCAGGTCCTCAATCAGGCCAAGGCCGACGGCAAGGTGGCCAGCGACGTCGTCGAGAAGACCTGGCGCGACATCGGCAAGGCTGACCTGGCCCAGCTCAAAGCGCTGGTCGACGCCACGCCCGCCAACCCTGTCCTGGCCGGCAAGCGCCAGACCGAGGGCAAAGAGCCGGGCAA
>NZ_CAWUDI010000165.1:0-227 GCF_963920925.1 Calothrix sp. CCY 0018 | reverse complement strand
TTAATTATTTGCTAAAACCATCAGTTTCTAGTGCGCTTAACCCAACCTACCAACTTGGGAAAAATTAAAGTGAGTAGGTTGGGTTAGACAGGAAAATCAATTTTAATTAATAACGAGAATTTATATATCCTGTCGTAACCCAACATCTGCAATATTCAATTTAGATAGTAGAAAATGTTGGGTTACAGCGCAATATTAATTATTTGCTAAAACCATCAGTTTCTAGT
>NZ_CAWUDI010000164.1:0-230 GCF_963920925.1 Calothrix sp. CCY 0018 | reverse complement strand
GGGATTGTAGCGCATGATCTCCAGCAAGACCGGCGGCGCCAGTGCGATGGCCAGCGCGCCGAGAAAACAGATGATCTGCCACGGCTTGAAGGCGTCGCGTCCCCACGGGCGCAACAGGACCGCTGCGACCAGGACGATCGGATACTCCCAGACCCTGTTGAAGATGACGGGCGCGATCAGGGCGTTGAACACGCCCCCGACGACGCCGCCGAACGACAGCAGCAGAGAGA
>NZ_CAWUDI010000163.1:0-231 GCF_963920925.1 Calothrix sp. CCY 0018 | reverse complement strand
CGGGGGCTGCGCTCGCGGCGTTCCTCCTCGCCGGTTCGGCCTACGGTCAGACGGCTCCCGCTCCTGGCGCAGTCGCCGGCGCGCCGAATCCGGCCGCCGAGGTTGCGCCTGCGCCGCACACCGCGACCCAACCCCAGTTTCAGCTGGCCGACGGCATCGTGGCCACGGTCAACGACCAGATCATCACCGGCTTTGATCTGCGCCAGCGGATGCTGATGCTGATCGCCTCGG
>NZ_CAWUDI010000162.1:0-231 GCF_963920925.1 Calothrix sp. CCY 0018 | reverse complement strand
AGCCCCTCAGGTTGCGCTGCACAATCAAGGCCGTTCGACAACGTCGGGGCGGCGTCCGCGCCCCGCCAGGCCCAGCACCGCCGCCGCCGCGAGCGCCGACAGGATGGACCCGCCGATGACGCCCAGTTTGACCTCCACCTGTTCCGGCGAATCCACGGCGCCGGGGAAGGCCAGAACCCCGATGAACAGGCTCATGGTGAAACCCACGCCGCACAGCAGAGACACGCCGTA
>NZ_CAWUDI010000161.1:0-232 GCF_963920925.1 Calothrix sp. CCY 0018 | reverse complement strand
CCGCGCAGCGCGGCGATGCTGGGATGACGCGCGATGGCGCACTGGTCCTGATCGAGGGCGACACCCTGGTCGGGCCTGCGGACAGCGGGTGGCAGCGCCTGCCGCGCGAGGAACTAGCGATCGCCTGGAGTGCTGAATAATGCCTCAAGTCGTAGCCGTCGCCGCCGCCTGGGTCGCCAAGACGATCACCGTCAAGGCGGTGACAGCCTTTGTCGTCAAGACGGTGCTTCAG
>NZ_CAWUDI010000160.1:0-232 GCF_963920925.1 Calothrix sp. CCY 0018 | reverse complement strand
ATGCGCCCGCGCTGGGCCGCATCCCGTTCGACGACGTCCGCGACGGACCGAGCATGGTCGCCAACTGATGCGCGCGACCGATCACATGCGCCTGGAAAACCAGACCCGCGACGCCGCCAAGCGGCTGACCCGCACGGCCGCGCTCCCGTCCCTGACGGCGGTTCTGAACGCCCAGGAAGGCCTGGGCGTCGGCGTAGCATGGGCGGCCGAGGATATGACCCTCGGCGAGATC
>NZ_CAWUDI010000159.1:0-239 GCF_963920925.1 Calothrix sp. CCY 0018 | reverse complement strand
CGATCGTGCAGGCAGCGGCGCCGAGCCGGCCGATCGAGCGCGGCTTGCCGGGCCCAGGCCTGCAGGCCCATGTGCTGATGGCCAAGTATTGCGATCACCAACCGCTGTATCGCCAGAGCGACATTTATGCGCGCGATGGGGTGTTCTTGAGCCGTTCGACGTTGTGGCCGACTGGGTGGGCCAGGCTGGGGCGCTCTTGCGCCCGCTGGTGGCGGCGATCCGGCGCTACGTGTTGGCAA
>NZ_CAWUDI010000158.1:0-240 GCF_963920925.1 Calothrix sp. CCY 0018 | reverse complement strand
CGCGCACGGTCCATCGACCGCTTGGAAAAGCGGAAGCTCATTTTCAGTCTCCATTCACAATTATTGTGTAAAAAAGCGCCGTCCTGCGCGAGTTATCGGCGGGTCGACTTTCACTTTTAAGTAGACTTGCCCGTGTGATCGCAGCGCAACAGCGTCTGTGCTAAAGTGCACGTCGCAGAAGAAGGATTTATCCAGTGACCAACCAGAAAGACAAAATCGTGAGCTATGCTCTAATGCCCA
>NZ_CAWUDI010000157.1:0-240 GCF_963920925.1 Calothrix sp. CCY 0018 | reverse complement strand
CCAACGGCTGATCGCCGCTTCCCGAAATTTCTCACCTTCAGGACACTTCCATGACCGCGCTGACCCAGGATCGCAACACACTGCGCCGTGACGGCAACCAGATCGAACCGCCCGTGGCGGCCGCCACCAAGATCTTTGGCGGCTCGATCGTGTGCATCAACACCGCCACGGGCTACGCCGTGCCGGGATCGACCTCGACCACGCTCAAAGCCGCGGGCGTTGCCGAAGACCGCGCCGACA
>NZ_CAWUDI010000156.1:0-240 GCF_963920925.1 Calothrix sp. CCY 0018 | reverse complement strand
GACAGGCGCCGCACCGCCGCCTCTAGCGATCACGTCCTGCCCCTCACGCCGTTCGCGCGACCAGTTGACCAGCCGGTTCTGTTTCAACGCTTCCGGCAGTCCATAGAGCCACATCGCCAATCCCAGATGCCCGCGTTCACGTCCCCTGACCAGTCCGACCGCCTGCCCGGTTATCGCCAGAGCCAGTTCGCGACGCCCTCCGAACAGGTGCAGACCGCTGGTGCCGCGCGGATTGCACTC
>NZ_CAWUDI010000155.1:0-242 GCF_963920925.1 Calothrix sp. CCY 0018 | reverse complement strand
CCGAGGCGGAGAGACAGGCGTTCGGCCATCGGCGGCACGACTAGCGTGGGCAGGGTATAGGCCAGCAGCGCCATGCCGACGCTGAACGAGGACAAGTCCAGCCCGGCGTGGAACCAGATCGGCAGATAGATGATCAGCGGCCAAAAGCTAAGATTCATCCCCACTGCGCCAACCAGCGCGCCCGAGAAGGAGGGGCTGCTGAAGACCCCGAGGTCAAACATGGGATGGGACACACGTCGTTC
>NZ_CAWUDI010000154.1:0-249 GCF_963920925.1 Calothrix sp. CCY 0018 | reverse complement strand
CTGTCAGCTAATTCTTGGGCTGCTTGTCTGTCAGCTAATTCTTGGGCTGCTTGTGTGTCTGCTAATTCTTGGGCTGCTTGTTTGTTGGCTAATTCTTGGGCTGCTTGTTTGTCTGCTAATTCTTGGGCTGCTTGTCTGTCTGCTAATTCTTGGGCTGCTTGTCTGTCTGCTAATTCTTGGGCTGCTTGTTTGTCTGCTAATTCTTGGGCTGCTTGTTTGTCGGCTAATTCTTGGGCTGCTTGTCTGTCG
>NZ_CAWUDI010000153.1:0-255 GCF_963920925.1 Calothrix sp. CCY 0018 | reverse complement strand
GCTCAAAAGCGTACTTGTTTTCAAGCGCTGTCATTGCTCTGCTGATGATCTCTGCCAGGTCTTGCCGATCCATTGGCGTCACGCGAATATTCCCATCCGCCAGCTGGCGCGTCACAGACTCGTGGTCGGCAATCAGCTCGTTGATGTCACTGGCCACGCCTACCATCGCGAACGTGACCTTTTCAGGTCCGATTGCCTTAAGGAGAGAAGCGATACCCTTCTTATTCGCGATACGATCAAACTCGTCGACGATGA
>NZ_CAWUDI010000152.1:0-261 GCF_963920925.1 Calothrix sp. CCY 0018 | reverse complement strand
ATTGGTGAACTCGACCACCTTGGCGCCGCCGCGCGCGCTGGCGCGGATCACATTCAGGCAGACCTCGGGATCGGGGTGATAGAAGACGGGGCAGACGCCCTGCTGTTCGAGACCTTTCAGGACGCTGATGCGATCGTGGGCCATGTTCACCTCCGCTTGGTCCCAGCCTGTGGCGAGACCCGTATCTGTTGCGATGACCGGCCGCGCCGGTTCTGCCCGACTGCTTATCCCACGGCGGGGAAAATGCGAACGCGGGCAGGG
>NZ_CAWUDI010000151.1:0-262 GCF_963920925.1 Calothrix sp. CCY 0018 | reverse complement strand
CTGGGTCTGACGATGTTGCTTGTGCAGAACGCACAGGCGCAGCCCCCCGGCCCGGTGCGGACGCCGTTGGAGCTGGCCGCCGCCGTGGAGAAACGCGCCGCCGCAACTGATTTCGCGGCCCTTGACGCCTTTGGCCGCACGGCGATGAACCGTCATGATCGCGAGGGCCTGCAGCGCCTGCATCATGTCGCCTGGATTCTGCTGAACCAGGGCGAGTTCGTCCAGGCCCGGACCTGGAACGACCGTCTGGCCCAGGCCGCAC
>NZ_CAWUDI010000150.1:0-264 GCF_963920925.1 Calothrix sp. CCY 0018 | reverse complement strand
CAAGGCCCGGCGCGCCAAGCCCGCCCAGAAACCGAAAAAGTCCCCGCCGAAAGCCGCCGAAGCCGCCGACTGAGCACCTGCGGCGCCCAGTCGCACATATTCTCGAAAAATGTCGCGCCGGGCGCCCTTGAACCGCCGGATTGTTTCACCACCTTAGCCTCAACGCCGCGGTGACCCTCCCCTCCGAACCGCGGTGGATGCGAGACCGGCGCGCCCTCCCCTCCCCAAGCGTCGGCCCGCGCAGGCCGCCGAGCTTCCCCTAGC
>NZ_CAWUDI010000149.1:0-265 GCF_963920925.1 Calothrix sp. CCY 0018 | reverse complement strand
AATGCTGCACCCCGTCCAGCACGAGGATCGACGGATAGCCCTGTGCGGGCGCAGACGCCTCGGGCGTCGAGACGACGATCCGATAGCGGCGTCCATCGGCCGTCACGACGTCCCGCGCCTGCTGGCGGGCGGGTTGATAGGGCGTCCAGTCACGATCGGCGGTCTGTGTCATGAGGTCGTTCTAGCCCAAGACGGTCCACTGCTGTAATGCGACGCACTATTAATCTCGTGCAGGACGGCGTCGCAGTCGATTGACCCCCATCAC
>NZ_CAWUDI010000148.1:0-265 GCF_963920925.1 Calothrix sp. CCY 0018 | reverse complement strand
ATGGTCTATGTCGATGCGGGCGCCGAGGATGCGGCGCAAACCACTCTGGCCTTCCTGCTGTCGCCGCGTTCAGCCTATGTCACGGGCCAGCCGATCCGCGTGTCTGCGCCCGTTGCGGCTGCGCCTGAGGCTCTGGGCCATGTCGGGCGGCGCGTGCTGGTCACCGGCGCGTCGCAGGGCATTGGCGAGGCCATCATCCGCCTGTTCGCAGCAGAGGGGGCGCAGGTCACGGCGCTGGACCTGCCGGGGGCGCAGGTGCGCCTGA
>NZ_CAWUDI010000147.1:0-266 GCF_963920925.1 Calothrix sp. CCY 0018 | reverse complement strand
CGCCCGCGCGTATGGCATCCATGAAGCCACGCTGCACGGCAGAATCAAGCGCGGCATGCCATTGCGAGCCGCATTGGAAACGCCTGTTGATGCGGTCCAGTCTCACAAGAACAAACTCATGGTCGACAAGCGCTGGAGGGGTATCCAGCAGCCCGAATGGTCTGATGGGAAGAGGCGTGCATACGCCACCCATGAATCCATGAAACGCCGTTGCCTGGTCAGCACGTGCGCTGTGTACAAGTATTACGGCGCGCGGGGGATCACAG
>NZ_CAWUDI010000146.1:0-267 GCF_963920925.1 Calothrix sp. CCY 0018 | reverse complement strand
ACACTGCTGCGATCCTCACTGCCGGGACGAGATTCAGATAGTCGTAAACATGGTGTCCTTGGACCCCGGTTGCGATGTTGAACTTGGCGCCTTGTTGGTGACATCCGCCGTGCTGCGCTTATCGGATCTGCCTGTAATTGCGACGCTAGGCGCAGCTCGGGTTGCACTATCGAAAGGACGCTTTACGCTAAACCCTTCCTCCGATATCCGTGCGCAGGCGGACTTGACGGTTCTGGCGAGTGGGACGGCGCAGACGCTCACGATGGT
>NZ_CAWUDI010000145.1:0-268 GCF_963920925.1 Calothrix sp. CCY 0018 | reverse complement strand
GCGGGCCCGATCCGACAGGATGGGAGAGCGCAGAGGCAGGGCGGCCTCCCAGAAGCCGACGCCGCCTGCATCAATGGCGGACAGGACATTGGTCCTCTGATCCAGGATCGAGGCCCCCAGCGCCAGGAACAGTATGATGACGCATCCGGCTGTGACCGCCGCCGCCAGGGCGACCGGAGACGCGCCTCCGGCGTGGGGGACGTGTGAGGCGGGGGCCAGGATGACAGCGGCCATGCCGGTATAGTGCATGGAGGCGATGGCCAGACCC
>NZ_CAWUDI010000144.1:0-274 GCF_963920925.1 Calothrix sp. CCY 0018 | reverse complement strand
GGGCGTAAAGCCCCGGATTTCGCCCGCCACGACGGCGCCCGCATCGCCCTGGGACACCGCCACGATGTACCAGGGCAATGCGGTGGCCTCGCAGGCGACGCGGTCAGCCTCGCTGGGCGCCGGCGTGTCGTCCGGGTGCGAATGCACGACCGCCACCACTCGGCCGGCGTCCTCGGCTGCGGCGTAGTCGTCGGGCGCCAGGACGAAGTGATCGCCGGCTGCGGCAGCATTGCGGCACGGCACATACCATTCGCGGCGTGCTGCTGTCACCACC
>NZ_CAWUDI010000143.1:0-275 GCF_963920925.1 Calothrix sp. CCY 0018 | reverse complement strand
CAGATTGGCGGCGGGCAGTTCGCCGATCCGCGCGGCGGAGGCGCTGTCGGATATCACATCGGCCTGACGCTTGCGCCGCAGGGATTCCTCGACCTGACCCGCGAACCGTCCGACCACCTCGACCGGCGCCAGTTCGGCAGGTTCGACGACCGCCGGGGCGACAGGCGCTGTCCTTGCCGGTTCGACCCAGACCCGCAATCCGCGCGCGCCCACGAACCGATAGCGCAGCGGCGTGTCGCGCAACATTTCGGCGACAGCAGCGCGCCAACCCATCC
>NZ_CAWUDI010000142.1:0-276 GCF_963920925.1 Calothrix sp. CCY 0018 | reverse complement strand
CGACTTCACTCGACCCGCCTGATGACTTCGAACGACTTGCGCCTGAAACCCGCCACGACAGGGTTCGCACGCCGAGCGCCGCATTCAGGCCTTCAGGATCAGGCTCAGGCCAGGACGCTGATTGCGTAGGCGTCGTCGCCTGAGGGCTCGACGCCGAGGATCGCCTCGACCTGGCGGCCGGTCGCCGTTCGCCGGATGTGGACAATCCTGTCGACCGCCTGAGCGATCGCGCGGCGCGGCGTCCGGGTCGAAACCTCGGCGATCAGATCCTCGATC
>NZ_CAWUDI010000141.1:0-276 GCF_963920925.1 Calothrix sp. CCY 0018 | reverse complement strand
CCCGGCGCGCACTGTACCCACTTGCGTTGGTAGCCCAAATCGTTGGCATGGCCCCAGCACCAGCCCACATACCGGATTTGCTTCATGAGTAACTCGCGCTCGCTGCACGCCACTTCAGTCGCTTGAGCGTTCGCGGCACCCCCGCGACATAGCGTATCCAGACGGTCTGCCTCGGCGAGCATTCCGGAAACTTCAGCACGCGACCGAGCGCTGTTCCCCGCAGGCAAATTGCCCTCGAATCGGCAATCGAGAATTGGGGTTTGGAAGGCCATGCCG
>NZ_CAWUDI010000140.1:0-277 GCF_963920925.1 Calothrix sp. CCY 0018 | reverse complement strand
CGACTATGTCAATGGCTTGGAGATAGGCGGCGGCGCCAGCGGGTCGGTAGAGTGGGGTGACGCACTCTCTGTCGCGAACGCTGTTGGGGGGGGTGTGGCGTTCAAGCTGGCCGCACTCACGCTGAGTGGGCCTGGAGGAGCGGGAACGCCCGATTGCGCTCTCGCTTTCAATGAAGCCGCCAGCATGACTGCCGCCGACGTGACGCTAACGGTGACCTGACATGGCAGACGTTGAAAAGTACCTGGACCTTATTACCGCCTTCCATCGAGGAAGACC
>NZ_CAWUDI010000139.1:0-281 GCF_963920925.1 Calothrix sp. CCY 0018 | reverse complement strand
GCGATATGGGTGATGCTCAGGATCGTGTTGGCCAGGGTCACGGCGAACAGGGCCGCAATCAGCCACAGGGCCGTCGCCGTCTCTGGCGGGAAGAACAGCGCCCACCCCGACAGCATCAGCAGGGGCGCAGACAGCACGATCCATGGACGACGGCGGCCAAATCGGCTGCGCGTATTGTCGGTCAACATTCCCATGAACGGATCGATGACCACATCGAAAATCCGCGCGCCCATGAAGATCAGGCCGATGGACGTCAGGCTAAGCCCCACCTGCGTCGCATA
>NZ_CAWUDI010000138.1:0-285 GCF_963920925.1 Calothrix sp. CCY 0018 | reverse complement strand
AGTTGCTGGACGGTCTGTCCGGCGCGCTGCAGGCCGACGGTGCCCAGATTGTCCTGTATGGGCAAAGAGGGATCGGAAAATCTTCTTTGGCGCGCGTACTGGGACAAATGGCAACGAACGCGCCGGAGGCGATTTCGAGGTTGTCGGTAGCCCCCCACGTGAAGTTCGATTACTTCCCAGTTCACATTACCTGCGATGACAGTATTGACTGCATCGACAAGTTGTTACTTCGGTTGCTCACGGACTCTGGCGCCGTGGCAGATTGGATTCCATTCAGGGGCATCG
>NZ_CAWUDI010000137.1:0-285 GCF_963920925.1 Calothrix sp. CCY 0018 | reverse complement strand
AAAATTTCACTCCTACAGAAGAAAGCGAAACTGAAAATCCTGTTGTAGAAAATTTTAATCCTACACAAGAAAGCGAAACTGAAAATCCTGTTGTAGATAGTGGTGAGAATCCTTTCGCTGGTGGAGAAGGTGAAAATCCTTTCGCTGGTGGAGAAGGTGAAAATCCTTTCGCTGGTGGAGAAGGTGGTGGAAATCCTTTCGCTGGTGGAGAAGGTGGTGAAAATCCTTTCGCTGGTGGAGAAGGTGGTGGAAATCCCTTTGCTGGTGGAGAAGGTGGTGGAAATC
>NZ_CAWUDI010000136.1:0-327 GCF_963920925.1 Calothrix sp. CCY 0018 | reverse complement strand
AAACGCAAACTCAGCCGGCCAAGCCGGCCTCGGATCGCTCCTAGGGACAGGGCTTATGGCCGGCGCCATGGCCTTCTCGTCGAAGGAACTCAAGGAGGGCGGTCAGCCGTTGGACGACGACGAGGCGCTGGCGGGTATGTCGAATGTGCCGGTGGAGAGCTGGAAATACCGAGATGGCGTGGCAGACGGCGGCGAACATGCCGGCCCCTACGCCGAGGACATGCAGGCGCAATTCGGGGACAAGGTCGCTCCTGGTGGGATAGGGCTCGACATGATTAGCGTCAGCGGCCTGCACCATGCGGCGATTCGGGCCCTGGCGAAGAAGGT
>NZ_CAWUDI010000135.1:0-344 GCF_963920925.1 Calothrix sp. CCY 0018 | reverse complement strand
GCATCCGCATCCAGGCGTCATAGATCATGTTGTCGGGCCGGGCCGTGGCCGCCGCCAGCGACAGCCAGACCACCAGAGCCGAGGTCAAGGCGCCCACCAGCGCCCATTCGATCAACGCCCGCCCGACAAAACCCCGCCCGGCGGAGCCGACTGAAGGCAGGCGCCGCATGGACCTCGATAGTCGGGCGCTCTTCTCGGCCAAGGCCGTCAGCGACCGATATGGAGCGTCTGCGGCTCGGACCAGGTTTCAAGAATGCGGCCGAACGCCTGCCGCGTCGCCCGGACGCGCCACTCGTACTCACCGGGCTTCAATCCCGTCAGGGTGATCTCGGCAGCGTCCAGCC
>NZ_CAWUDI010000134.1:0-386 GCF_963920925.1 Calothrix sp. CCY 0018 | reverse complement strand
AGTTTGTAGGTTGGGTTAGGTTCACTCTTATATAGTAAGAAAGCGAATAATCTATATTTGAACCGTAACCCAACATTTAATTATCGATTTTTGACAAAATGTATCTATAATCATGAATCATGATGTTGGGTTACGACACGATAACAAAGATTCTCGTTACAAGTCAAATTTGGTAAACGTGTCTAACCCAACCTACTAACTTGTTCGATAGTTTGTAGTTTGTAGGTTGGGTTAGGTTCACTCTTATATAGTAAGAAAGCGAATAATCTATATTTGAACCGTAACCCAACATTTAATTATCGATTTTTGACAAAATGTATCTATAATCATGAATCATGATGTTGGGTTACGACACGATAACAAAGATTCTCGTTACAAGTCAAATT
>NZ_CAWUDI010000133.1:0-420 GCF_963920925.1 Calothrix sp. CCY 0018 | reverse complement strand
AAGGTAGAAATGATTTTACCGCTGCTGATATTCCACAACTTGATGGTTTTGTCCCGACTACCAGAGGCTAAAGTTTTACCATCGGGACTAAAAGCCACGCTGTAGACATCAACTTGATGCCCATCTAAGGTAGAAATGATTTTACCGCTGCTGATATTCCATAACTTGATGGTATTGTCCCGACTACCAGAGGCTAAAGTTTTACCATCGGGACTAAAAGCCACGCTGCTGACATAATTTTGATGCCCTTCTAAGGTAGAAATGATATTACCGCTGCTGATATTCCACAACTTGATGGTTTTGTCCCCACTACCAGAGGCTAAAGTTTTACCATCGGGACTAAAAGCCACGCTGTAGACATAACTTTGATGCCCATTTAAGGTAGAAATGATTTTACCGCTGCTGATATTCCACAACTTG
>NZ_CAWUDI010000132.1:0-586 GCF_963920925.1 Calothrix sp. CCY 0018 | reverse complement strand
GGCGATGATAAGGTTTACGGCAATGAAGGAGATGACCGCTTAGAAGGTGGTGACGGTAACGACTGGTTAGAAGGTGGTACGGGAAATGACAACCTCTACGGTCAAGCTGGCGATGACAAGGTATATGGTAATGAAGGAGATGACCGCTTAGAAGGGGGTGACGGTAACGATTGGTTAGAAGGCGGTACGGGAAATGATAATCTCTACGGTCAAGCTGGCGATGACAAGGTATATGGCAATGAAGGAGATGACCGCTTAGAAGGGGGTGACGGTAACGACTGGTTAGAAGGCGGTACGGGAGACGATAATCTCTACGGCGAAGCTGGCGATGATAAGGTTTACGGCAATGAAGGAGATGACCGCTTAGAAGGGGGTGACGGTAACGACTGGTTAGAAGGTGGTATGGGAGACGATAATCTCTACGGCGAAGCAGGTAATGACAAGATATATGGTAATGAAGGAGATGACCGCTTAGAAGGGGGTATAGGTGCAGATGAAATCTACGGCGGCGCAGGTGCAGATAAAATCTACGGTGAAGCTGGCGACGATTATATCAATGGTAATTCTGGTAACGACTTTGTAGATG
>NZ_CAWUDI010000131.1:0-608 GCF_963920925.1 Calothrix sp. CCY 0018 | reverse complement strand
GGAAACGTGAACAAAAACTGCCGGCATATGTTCCCCTGGTTTTCTGACTCCGAATACGTCAGATTGAAATTCTAGACGAGAGATATCTTAGACCCTAATGCGCTCACGCTATCGGTAGACGCTGCAGAAGGTCGCCCTGAGTCTTCCTGATCCTATTGGCGCTAGCAAAGCCTGCCCACCTGGCCTCGGCGATTTTAATGAACAAAATTTCCCTCCTCGGATGCGCGCTTTTTTTTCGCAACCGGGCGACCGCGACGCGGCAACTCCTTTTTCAACTTTGAATGCTGGCCGGACTGAATGACAGGCCTTCATGGAGCATCCAACTGGGCTTCCGTCAGCCCGTAATGACAGGCCGTTTTTCGAGGGTTTGTCGAGTCCACGAGACCTTGAAATGACGTTCGGCGAGCTGCACTATCGTATTCCAGGTGATTGCCGGTCCCTCGGGCAACTCATCCACGAGATGGGCGATGAAGGCAGCCTGTCGCTCCGACAATCGAATGTGTGTGCGTGAATGTTGCGTGGCCTTGAAACTATGGGCTCTCTTTGTCATTCAGTGGGCTCAACATAGTTGGGAACTTGCACAAGCGTTCCATCGGCAATCGAGGTGT
>NZ_CAWUDI010000130.1:0-701 GCF_963920925.1 Calothrix sp. CCY 0018 | reverse complement strand
TATAGAACCCATTTGACATCTTTTGGTATCTTGAAGTACATTTAATCCAAAAGCTTTGCCCAGCAGTCATGCCGTACTCCAGTAGCCTAACAGATGAAGAGTGGGAAATCCTTGAACCTCTATTGCCCCAGATATTGCCAAAGAAAAAGAAAACTAGGCCTTCAAATTGGACAAAAAGAGAAGTATTGGATGGTATATTTTATCAACTAAAGAATGGTTGTAATTGGGAAGATTTACCCAAAGACTTGCCTCCATATTCAACGGTATATTGGCATTACAAACAGTGGCGTTCGGAAGGAGTAATAGAAAAACTAATGAGTATTTTACACGGTAAAGTGCGTGAACAGGTTAAAAAAAACCCAAGTGGACAACATTATTGATTATCGACTCTCAGGCGGTAAAAAACACTTGTAACGCCAGCGCTGCATCGAAAGGATATTGTTTCTACAAATCTACAAATGGTATTAAAAGACACCTTGCTGTCGATACCGTATTGGTTCCCCTTCTTTACTCACTGCACCAAAGCTTCGGTTTCGGATGATGCGGGTTTGATTGAAATGTTAACTGAAAACATTGATTATTTTAAATTAAAACCTGTCAATATTCCCAAAATAACGATTTTATTAGACCACGGTTATCATCCTAATCATCTTAGAGAAAAGTTAGAGAGGGTTTATCCGCAGATAATGACAAAAATCAAG
>NZ_CAWUDI010000129.1:0-773 GCF_963920925.1 Calothrix sp. CCY 0018 | reverse complement strand
ACAAGCAGGTTTATCTCAACACCAAGATGCTCAAAATTCCTACACACAAGCAATTTCATCCTGCGATGAAGTACTCAGTCGCGCTCCCGATTATATTTTGGCTCACGGTAATAAAGGAAACGCTTTACAAAGTTTAGGGGATTTACAAGCAGGTTTATTTCAACACCAAGATGCTCAAAATTCCTACACACAAGCCATAGAATACTATAATCAAGCACTAGAAATAGCTCCCGATTTTATTTTGGCTCACGGTAATAAAGGAAACGCTTTACTAAGTTTAGGGGAATTACAAGCGGGTTTATCTCAACATAAAGATGCTCAAAATTTATACACACAAGCAATTTCATCCTGCGATGAAGTACTCAGTCGCGCTCCCGATCATATTTTGGCTCACAATAATAAAGGAAACGCTTTACTAAGTTTAGGGGATTTACAAGCAGGTTTATCTCAACACCAAGATGCTCAAAATTCCTACACACAAGCAATTTCATCCTGCGATGAAGTACTCAGTCGCGCTCCCGATTATATTTATGCTCACGGTAATAAAGGATTAGCTTTACAAAGTTTAGGGAAATTACAAGCAGGTTTATCTCAACACCAAGATGCTCAAAATTCCTACACACAAGCAATTTCATCCTGCGATGAAGTACTCAGTCGCGCTCCCGATTATATTTATGCTCACGGTAATAAAGGATTAGCTTTACAAAGTTTAGGGAAATTACAAGCAGGTTTATCTCAACACCAAGATGCTCAAAATTCCTACACACAAGCAA
>NZ_CAWUDI010000128.1:0-773 GCF_963920925.1 Calothrix sp. CCY 0018 | reverse complement strand
ATTTTATCGTATAAACCAGCTAGTTTACGATCCTTGCACTTACATCTTATTAGCTAGCCACAGCCTGTCTTTGACAATTTTTGGAGATGTCTATTGATTTCCTAATTCAGCGATTTGGGAATCCGCCCTATTGAGAAAGAAACTTTTGACGGACGATACTGCCTACTCTGACAATTAATCTGCGAACTGATGTATTTCCTAAACGAATCGATGCGCCTGATTCTAACTTAAGTTATAGCTAGGCTTCTACTCTACGATAGCATGGTTACTCTATCATTTTGTACTGTAAAAATTTTAACTTGCTATAGACGACAGCTTGAAGGCGATCTCCTATACTGAATGTATGCAAATAGAGATACAGTCAATGGATTGAGCAAGTTAATTGGAGCAGAAATGTCACGTATCGTTGGTTTGAGAACGTGAGTTATGTAGCGAACTTTACCCAATTGCAGCGCCTATTTCCTAGCCTAACTAATCTTGAATCTTATTTGCGGGATCACAACTGGGCAAACCTCGCCAGAAGTGCATCCAATCAGCCAAATCATGCTCCATTAGAGCGGTAAACCTGATCGAACTAACCCTAACCATTGGAGATAAATCTATGACTTCTACCCCCACAGCCACAGCAATAGACCCAACGCTACGCCAAGGCGATTCTGGTCCTGCTGTCACTAAACTACAACAATTGCTGAATGCGAAAAAAATCAAGATTGCAGTCGATGGAATCTTTGGCGATGCGACTCGTGCCGCAGTGGTTCAGTTTCAAAAGCAGA
>NZ_CAWUDI010000127.1:0-776 GCF_963920925.1 Calothrix sp. CCY 0018 | reverse complement strand
AAGAAGAATGTTGGGTTACGGTTCAAATATAAATTATTTGTTCCAAACCATATATTGAAAGTGAACCTAACCCAACCTACAAACTGCATTTTGGTAAAGCTAACTCAGTCTGATTTATCAGACTTTGTATATAAGCCTGGGAATTTATTCCAAGGCGGTTATGGGTGCTAATTGCGAATGGCGCAAGATGTCAATTTTAATCGACTTATGCTATTAGCATCTTAATTGCATTCCCCGGTGAGTTAGAACGATAAGAAGAATGTTGGGTTACGGTTCAAATATAAATTATTTGTTCCAAACCATATATTGAAAGTGAACCTAACCCAACCTACAAACTGCATTTTGGTAAAGCTAACTCAGTCTGATTTATCAGACTTTGTATATAAGCCTGGGAATTTATTCCAAGGCGGTTATGGGTGCTAATTGCGAATGGCGCAAGATGTCAATTTTAATCGACTTATGCTATTAGCATCTTAATTGCATTCCCCGGTGAGTTAGAACGATAAGAAGAATGTTGGGTTACGGTTCAAATATAAATTATTTGTTCCAAACCATATATTGAAAGTGAACCTAACCCAACCTACAAACTGCATTTTGGTAAAGCTAACTCAGTCTGATTTATCAGACTTTGTATATAAGCCTGGGAATTTATTCCAAGGCGGTTATGGGTGCTAATTGCGAATGGCGCAAGATGTCAATTTTAATCGACTTATGCTATTAGCATCTTAATTGCATTCCCCGGTGAGTTAGAACGATAAGAAGAATGTTGGGTTACG
>NZ_CAWUDI010000126.1:0-786 GCF_963920925.1 Calothrix sp. CCY 0018 | reverse complement strand
TCAAGTCAGTATTCCCGGTTATCAAGTCAGCGAAAAACTTTATGATGGTTCCAGAACCTTAGTTTATCGAGCTTTACGAGAAAGCGACCAAAAACCAGTGGTAATAAAACTGCTGAAAAATCCTTATCCCAGTTTTAACGAACTGGTACAATTCCGCAATCAATACACCATTGCCAAAAATCTTCACTTTCGAGGAATCATCCAAACCTACAGCTTGGAACCGTTCCAAAATGCTTATATTTTAGTGATGGAAGATTTTGGGGGAATTTCTATTAAAGATTATTTTGCTTCTCTACAAATACAAGATACTGCTTTTCTCCAAGAATTTTTACAGGTTGCGATATCCTTATGTGATATTTTCAAAACACTTTATCAGCACCGGGTTATTCACAAAGATATAAAACCAGCCAATATTCTAATTAATCCAGAAACAAAACAAGTAAAATTAATCGACTTTAGTATTGCTTCTTTACTTAATAAAGAAACCCCAGAGATCAAAAGTCCTAATGTTTTAGAAGGAACTCTAGCTTATATTTCTCCCGAACAAACTGGACGCATGAACCGAGGCGTAGACTACCGCAGCGATTTTTATTCCTTGGGTGTAACTTTTTACGAATTACTAACTGCTAATTTACCGTTTAAATCGGATGATGCAATGGAATTGGTACATTGTCACATTGCCAAACAACCTCCTGCAATTACTAATCAAGAAATTCCTCAAGTTTTATTCGATATCGTCATGAAGTTAATGGCAAAAAATGCCGAAGACAGATATCAAAGTGCTTT
>NZ_CAWUDI010000125.1:0-827 GCF_963920925.1 Calothrix sp. CCY 0018 | reverse complement strand
ATAAAATAATCCCTATCTCACCGAGCATTTTTCGTAAAACCAAAAATTGTTCGTATTATCGTAGTAAGTGTTTGGTGTTTTGGAATCCGGATGCGCTGAAGCGCTACTACGAACCTATAAATAATTTTTTCATTGTAGTAAGTGTTTGGTGTTTTGGAATCCGGATGCGCTGAAGCGCTACTACGAACCTATGAACAACTTATCATAATCATCCTGCGTATCAATATCAATAGCTGCTTCCGCTACCTCAATAGTTAACACTTCATCTTTATATTTACCCATCAAAGCTTTTGCACCTTTATCACCTTCAATATTAATTAATTCTGAAAAAAGAATATTACTAAATAAAGCCGGAACACCTACAATGTCATCATAAGTAGAAGCAATAATTATATTACCCGTTTCTTGATAGCTTTGAATTAATCGATTAAAAACTGTTTCTGATATTAATGGTTGGTCTGCAAGTGCGATAATTACTGCATCTAATTTAGGATTACTTTCTTTTATCGCAACAATTCCCGCACGAATTGAAGAAGACATTCCTGTTTCCCAATACGGATTTTCTACTATTTGAACGGGAAACTTATCTATTTGTGGTTTAATTTCTTTTTTGTAAGCTCCTAAAACTACTACAACGGGTTTACAAGTAGAATTAATTGCAATTTTTACAGCATGAGATATCAAACTACTGCCTTGATAAGTTAGCAACTGTTTTGGTTTCCCCATGCGACTCGCTTTTCCCGCAGCTAATATTATTAAACCAACGTTTTTCATCAGTTAGCAGTTATCAGTTATCAGTTAGCAGTTATCAGTTATCAGTTAGCAGT
>NZ_CAWUDI010000124.1:0-929 GCF_963920925.1 Calothrix sp. CCY 0018 | reverse complement strand
TGAATCACGGTAATCAGTCCGTACATAACTAAGCCAGTGAAACTTAGGTAAAACTAAGCACTGAACTCTCAGACCGATATAGGTGAAAGTCCTATCCGCTAGATTCGAGCGTGACTCCAGAGGCGGCCCACACCGAACAAGCTCGATTCTTGTAGAGTGAAGCTGGGAACAGGGCGCAACCAGACGGCTGTTATGGGCTGACACTGGCGCTAATAGGGAGTTCCCACGGTGAAACAGAGCCTATAAAAGTGACCTATGCATGAGCAAGGCATAACATCAAAACCTTGACTTTACCGGAGCTAATGCCCGCTGCATTTTAAATATAATAGCAGCAAGAATCTAGGGTATCCGTGTGGTTAAAGTGGCTACACCTAAAGGAACGAAAATAGATATTCAAAAGATATCTAATCATCTGAGGGAACGAATAAAAACGAGTCAAAAGTCTTGGGGAAGTCGAACCCCAGGTAGGTAAGACGAGATACGGAACTCTTTTGATTCGGGTAGGATGCGGCGTAATTGCTGCAAGGTATTCAGAAAACACGCGAGCGGAGTTAGAGCATGATTAGGCACAGTTACAAAACTAGTGAATCTTGGAAGAATCTAAGCTGGAAGAAATTCCGTAAAGATTTATTTCGCCTACAATGTCGAGTGTTCAAAGCAATTCGAGCTGGAGACAAGCGCAAAGCTTTGTCACTTCAAAAGCTTATTCTGAAATCTCAAGCGGCTAGATTTTTGGCTATACGTCAAGTAACTCAGCTAAACGCAGGCAAGAAAACAGCAGGTATTGACGGTAAAAAATCCCTTAATTTTAAAGAGAGATTTGAACTTGAAATACTTCTGAAGGATACAAGTAACAACTGGCATCACCAGAAGCTACGTAGTATCCCCATTCCTAAAAAGGACGGAACTACCAGAATGCTGAAAATTCC
>NZ_CAWUDI010000123.1:0-953 GCF_963920925.1 Calothrix sp. CCY 0018 | reverse complement strand
TTGTCTGTCAGCTAATTCTTGGGCTGCTTGTCTGTCAGCTAATTCTTGGGCTGCTTGTTTGTCGGCTAATTCTTGGGCTGCTTGTTTGTTGGCTAATTCTTGGGCTGCTTGTTTGTCGGCTAATTCTTGGGCTGCTTGTCTGTCGGCTAATTCTTGGGCTGCTTGTCTGTCGGCTAATTCTTGGGCTGCTTGTTTGTCGGCTAATTCTTGGGCTGCTTGTTTGTCGGCTAATTCTTGCTGCTGTTGCTGTTCGATTTTTTGATTGTTAAAAGCAATAGCATCCCTATCATTCGTAATTACAGGAGGTTTAACTGCGCTGGGATTAACAGCAGGTTGTGAGTTTTGAGGAACAATAGGCTTTGCGGATGGCTTTGGTAAAACTGGTTTAGGCTTTGGTTCTGGCTTAGCTTGCGGTGGTTTTTGTGGAGAAATTTCGATAAATTCAATTGGAATAGCCGAAGCGGAGCCGGATTGTGATGCAGAAAGTTTATGTAAGCTTATAAGCCAGAACGCCAGTAGATGCAAGATAAGTGAACCACACAAAAAGGCAATCCACCATGTTGGTGAATCGGTTTGTCGTCTCCAGGTTTTTTCTGGAATTGAAGTTTTTTCTACAACCGATTGTGTCATATATCTATATATATTATCTATACTAAATACTAAAAATCGGTAAAATAGCGGGCGTTCTGATACATCCTACCGCGATTAAAATGGGGCAAATAGTTCTAATTAACGTTTCCCCGAATAACCTGTCTTTTATTCTAGCGAACGCACGACTATCTCTGGAGTTACGGCGAAAGTTAGAACTGTTTCATCTATTCCCTTCAACTCTAACGGTTTACCCTTAATAATTTCTTCTTCCTCCAAATAATCAGCCACAGCAGCAGAAACAAGAATAGTATGCGCTCAGTAAATCGGGGTAATAAGAAAAAATAAGGAGTAACAAAGGTACA
>NZ_CAWUDI010000122.1:0-1004 GCF_963920925.1 Calothrix sp. CCY 0018 | reverse complement strand
TACAGCAAATTGCAGATAAATGAGGTACACTAAATATGGTGCATTAATAATTAAAATGAAAGCTTACTCTATAGACTTGCGAGAAAAAATAGTACAGGCTTACGAACATGGTAATACCTCAGTTAGAAAAGTAGCAACGAACTTTGGTGTGACCAAAAGTTTTGTTCAAAAACTGCTTTTGATGAAAAAAACCGAAGGTCATGTGAAGCCGAAGAAACAAGGCGGAGCAGTTAAAGGTGAGTTGGATGGATATGATGTTCAACTAGCTACAATGATTGAACAGTACCCAGACAAAACTTTATTAGAATATTGCGAATATTGGGCTACAACTTACGGTATTTGGGTAAGTACAAGTACGATGTGTCGTGCATTAAAAAAGCAAAACTTAACATTAAAAAAAAGACGTTACGCAGCAGCCAAGCAAGAACTGAAAGAGTCCAAAATTTGAGAAGTGAGTATTGGCAAAAAGTTAAACAAGTAGATCCAGAAAACTTAGTTTTTATAGATGAAACGGGCGTTTTACTTGGTCTTACGCGAAGTAGGGCACGTAGCGATCGCGGTACAAGAGTATATGACTTTAAACCATTTTACAGAGGAGCAAAAGTAACAGTAATCGGCGCAATAAGTCTAAACCAGGTTGTAGCTGTTATGACAATAAAGCGGTTCTATGAATTCTAATGCATTCAAGGTCTTTGTTGAGAAGTGTTTGCTTCCTCAACTATGGAAAGGTGCTGTTGTGGTTATGGATAATCTTCCAGCCCATAAAGCTGCTTCTATTGAACCATTAATTCAATCTGTTGGTGCAAGTGTTCTTTACCAGTCACCCTATTCTCCTGACTTTAATCCTATTGAACATTGGTGGTCACAACTAAAAACTTTTTTACGCCAGTTTTCTCCAACCAATTCAAAAATGGTTGATATCTTAATTGCAACCGCTCTCGATTTAGTCAATCCCAAACACCTAAAAAACTGGTTTACTAATTGCTGTTACTGTACCTCATAAA
>NZ_CAWUDI010000121.1:0-1048 GCF_963920925.1 Calothrix sp. CCY 0018 | reverse complement strand
TTCCAATCCATTCGCTGGTGGTGGCGACATGGGTGAAGGCGGAATGGGCGGCGGTGGCAATCCATTCGCTGGCGGCAGAATGGGTGGCGGCAATCCATTTGGCGGCATGGGCAGCTTCGGCGCTTAATCGATTCTCTGACTTTAATATGTTCTGAGAATTGGATACTTTAGATTTTGGCAACTATATAATGCCGACTGAAAATAATTTAATTCTTTCGCCATGCTGAAGAATCATAATTAAAAGTCAAATCAATTCTTCGCAAAAGTTTTGTTGTTCATAGCCTTATTGTAGAGGCGTAGCATTGCTATGTCTCTACGTTTTGTGTGAATATAAATTGAGTTTATTATTAGTATCAAAGACTTCTAAATTCTTTAGATAAATCACAAATTAGCTTTAAAAAAATACTGACTTTTTCAAAACTTTAAATACTTGTAATTGATATCGGATTACTATATTTTATAGATATAAAGTGATTTCTATCTTTACAGGAATAATAATAAATGGAATCTTCAGAATTAAATTCTAGCAATCAAATTAATGACCAATCTATTGATTTTACTGGTTCGTTAATTAGTACTAGTAGTTCTTTTTCTACAAGTGACAATATATTAGAGGGAGGAATAAAATCTGCTCTTAATATTGGTAATACCATAATCGGTAACGGACAATGGATAGTTGATGAAGAAGTTACACAAGAATCCTTAATTTCATCAGTCAAAGCCAATGTTGATGGAAGGATGAATTCTCTTTTCGATCAACTGCGCGATCGATTACTTTTAAATGATGTTGAAGAAGAATCAACAGGTAATCCCTTTACAGAAGAGAATCCTTTTGCTAATGGTGAAAATCCTTTCGGGGAGGGAGAATTTACTCCACCACCTGGTTATGAAAATTCTCCTTTACCTTCACAAGAAACTGTAGATGATATTAAATCTGTTCAAGAAGAAAATCCTGTTGTAGAAAATTTCACTCCTACAGAAGAAAGCGAAACTGAAAATCCTGTTGTAGAAAATTTCACTCCTACAGAAGAAAGCGAAACTGAAAATC
>NZ_CAWUDI010000120.1:0-1052 GCF_963920925.1 Calothrix sp. CCY 0018 | reverse complement strand
GCAATTATCTGAACCATGACAACCACATTACAAAGACGCGAGAGCGCCTCTGCTTGGGAGCAGTTTTGTGGGTGGATCACCAGCACCAACAACCGTATATATCTCGGTTGGTTCGGTGTATTAATGATTCCTACCCTACTATCTGCAATCACCTGCTTCGTAATCGCATTCGTTGCAGCACCCCCAGTAGATATCGATGGTATCCGCGAGCCTGTTGCAGGTTCGTTGATCTACGGAAACAACATCATCTCTGGTGCAGTTGTTCCTTCTTCTAACGCTATTGGTTTGCACTTCTACCCTATCTGGGAAGCAGCTTCTCTAGATGAGTGGTTGTACAACGGCGGCCCTTACCAATTGGTAGTATTTCACTTCTTAATTGGAGTATTTTGCTACTTAGGTCGTGAGTGGGAATTATCTTACCGCTTGGGTATGCGTCCTTGGATCTGTGTTGCATTCAGCGCTCCAGTAGCAGCAGCAACCGCAGTATTCTTGATCTACCCAATTGGACAAGGTTCTTTCTCTGACGGTATGCCTTTAGGAATCTCGGGTACCTTCAACTTCATGTTCGTGTTCCAAGCTGAACACAACATCTTGATGCACCCCTTCCACCAGTTAGGTGTTGCAGGTGTATTCGGCGGAAGCTTGTTCAGTGCAATGCACGGTTCTTTGGTAACTTCCTCGTTGGTACGTGAAACAACCGAAACCGAATCTCAGAACTACGGTTACAAATTCGGTCAAGAAGAAGAAACTTACAACATCGTAGCTGCACACGGTTACTTTGGTCGTTTGATCTTCCAATACGCTTCTTTCAACAACAGCCGTAGCTTACACTTCTTCTTAGCTGCATGGCCTGTAGTAGGAATCTGGTTCACCGCTTTGGGAATCAGCACAATGGCGTTCAACTTGAACGGTTTCAACTTCAACCAGTCTGTAATCGATTCTAGCGGTAGAGTTGTAAACACCTGGGCTGATGTATTGAACAGAGCTAACTTGGGTATGGAAGTAATGCACGAAAGAAATGCACACAACTTCCCACTTGATTTGGCTGCTGG
>NZ_CAWUDI010000119.1:0-1190 GCF_963920925.1 Calothrix sp. CCY 0018 | reverse complement strand
GTTCTTCAGTACCTAGTATGCTAAAAATACCATTAAAAGCTATAAGATGAAGAAATAATAGCGCACATTGACTTGTTAGAGGCGCGAATTGAACTACCGCTACGCTTTCTTCAATTGCGTATAGACGGGCTTGTCAACAACTCTTCAAAACCTCAAATAATGATAGCCCGCCTATACGCCGCTACGCTAATTGAAGAATAGTTAAATTCTGAAATAAAAATAAATAAATGTATAGAATAATAGCTAAAAGCTCTATTTATGTTGACATATAAACCTATTTTGTTGTTGTCTTAGATAAGAAGAAGACAGAAAAACGGGTGTTATTACTATCATGACCTCAAAAAGAGAAATTAAACTATTAACAGAATTGATTAATTTAGAAGGGATAAAAGTTATCTCACATCGTCAATATCAAGGATTAGGAATAATTTTACAGGTTGAATCAACCAACTCAGAAAGTATTTGTACTCGCTGTGGAACAAAAAGTCATAGACTACATCAAAATCATCGATATGTAATAAAAGATTTACCTTTAGGCGAACAACAAGTATTTTTAGAAATTAATAAGCGGCAATTTAAATGTGATAATTGCAAAAAACCGTTTAGTGAAGACTTAGATTTTGTAAGAAGTAGAAGGACTTATACTAAAAGACTTGCTAAAAAAATAATACAACAAGTTTTAGATTCGGATATTCACAGTGTAGCGAAAAAAGGGACTGTGACTACAGAGGAAATAGAAAGAATGTTAAAAGATGCTTCTGATAATTCATTATTAATAAAACCATCATGCTTAAAAAGACTTGGTATTGATGAAATAGCATTAGTTAAGGGTAAAGGCAATTACTGTGCAGTACTAGTAGATTTAGACAATTCCAAGCTACTAGCAATCTTGCAAGGAAGGACGAAAGAAAAAATTAGGGAAATACTTATTACGTGGGGAAAAGAGGTTCTAGAAAAGATAGAAGAAGTGAGTATAGATTTGTGGCGAGGTTACAAAAACATAGTTCAGGAATTAATACCAAATGCTCAAGTTGTGGTTGATAGATTTCATGTGATGACGCAAGTAAACAAGGAATTAGACTTACAAAGAAAACGAGAGAAAAGAAAAATAGAAGATTCAATAAAAAAAGCGAAATCAAAATCAAAGAAAGATGAATACGAAAAAATATTAAATGGATTGAAAAAAAGTA
>NZ_CAWUDI010000118.1:0-1236 GCF_963920925.1 Calothrix sp. CCY 0018 | reverse complement strand
GGCAGGGCTGTTTCATTCTCCAGAGAAAAATGGTTCAATTACAAATAGGATAAGTTTCCTAAAGCAAAGCGCGGCAGCGCCGCGCCTTTGCGCCAATAAAATGGAGCAAGAATATTCGGTGAGGGTTTTATGAGTGCTAGCTTAATTGGAGAACTCAAAAAAGTCAGGGATTTTCGTACCCGACAGGGGCGGCGACATCCATTGTGGCTAGTATTGTTGTTAATAATTATGGGGACAATGAGCGGTTGCCAAGGTTACAGAGGACTCGGAGATTTTGTCAAACGACACAAACAATCTTTAATTGAAGTATTAGAAATACCTCATGATAGAGTTCCTTCATATTCAACAATGCGACGTGTAATGATGCGTGTCGATTTCGAGGAATTAACGCGAAAATTTAATTGTTGGGCTAGTAAATACGTCGAATTGAACGAGCTTGAGTGGCTTGCAACCGATGGTAAAAGTATTAAAGCTACAGTTGTTGATTACAGCAACCAATATCAAGCATTTGTAAGTGTGGTGTCAATGTTTAGTAACAAACAAGGTCTTGTTGTTGGGCTAAAAACAATGAATAATAAGCAAACGAGCGAAATTACAACCGTCCGAAATTTAATTTCAGTATTAGATTTGAACGATGTCGTATTTAGTTTTGATGCACTTCACTGTCAAAAAAAACTGTAGAACAAATAATTAACAGTGGGAATAATTATGTAATAGCTGTTAAAGCTAACCAGCCCAAACTTTATCACCAGATTCAGAAAAATATGCTCGAATCGTGTTCAATAAGCATACATCACGATTTGGAAAAAAATCGCGATCGCCTAACTGAACGTCGCGTATCAGTATTTGATAACTTAGAAGCTATTTCCGGCGAATGGATTGGTTTAAAGCGTTTAATTCGAGTTGAACGTTTTGGTACTCGTGCAGGCAAACCTTATGAGGAAACTGCATATTATATAAGTTCGATAACTCTTGATGCATCCGATTTTTCTCAGGGTATTCGTGGTCATTGGGGTGTTGAAAACCGATTACATTGGGTTAAAGATGTTATTTTTGGCGAAGACAAAGCCCAGATGATTGATGGTTATGCTGCTGCAAACTTCTCAATCGTTCGGAGTTTCGTAATTAATCTTTTCCGCCGTAATGGTTTTGGTTCGCTAACCTCAGCGATACGCCACTGCGCTCATAATATCCTATTATTATTTTCCTTTTTAGAATGAAACAGCCCTGCCTTAA
>NZ_CAWUDI010000117.1:0-1289 GCF_963920925.1 Calothrix sp. CCY 0018 | reverse complement strand
ACAGATAACCCAATGATGGGTGGCGGCGATTCCAATAACGATGATTCGGATGACACAGATAACCCAATGATGGGTGGCGGCGATTCCAATAACGATGATTCGGATGACACAGATAACCCAATGATAGTTGGCGAAAACCCCTTTGGTGATATCAATACCGACAATCTGTTTGCTGATTTAGACAATTTATCAGAATCTTTGTCAGAGAATCTAGAAACTGGCAAGGCTCAATACGAAAGCTTTAGTAAATTATTCAATAATTTTGAAGCTAGTGAAGCTAGTGCAGATACTGAGGGGGATGAATTGGCACCATTTACCAACTTCTTAAACACTCTTTCTAAATTGGATATCGAATTACCTGAAGGCAGTTCGATTACCAACCTGAGTGAGTTTCCAGACTTAGCTTCTAGTTTCCAGGACCTCAGTTTATCTAATGCCGAAGCTTTCATAGGGGAATTTTCAGGCATTGACTTTACTCCTGGTAGCAACCCATTCAGTGAAGCTAATCCGTCTAATCCGTTTACTGGTGAAGACAATCCTTTCACCCAAATAACCGAAATATTTGCTGTTGATAGTGATTCCGCAGTTTAAATAAGTGCTGGAGACGTAGCAATGGAGACGTAGCATTGCTACGTCTCTACTTTGTATATTTTTGATTGAAGTAAATTTCTATTTCTAGGAGAATAATTACCAATGGAAAGTTCCGATTTAAACTCGATTAATAAAACTGATGAAGTTGTTGCCTATAACGAATTAGGCGATAGTGGAAATTCCCAGCCTGAAGATGACAGCGAAAACTCCTGGAATTGGGATTTTGGCAGTACCGATGCTGTTGATACTGTTGATGGGAATTTAATCATCGGTAACAATCAATCGATAATGAGCAGCAGCACTACTCATGAGGAATTTACATCAGAAGCCAGAGATGATCTTTTTAACAAAGTTGATTCTATATTCGATAAACTGCGCGAAAAATTTCCTTTAGATGAAACCGATCGCGAATCGGATAAAGAAAAACCATTCTCTGATGGTAAAAACCCGTTTGGTGAAGGGCAATTTCCTTTACCTCCAGGTTACGAAGCACCAGAATCTTCTCAAGGTGAAAAGTCTTCCGAAGAAGCTGAAGTAAACGACAATACTTCGGGTGGCAACCCATTTAGCGGTGGTGCTGGCGACGGTGAAAATCCTTTTGGAGGTGGTGCAGGTGGCGGTGAAAATCCATTTGCAGGTGGTGCAGGTGGCGGAAGTAATCCATTTGCAGGTGGTACAGGTGGCGGAAGTAATCCATT
>NZ_CAWUDI010000116.1:0-1317 GCF_963920925.1 Calothrix sp. CCY 0018 | reverse complement strand
TTTGACCGAAAACAATGGGATACAAGCCTCGTTCTTCTAGAACGGCTTTAATCATGCTATACTAATTGCCGTAGCAGTTTTCCACGTCAAATGATAGTTTTAGAGTTTAAAGCAAAAGGGAAAACAACTCAATATGCAGCCGTGGACGAAGCGATTAAGACGGTTCAATTCGTCCGCAATAAGTGTATCCGTTTTTGGATGGATAACCGAAGTGTAGGACAAAAAGAGCTATATCGCTACAACACTGCGTTAAGGGCTGAATATTCCTTTGCTTCATACTTAAACTCTCATGCTTGTCAAGTAGGAGTAGAAAGAGCTTATAGCTCCATAGCTAGGTTCTACGACAACTGCAAGAAAGGTATTCCCGGAAAAAAGGGATACCCCAGGTTCAAGAAAAACAATCGTTCGGCGGAATATAAAACAAGCGGGTGGAAGTTATCGGAAACCAGAAAGCAGATAATCTTTACCGACAAAAAAGGTATTGGCAAGTTAAAACTTAAAGGAACGTGGGATTTAAACTTCTATCAATTAGAACAGATAAAACGGGTCAGGTTAGTGCGTCGTGCTGACGGCTACTATGTTCAATTTTTAGTTAGTGTAGACAATAATGTAGTTGCACAACCGACTGGTAAAACCATCGGTTTGGATGTTGGCTTAAAAGAGTTTTACACAGACAGTAACGGGCATAGTGAACCTAACTGTCGGTTTTATCGCGCAGGAGAGAAACGTTTAAAGTTTAAACAAAGACGTGTTTCTCGCAAGCAAAAAGGTTCTACTAATCGCAGGAAAGCTATTAATAAGTTAGGGCGAGTACACCTCAGAATAAGTAGGCAACGTGAAGAACACGCTAAAAAAGTAGCGCGTTGCGTAATCAAATCTTACGATTTGGTCGCCTATGAAGATTTGAGGATTAAGAATTTAGTAAAAAATCACTGTCTCGCTAAATCTATTAATGATGCTGGTTGGTATCAGTTCAGAAAATGGTTAGAGTATTTTGGGGTGAAGTTTGGTAGGACAACTGTAGCAGTTAATCCTGCCTACACATCACAAAAATGTTCTAATTGCGGAGCATTAGTTAAAAAGTCTTTATCTACAAGAACTCATGTTTGTGAGTGTGGATTTGTACTTGATAGAGATTGGAATGCTGCTATTAATATTCTGAGACTAGCCTTGAGTACGGTAGGGCATACCGGAACTTGGATTTTAGATCCGAACGCTTCAGGAGATTCGACCTCTACTCATGCTGGAGAAATCCTGTGTGAGCAAGTTGATTCTATGAATGAAGAATCTTCGTCCTTATAGGACGGAGAGTGTCAA
>NZ_CAWUDI010000115.1:0-1378 GCF_963920925.1 Calothrix sp. CCY 0018 | reverse complement strand
CGTAAGCTTTTTCCTGTGTAGGAGAATCTCGGTAAGCCAATAATTTTCGGTAATAGTTCCAGAATCGTTCCAAAAAATCATCTAAAAGTTTTTGGTGACAAGGCACAAGTGGACTTAATTTTTTATAATGCCGTCCTTCATGCACCCAACAAAGAGCTAAGTCTGAGGTTATTGACTTAAATTGTGGAGCATCGTCGCACAGTAGAGTTTTGATTATGGGAATATTAGATTGTTGATGATAAAAAGCAATTGCAGCGGCTTCATATATTCGGGAACGATGTTGAGAACCGAGTTTACTCAAATACTTATCAATTAAAAAATTAAACTCTGTTTCCGTAAAAACTTTTTGTTGAGGCAATAATTTGAGTTGATTAATCCACTTGGTTGGTAAATTAAAAGTCTCCAGAAGCCCATAGGTCATCTCGTTGAGAATAAATTCAAGCTCGGTAATGTTTTGTAATACTTTTAATACAGTCAAACGGTCTTTGTGTCGTGTTGTTTGGTAAATTGTATATAACGGATTACAAATCACATTTGTTGTATAGTTCACTCCTCTAACACGCGCACCCGTCTGGTCAAAGTGTTGCCAGGGACTACTTGCTAGACCTTCCGTATATACTTCTTCGTACTCAGCATAGAATTGTTCCGGGTTTTTTATTAATAAATTTGATAGGTACCCTGCACTCATCGAGATACCAATATTTGCTAAAAATTCTTTTATTTTACCTTGGGTCATGTTTCCGCCATAATATAAACTCATGACTAAAGCTTTTATTCCTGGACCAAATTCTCCTTCATAACCTGTTGGTAAGGGTGCCAGATACGTTTTTGCGGTTTGTGGTGAGTAGTATTTTTGCTTGCGGAACAGTATGTTATCTGGCTTTAGTAAAATGTCTTGGACTACTATTTCTTCGTAACCCTTGAATTGTGCGTCTGCCGGTAATTTTTCTTGGGGATAAGTTAAAATCTCTTCTCGGTCTATCTTAATAGACTCGTTTTTACTTGCTTTGCTGCGTTCTTTCGGGGTTTTTCGCTCTTTTTCTGATGAATGGTCTTTCTTAAATCCAATACTTTTATTCGCTTTGATGTCTGGCTTTCCTTGTTCGCCTTTGAGGCGGTTGTTTTCATCCCTTAGCTTTTGGTTTTCTTCTTCTAATTGTTTGATTTTTACATTTAGCTGTTCTATCAGGTTCAATAACAGTTCAACTGTTTGACGCACTCCTTCGTCTGCAATCTGTTTTGGGTCGATTGATTGCAGTGATGCTGAAACTAATTTCTCTGCCGGTAGTTTTTGCGTCATGCCTCATATTCTACGACGCTAACTGTACCTTTGTTACTCCTTATTTTTTCTTATTACCCCGATTTACTGAGCGCATAC
>NZ_CAWUDI010000114.1:0-1427 GCF_963920925.1 Calothrix sp. CCY 0018 | reverse complement strand
TTGTCTCCCCATCCCCCCATCCCCCCATCCCCCCATCACTCACCTTCTTCCAAACGTTTCTGCCATTCTGCGTCGATTTTTGCGGAATTTTCTACTTCTTGCTCGATTAAGTCGGTTTCGGTGGAGTAGGCTAAGTTATCTTTGTCGATTACTGTGTTTGTGGCAAATTGATGGGCAAAGTTGATTTTTTGCTGTAACTTTTCGTCCGCACTGGCTATCAGCTTGGCTCGCGATTGACGCTGACTATTGCGATCGCTAATTTTTTGGTTACGCCACTGTATCCAAAAGTACCGTATTAAAGGTATTCCCAGAAAGCCTATACCGTAAGCTAGCAGCAACCAGTAGATTCCTTGCGCGAAAGCAACCAGCCCTCCAACTTGTGCAGCTACAGTACCATCTCGTAATAAACTTCCCAACATCAAAGCGCCGATTAAGTTTACTCCTCCCAATCCAGCACTTAACATTACTTGTGAGGAAGTTGCTTTACTAAAGCGCCAAGAAAATTCTCTGAGAAAAGCAGGAATTGATTGAGAATTTTTTTGTTTAGCAGTTACCTGTAATTCCGGGAAAGAATAGACAATTTCACCTTCAGGACTTACCGCTGGTTTGCCGTTAAACTTAGTTAAAACTGGCAGCATATAATCTTCGTATTCTTGTTGATATGTCTCGCCAATATCATCCAAGTAAGGCGTAATTTGTTCGGCGACAACCGCACCATCATTATTACGAATTACAGTTGCAATTTCTTGCCAGCGCCGTTCTTGGAGATTTGCATTAGGATTTCCATCGCCAAACAAAAACGAAAATACAGCTTCCAAAAAATTTAAGTCACTCTTTTCGCGCTGCCGTCGTCCGCTTCCGTGACTTCGATACCCAGTATTATAATTTGGGCTAAAGAACCAAAATAAATCCGGAAAATAGAAAAACCCTATACCACCGCCAAAACCACCACCTCCATCATCATCGCGGTCGGATAAAGAAGCAAGAATCATGGTAATCGCGATCGTAATTAAAGCGATAGAAGCAATTAAGACAATTCCAAAAGATATCCTAATTAAATAAAATAAAATCTTCCAGACCTTATTCCACCATTCCTGTAGCTGTAATTTAAAATATTTACTTTGTAATACATTACGAAAATTACGTGGAAAAAGGTAAACAATATCACCTGTCTCCGCAACCTGCAAATGTCCCCCAGCATCAGTTGCAAGCGCCAATAACCCCTGATTAGCCATCTCGATATTTAATCCAGCTTGGGTAGCCACATCACCAACAGTTACCCGATAATTCAACTTTTCCACAGCTTGCACGATCACGGGATTGGGAGCCATTTCTAACCCTCCTTTTTTAGAAATTGTTCTATTTCAAGTATAAAGTTTTCTCTAAGAGGGATGGGGGGATGGGGAGATGGGGAGATGGGGAGATGG
>NZ_CAWUDI010000113.1:0-1465 GCF_963920925.1 Calothrix sp. CCY 0018 | reverse complement strand
GTCCGGATCTAACTGAGAGGTGCGGGAGATAATACTCCCCATCGACTCAACCAGCTTGGTTCTCGCTCCTTCCTCCTTTGGAGTACAACCTTGGAAATTCTTAGTAATTCGCAATCCCGAAATCCGTCATCAACTGGTAGAGCATTCCTGGGGACAAAAACAGGTTGAGGAAGCTTCACATCTGGTAGTTTTGACTATTAAAGAAGATGTCAACAGCCAGGATGTTGATGCTTATCTGGCTCGGATGTCGGAAGTCCGAAATACACCTGTTGAGAAACTTCAAGGGCTTGGTGAGATGGTGAAAGGTTTTCTCAAAGAACCACCTTATCCCCTTGACAAAGATGCATGGTCTAGCAGACAAGTTTACATTGCTTTAGGCTTTTTCATGTATACCGCAGCAATGTTAAAAGTTGATACCTGTCCGATGGAAGGTTTTGTTCCCGATAAGTACGATGAAGTTTTGGGATTAAAAGACAAAGGATATCACGCAGTAGTTGTTTGTGCGGCTGGATATCGGCTTCCTAGTGACAAGTATGCAAACATGGCTAAAGTTCGCTTTGAGACGGAAGATGTAGTGGAGTATATAGATTAAGTTTGTTGTAGATAAAAGTTATATTCTTGTAGGGTGGGCATCCTTGCCCGCCTATTTTTATAAGTATAATTATTGTATCAGTATTAGAATAGGTTTAGCCGATAATCGGTTGAGTTTTGTTGGTAAAATAAGATTAGCATTTAGTGCAGAATTTATTTATGATATGGCACGCGATTTATTTCATAATATCTTTAGGTCTGCATTAGACATCTCCGGAAAAGAAAAAAGAACTGTATACAAACCTCTCCCCCACTGGGAGAGAGGCTTAAAAACCCCCATTCCCTGGTAGGGAAGGGGGGTAGGGGGGTTAGGTATGTGTGTAATTTGGAACCAGATACATGATTTCCGGAGATATCTATTAGAAAAAGAGGGATGGATAATTACAGATGACCCTTTAAGTATTCGTTATGGCGGGGTTGATATTCAAGTTGATTTGGGTGCTGAAAAACTGTTAGCTGCCCAAAAAGGTACGGATAAAGTAGCAGTTGAAATTAAAAACTTTGTTAGCGCTTCAAAAATCTCTGAATTTCACATGGCATTAGGTCAGTTCATTAATTATCGTACAGCATTACGTTTAGAAGACCCAGAGAGAATTTTATATTTAGCGGTTCCATCAGCAATTTATAATGATTTTTTTAATTTACCTTTTACTCAAATAATTGTAAACGAAAATAAATTAAAATTAGTTATCTATGATGTTGATCGAGAGGAGATTGTCGAATGGATAAGTTAAAGGAATATCGAGAAAAAGTTAAGCAAATATTAATTAAATGCTCTCAGTATAAACCGAGCTATGGGGAAGTTGAAATTGAACAAATTTTGGCTCTTCATTACATAGTATGCTAAATTATGAGCAAGAAATCGCTGCAACAC
>NZ_CAWUDI010000112.1:0-1546 GCF_963920925.1 Calothrix sp. CCY 0018 | reverse complement strand
ATCTACACAAGCAAAACCCGCCTGCGCGGGTTGTAAATTTACATAGTCCACGCAGGTGGACTTCCCCTGTGTAGGCGCGGTTTCAACCGCCAGCTAACTGTTCATGTTCACTGATTCCATATTTCAGAAAAGTTACAGGAACTCCGATTAATTGTTTTCCTAATTGAGATATTTTAAATTTACTTTTAAGAGATGCAGGTAAATCTTGAAAATCAATTGGTACAAAACCAAATTTTTGATAATAATTAACTAATTTTTTACCCAAACATTCTAAATAAAGCGGTTGAGTTGCTTGCTCGATTAAATATTTTGTAAGATAACTTCCTAAACCGCGATTTCTCCAATTTTTGTTAACAACTAAACTTCCAAGTTCTTGAGCTTCGTTAAAATTGCGTAACTGTCCGCAAGCTATTATTTTTTTGTCGAATTCAATTACCCAAAATTGCGGCCATTTCAATTGTGTAGGGTCGAGTTTTGCTGTGAATACCAGCCAGCGAATTGATGAAGCGTCTTCAGATGTGGCTTTGCGGAGAATACATCCTTTCGGTAAATTCTTCACGATAATATTTTCCCCGATAATGGCTTCCGGTAAGGATAATTTTATCGGGAAAAATGGCGATTAGCGCGATTCAAATGTAGAATTTAATTTATTGCAATCTATTAGGCAAAAAGTGCGCCGTAGGTTTGAGAACCGCATATTCCGTCGGATACAAGCCTCTTATCACTTTGAAACTGTTTAACTTTTGCTTCGGTTCCTGGGCCAAAATCGCCATCAATAGTCAGTGTATATCCTTTATTGCTTAGCTGACGCTGCATCTTTTTCACATCTTCATTTTTGGCACCGCGTCTTAAAGTGTTATTGAAATTTGGTCGCAATTCTCCATACACTTTGACAATTGACTTTCCAGCTTTCGTGTTGTCGTAAATTAGCTTTGCTGCTTCTAAACTTTTAATCCGAACGCATCCGTGAGAGCTAGGAAATTCGGGAACCCTTGGATAGTAATGAAGGGCAATTCCCCGCGAAGCTTCTTGAAAACGTGTCACCCATTCTGCTTCTGGATACTTACTGAATTTACGATCGTGCCAAAGTACCGGGAATTCACCTTTGGGAGTACAATCTGTGTTAGCTTTTTGACTGGTTGCAACGTTATCGCAATTAACACCAGAAATACCCGCACCAGGGGTGCAGTGAAAAGGTCCTTTTTTTTGCGATGCTGCATTTGAGCCAGTCCATTCCAGGGTTACTTCTTGTTTCCATAAGTCAACGTTGACTTTTGATATGTATGTTTCTGTCATGAGATGATTATTTATAGAGCCTGTATAATTGCATACTATAATAAATAGTTCTCTGTCAAAAGTACCCTAAAGGATTATTTTTTTTTGAGGCTATATTAATCGACTAAAATTGATTCGTTGGATGACCAAGAATTGGAGACGTAGCACTGCTACGTCTCTACATATTTATCGTTTTAGAACGGCATCTTCGGTGGCTTGACACTCCCAGCATTCCGCTTCGCTAAAATACTGGGATTCTTATTTCACTTAC
>NZ_CAWUDI010000111.1:0-1603 GCF_963920925.1 Calothrix sp. CCY 0018 | reverse complement strand
AGCCTAAGAATTTAGATTATAGTTGACCAGACTTTTGTTAGAGGCAAGTGTTGAAGAACCTACCAAGGAATGCGTAGCTAGTTCCTTGCTCTAAAACTAAAAAGTTAAACATCTGTAATGGGTTAAGGAAGTGCTTTTTAGATAGTTACCGACCTCTAACTTTGTCGTTCGCGCAGCGTCTCCCTTTGGGAGAAAGCTAACATAACCATTTGAGGCACTAACAATGCAATCTAAATCAAAACAAAACTATGTTTTTGTAGTTGATACAAACAAACAACAACTAAACCCAGTAGCACCAAAACAAGCACGTAGGTTGTTAGAAAAAGGTAAAGCCGCAGTTTACAGAACGTATCCATTTACGTTAATTCTAAAAAATTCGATTGATAATCCTGCTCTTAGACCTTTAATCTTAAAACTTGACCCAGGTTCTAAATTTACGGGTATCGCATTACTTGACGGAGAAAATGCTATTTGGTGCGCGGAATTAGAACATCGAGGTTATCAAATAAAAGATGCTCTATTATCTCGTAGGCAATTAAGGAGTAGCCGTAGAAACAGAAAAACTCGGTATAGAAAACCGCGTTTTGACAATCGTAAACGTAGTAAAGACTGGCTACCGCCAAGCCTAGAACATCGTATTCTAACAACTGAAACTTGGGTAAAACGTTTAATGCGTTATGCACCGATTACAGAATTATGGATTGAAAAAGTTAAATTTGATATGCAACAGATGCAAAATCCTGAAGTATCTGGCGTTGAGTATCAGCAGGGGGAGTTACAAGGGTATCAAGTGCGCGAATATCTACTTGAAAAATGGGGTAGAGAATGTACTTACTGTAGTAAAAAAGATGTTCCCTTGCAGATTGAACATATTTACCCTAAGTCAAAAGGAGGAAGTAATAGAGTAAATAATTTATGTTTAGCCTGTGAAAAATGTAATCAAAAAAAAGGAAACAAACCAGTTGAAGAGTTTTTGGGAAAAAAACCTGAACTACTCAATAGAATTAAATCCCAAGCTAAAAAACCGCTTAAAGATGCAGCCGCAGTCAATGCAACTAGAAATAAATTAGTAAAGGTTTTATCTAACTTATTACCCACTAAAACAGCAACAGGAGCGCAAACCAAGTATAACCGAACTCGGCTAAATCTTGATAAACAACATTGGATTGACGCAGCTTGTGTTGGTAATATTGATAACTTGAAACTTTTAACTAACCAGCCATTAAAAATCAAATGCAATGGTCATGGTACACGCCAAATGTGTAGAACAGATAAGTATGGATTCCCAACAAGATATGTACCTAGATTTAAGTTCGTTAAAGGTTTTCAAACTGGAGATATCGTAAAAGCTTTTGTACTTTCCGGAAAAAAGATCGGTGAATACATTGGGAGAATCGCAATAAGAAAGACTGGGAGTTTTAACATTTCAACTCGTGAAAAACTAGTACAAGGAATCTCTTACAAATACTGTAGAACTATTCACAAAAAAGATGGGTACTCTTATGCCTTTTAAAAAAAAACCACTGTGACTAAAGTCACTCGTGTCGTTTCCCTCCCAGCTTTAAAAAGACTGGGTTTCCCACGTACCGAGATTTTCTTATGA
>NZ_CAWUDI010000110.1:0-1694 GCF_963920925.1 Calothrix sp. CCY 0018 | reverse complement strand
TTATCTGAATTCAAGCAGCGTAAAACCCAGTCTTTTTAAAGCTGGGATATAAGCTAGTTAGTGACTTTAGTCACAGTGTTCTTCTACTAAGATATCGATATAATCTCTCAGCAGTTCCTGCCAATTTGGAACGGTTTTCAATTTTTCTAATTGTCCTTGTCTCGGTTTAAAACTAACTGGTTTAATTCCGAGAGGCTTCTCCCCGTAAGGTAAAGCTCCTTGCTTGTGGTTTTTTTTGAAAGTCATTCACAATTCCTGAAGTTATTCGTATACTAATAGGATAGTAAACATTGAAAGGTCGGTCAATTACGAAAAACAAGAAAACTAAAAAAAATAAAAAGCAGATGGGGGTACAGCAAGTATTGTTGCATCCTAGCGAAGAAGTTAAAGCAGTCTTGGATTACCTTTGCGAACAATCAGGAAAGCTATACAACAGCGGAGTCTATTTTGCACGTCAAAAGTTCTTTAAGACTGGAAAGCTTTTGACGGGCAAGTTTGATCTGATATACGAAGAAACAGTAGGGAAGACAGCTATAGCACAGTCTATGCCGTCTGTTCCTGCTCAACAAACTTTGATGTCGGTAGCAGAAGCGTTTAAATCCTACCGTGAGCTTAGAGAGCTATTTTTTAAAGGAGAATTACCGTTTAAGCCAAAACCACCAGGCTACTTAAAAGGCTCTAAACTGTTCAAAGTTGCGTACCCTAATGTTGGTGCTGGCAAGCCGAGCTTAAAGGGTAGTGAAATTAGATTTCCTTTAGGACTAACTGTCAAACGGTGGTTTGGAATATCTGACTTTCTTTTACCCATGCCGTCAAATTTAGATTTTGACAAAGTTAAAGAATTTACTATTCTCCCTAAGAATGGTGCATATTACCTCGAATGCAGCTACGAATTAACACTACAAACAGCTAGCCTAGATTTCTCGCGTGCCCTATCTATTGACCTTGGAACAGCCGATAACTTAGCCGCGTGCGTTGACACTAATGGTAATTCTTTCTTGGTTGATGCTCGTCACGTAAAAGCAATGAACCAACTATGGAATAAAAAAGTAGCTACCTATAAAGAGAATAAACCGCAAGGATTTTGGAACCCTTGGCTTGACCGAGTAACCCGTAAACGCAATCACCAATTACGAGATGGTATCAACAAAGCTGCAAAGTTAATTGTTGAACACTGCATCGAAAACGGTATCGGCAACTTGATAGTAGGCTGGAACGAGGCTTTTAAAACTAATGCCAAAATGGGACGCATTAATAATCAAAAGTTTGTTCAGATGCCATTAGGTAAATTTAAAGATCGATTAGAACAGCTTTGTAAACTACATGGCATTAAGTTTACAGAGACAGAGGAAGCATACACGAGCAAATCTAGCTATTTAGATGGCGACTCCCTACCTCAGTTCGGTAAAAAACCGGACGGGTGGAAAGCATCGGGTAAAAGAACTAGACGTGGCTTGTATCGCACTTCTGAAGGCTATATTGTGAACGCCGACCTTAACGGTAGCGCTAACATAATGCGAAAAGTAAGTAGAAACTTAGGCTTAGACCTAAGCAGACTACGTAGGCGGACTTTGACAACCGCAGCTAGGGTTAAGCTATGGCACGGAGCGAGTAAGCCCCCTCTGCGTAGTACTTCCCTGTAAGTGAAATAAGAATCCCAGTATTTTAGCGAAGCGGAATGCTGGGAGTGTCAA
>NZ_CAWUDI010000109.1:0-1795 GCF_963920925.1 Calothrix sp. CCY 0018 | reverse complement strand
GTATCCGCTCAGTAAATCGGGGTAAGACGAAAAATAAGAATTAACAAAGGTACAATATGCGTCGTAGAATATGACACATGACGCAAAAACTACCAGCGGAGAAATTAGTGTCCGGCTTGCTGCAATCGATTGACCCACAACAGATTGCAGACGAAAGTGTGCGTCAAACAGTAGAAGTATTACTTAATTTAATAGAGCAACTAAACTCCAAGGTCAAACAATTAGAAGAAGAAAACCAAAAGCTACGGGATGAGAACAACCGTCTTAAAGGCGAAAAAGGTAAACCAGACATCAAGGCGAATAAAAAGAAAGGATTTAATAAAAACCATTCATCAGAAAAAGAACGAAAAAAACCTAAAGAGCACAGTAAAACAAGTAAAAATGGAACCATTAACATAGACCGAGAAGAGATTTTAGTCTATCCTCAAGAAGAATTACCAGCAGACGCACAGTTTAAGGGTTATGAAGAAGTAGTTGTTCAAGACATTGTACTGAAGCCAGATAACATTTTGTTCCGTAAGCAAAAATACTACTCACCACGGACAGGAAAAACATATCTGGCACCCTTACCAACAGGTTATGAGGGGGAATTTGGTCCGGGAATCAAAGCTTTGGTCATGAGTTTGTATTATGGTGGCAACATAACCCAAGGGAAGTTGTTAGAATTTTTAGAAGATATTGGTATCTCGATTAGTGCAGGAACAATATCGAATTTATTAATCAAAAAGCAAGAATATTTTGAAGCGGAGTATAAAGAAGTATATACTTCCGGTCTGGAAAGTAGCCCTTGGCAACACTTTGACCAAACAGGTGCACGTGTGGGGGGAGTAAATCATACAACGAATGTGATTTGCAACCCTTTGTATACGATTTACCAGACGACACGAAACAAAGACCGTTTGAGTGTATTGAAGGTGTTGCAAAACACAACTGAGCTTGAGTTTATTCTCAACTCCCTAACATATGAGCTTTTAGATACTTTTAATTTACCAGCCAAGTGGATTAATCAACTCAAATTATTACCTCAGCAAGTCGCTTTGACGGAAACTCAGTTTAATTTTTTAATTGATGAGTATTTGAGTAAACTCGGTTCCCAGCATCGTTCCCGCCTATGTGAATCGGCAGCAATTGCCTTTTATCATCAGCAATCAACCATTCCCGTAATTAAAACTTTACTGTGTGATGATGCTCCGCAGTTTAAGTTAATAACCTCGGATCTAGCTCTTTGTTGGGTGCATGAAGGACGACATTATAAAAAATTAACTCCACTTGTGCCTTGCCATCAAAAACTTTTAGATGATTTTCTGGGAAGATTCTGGAACTATTATCGAAAATTGCTAGCTTATCGAGATTCTCCCAGTTCTGAAAAAGCTCACGAGCTAGAACTAGAATTTTGGACACTTTTTACCGAAAAAACTGGTTACGAGCACTTAGATGAACGAAAACGATTAACTGCTTTAAAAATGGATGAGTTGCTTCTGGTTTTGGAGCATCCAGAATTACTGCTGCATAATAATCCAGCAGAGTTAGCTGCTAGGACTATGGTGCAACGACGTAACATCAGTTACGCAACTCAGACCGAACAAGGCACAAAGGCTTGGGATATTTTCATGTCTCTTGTTGACACTACTCACAAGTTAGGTATCAGCTTTTTTGAGTATGTGCGCGATCGCATTTCTCAAGTTGAAAATATTCCATCTTTGGGGACAATTATTCGGGAGAAATCTTCTTCTAATCCCTATGGTTGGTCATGGGTGCCTCAATAACCACCTACCCCGAAATTTTGAGGGGATAC
>NZ_CAWUDI010000108.1:0-1855 GCF_963920925.1 Calothrix sp. CCY 0018 | reverse complement strand
AGAGGAAAGCGACACGGGCGGTTTTAACCGCCGTAGTATTTTCAATTATCCGTGATGTGGGTCTTCGATATATTTCTTAATTACTTCGCTGCAAACGTTGCCCGCAGTGCTAATAAAATAACTATTTGTCCATAACGATGGGAGTTTCTTTAAATCTGGGAACTCCTTTCTCAGTATGTAACTCGAACGACCTTTAAACGCTTTAACTACTAAGTGTGGTGTATCTGTAGGTTTTACACTGACAAATAGATGAATATGGTCTGGCGCTACTTCTAAAGCCAAAATATCCCATTCTTTCTCTACAGCTAATTCTGCGAATACTTGTCTTAGTCTTGTTGCTACACCCCCTACTAAAACACGCTTTCTTCTTTTAGGTATCCAAACGAAATGGTAATTAACCAAGAATTTAACGTGGTTGTGAGTTTTATATTCGTTAACAGCTAACATAATAATTTGTTTTTTACTCAGTACCTATTGACAAACAGAATTTTAGTAGATTAGTATATATATGTCAACAAAACACGGGAGGTCGAATCAGTGGATAAGGTTAAGAAAAAGATTGGTATACAGCAAGTTCTATTGCATTTAGATAAAGATACCGAGGCGTTGATAGAATATCTCTGTCAACAATCTGGTAAGCTTTATAATTGCGGCATTTATTTTGCGCGTCAAATTTTCTTTAAAACTGGGAAGTTGCTAACAGGTAAGTTTGATTTAGCTTTTGAATCAACAGTAGCAAAAACGTTACTAGCTCAGTCAATGCCGTCAACACCTATGCAGCAAACTTTAATGTCTGTCGCTGAAGCTTTTAAATCTTATAAAGGGTTAAGAGAATTATTTTTTAAAGGTCAGCTACACTTTAAGCCTAAGCCGCCAAGTTATTTAAAAGGTTCAAAACTATTCAAAGTTGCGTACCCTAATTCTGGCGGTCAAAAGCCTAAATTAATTGATGGTAGATTAAGATTCTCGTTAGGATTAACTGTTAAACGTTGGTTTGGGGTTAAAGAATTCTTTTTACCCATGCCCACGAATATTGATTTTAACAAAGTTAAAGAATTTACTATTCTTCCTAAAAGCGGTGCATTTTATTTAGAGTTATCTTACGAAGTTGATACTGTTAAAGCTGAGTTAGATTTCAGTCAAGCTTTATCAATCGACTTGGGAGCCGCCGATAATTTAGCAGCTTGTGTTGATACCTTGGGCAACTCCTTATTAGTTGATGCTCGTGCAATGAAGGCAATGAATCAACTTTGGAATAAAAAAGTAGCAACTAGAAAAGCGTCGAAGTCAGAGAATTATTGGGATAAATGGTTAGATAAAATAACTCGTAAACGTAACCATCAAATGAGAGATGGCATTAACAAAGCTGCCAAAATAATTATTAACCACTGCTTAAAATACGGTATTGGTAATTTAGTTATTGGTTGGAACGAAGGCTTTAAATCTAACGCCAATATGGGTAGATTGAACAACCAAAAGTTTGTTCAAATGCCGTTAGGGAAGTTGAAAGATAGATTGAAGCAGCTTTGCGAGTTGTACGGAATTAAGTTTCAAGAGACGGAAGAAGCTTATACTTCAAAAGCCAGTTACTTAGATGGAGACTCCCTGCCTCAATTCGGCAAAAAACCGGAGGGGTGGAAAGCCGTACCGTAAACGTGTAAAACGCGGCTTGTATAAATCCTCCAATGGCTCAATTGTGAACGCGGACTTAAACGGTTCAGCAAATATTTTAAGAAAAGTAGCCAGCAATCTAAGCTTAGACTTAGGCTTACTGGGTAGACGGACTTTGACATCCGTAGCGAGAGTTAGACTTTGGGTGCTACCTAAGTTTACTCTGGAAGCAGTTTCTCAGTGT
>NZ_CAWUDI010000107.1:0-1876 GCF_963920925.1 Calothrix sp. CCY 0018 | reverse complement strand
ATAGTTACTAAAAATATAGTCAAATATATTAACTAACTTTTAGCTTTGTAAGGCTTCATCCTTACTGGGCTAACTACAAGCCTCTCTATTAGCTTTCCCTTAAAAAGGGAGTCACCAACTACCTTTCTAATACAATTAAGACTCCCATTAATGTCACAATTGTAAGTTTTACCAGAGCTAGATTTAAATAGTCCCCGATGTACTCTTTTACCTAAATATGTTTCATGCTTTTTAATAGGTTCTAAGTCTAGAAAACTACACTTACTCGTGTAGGATTCATTAACTGTATGTACCTTTATCCCTACTAATTGACACTTATAGATTAATTGCTCTATAAATTTAGCATGAGGAATTGATGTAAATGATTGATTGGTTTTAGCTCCTAGATTTACTAATTGCTTCCAATGATCATTTTTACCAATTATCAAATCTGTTATTTGATGACTTACTAGCTGATTTACAATAAATCTACTAGCTGTGTGGAGGTAATAATCCACTTTATTATTACGCTTGATAGTTAATCTATCAATACGTCGAGATTTATATTTTCCCAGTGGTAAAAGTGATTGTAATTTTGCTTTATATTTATTGAAATATTGATTAGTGCTTTTAATTGCTTTACCGCAAACTATAAAAGGTGACAGTTCTTTTAAATTACTGGTAACTGTTGCTAGATTCGATATTCCGATATCTATTCCTGCAACTCTTTTATCTAAAATAGAACCCGAATCTTTTATACAGTCTTTTTCATAAACAACTTCAATTAAATAACAACCATTTTTTGGTATTATTCTAACTTCACAAATAGAAGTTTGTTTGGTTTTTATCTTGATGTTAGTTAGAGATGGATTTATATAACCCTGTTTTAAGAGTTTTTTCGATATGGCTTGATAGTTATAACATATTAAATTCCTCCCATAAGTTTTATGCTTGTAATTGGGTAATCTAGGCTTTCCTAAAAACTTAGATTTATCTTGTTTATATGCTGCCATCGCGGCAAAGAATGATTTAAAGCTTCTTGCAACTTGCTTTATTACTAATTGACTTACTTTCGCAGGTAATGACTTATAATCAATACCATTTTTTAGTTGATGATAAAGTTGATTAAAGCTTGGTACAACTTCTCCACTAAAAAATGCTTGACGACAAATGTATGTAGCACTGTTATAAACATTTTTAGATAAGAATGATAATTTCTCTAATTCTTTATAACTCGGTTTTGTTGATTTAATTAAATGTCGTTCTACAAGTCTCATTTGTCTAAGCAATTAATAATGCATTCTTTTTTACCTTTTTGTCGTCTTAAACCATATATCCTTGCACAGAAAGAAGTAATTATCGATACAAAGTCTTGCATTAAGTCTTCTTTTTCTTCCCTCGCTTCATTAATTATTTCAATATCTTTTCCCATTTTATTCAATAAAGTTTTTATATAATTAAAACCAAATCTAGTTAGTCTATCTTTATGTTCGCAGACTATCAAACTATAATCGTCTCTAGATAAAGAATGAATTAATTTTTTGCGAGAATCATTTACTCCACTACCTACTTCTTTGACTATCGCTATAATTCTATACCCCTTTGCTATACAATATTTTTCTACTCGTAATGCTTGAGAATCTAAATTTGCTTTATTTTCAGCACTAGAAACTCTTGCATAAATCAGAACACAATCATCTTTTAATTGTGAATCTACATTAACTATTATCGTACCGCTAGGTAGTTGTTTGGCGTTAAGTTCTCCACGCTTCCACATTCTCCATGCAGTTTGA
Organism: Calothrix sp. CCY 0018; assembly: GCF_963920925.1. NCBI lineage: Bacteria > Bacillati > Cyanobacteriota > Cyanophyceae > Nostocales > Calotrichaceae > Calothrix > Calothrix sp. CCY 0018. The sequence continues at coordinate 104 of NZ_CAWUDI010000107.1, read as the reverse complement.
TAGCTGATGCCTTGTTTTTTTGCATAATCAGATAACTTCATAGTTTGAATATTAAACTATGTATGATTATGTTTGACTATATTTTCATTAAACTTAATATATAC
>NZ_CAWUDI010000106.1:0-1909 GCF_963920925.1 Calothrix sp. CCY 0018 | reverse complement strand
CGAAGTTGTTTTGGTTCCGAGCAGTCCACCCGTACCGTTTTAAAATACTTAGCAGGATGTTGGCAAGCAACTGGTAGTTTCAATTGCTCGATCCCTTTGTTTTTAATATTTCTAGCTGCTTGCAGATCGGCGTGGTCAAAGTGCCCGCAGTTGGTGCAAATAAACTTTTCACCATCACGAGAATTTTTATCAATATGACCGCAATGAGAACACTTTTGACTTGTATATTGAGGTGCGACTTTAACAACTAATACGCCTGACTTAGCAGCCACAACGTTAATTTTTTGCGTTAAAGAATACCAACTTGCATCCGCTATTGAACGGTTAAGACCTACTTTTCGGCTTTGACCGTTCTTTGTATAATTACCGTCATCGTCTTTTTTAGTTCTACATCTGGCTGACATTCCCTTGATGTTTAAATCTTCTAAAACAACCGCATCCGCACGCTTGGCAATCTTCGAGGCAACTTGCCATTGATAAGATTCACGGCGTTGTTTGATACGTTTATGTAGTCTACCGACGCGGTTGTATGCTTTTCGCTTATTACTTTTACCTTTCTTTCTTGAGGCGCGGCGAGAGCGAACCCACATCAATTGTTTAACTTTTTTGTTGGTGTTAAATCTTGGATTATCTATTTGTGAGCCGTCAGAAATATGAACTAACTTAGTTAACCCCAAGTCGCAACCAACTACGGTTCTTATATCCTCATTATTAACCTCAACCGATTGAGGAATAGTATTATCTTCAACTTTTAAACTGATATACCAGCCATCGGCTTTTTGTCTAATCGTTGCTGATTTAATAACAAAACCATCTGGGATAGAATGAGAATTGTGATAGCCAACCCAACCGAGACTTTTAATATTTATACCAGTTGAGGTTATATCCTTATTCTCAATGTTGGTGATGGTGAAGCTTTTAAACTTACTTCTACGTTTTGGCTTTGGTCTGCCTTTCCCATTGCCGAAAAATCCATCAAACGCATTGTCTAGGCGCTTTACGTTTTGCTGTAGAGCAGTACTATTTACGCGCTTATACCAAGGTCGAGACTTTTTAAGTTCTTTTAAATTGGCATCCTGAATAGCACCCGCATTTCTACGTTTTAATAATCCCGTTTTCTTGTCAGGTTTTTGTGTATACACCTCACCTGAAGCACCGTTACGAGAAATGCAACAAGTTAAAGCGCAGTGAGTTACGGGGAAGTTATGGTTACTAGTCCAATCTTCCTGCGATGCCCAATATGTATTGTTTCTATCTCTTAAGTTGTAGTTGTACTGACAGAACAGCATATCAATCCAGCTACTAAGCTCGGTGGCTTGTTCTTTATTCGGTTGTAGCTTGAATACCATTCCCATCAGCACTTGACAAATCCTCCTTGTGTTTACTACTCTTAGCTATAGTCACATATTAATACAGTTAAACCTGAAATGTCAACCAGTTATAGACACAAAAATACTTCTGTATCTTTAATTAACTATCACTTTGTTTGGACACCTAGACGTAGAAAAAAAGTACTTAAAAACCAAGTAGCGAAGCGGTTAGAAGAATTAATTAGAATTATTTCTCAAGATTTAATGTGCAAGGTTATAGAAGTTGCAGTGGAGCCTGACCACGTACATCTATTCATCAATTCCCCACCTGACCTAGCCCCCGACCAGTTAATGTTTAGAATTAAAGGCGCAACAAGTAGATATTTGCGGAAAGAGTTTCCAGATTTAAAAAAGATGCCTTCGATGTGGACAAGAAGTTATTTTGTGTCTACTGCGGGCAACGTATCATCTGAAACGGTAGAAAAATATATTGCCGCGCAAGGTACCAGAAATTAAAGGTCACAGCACCTAAAGGTGCATATTCAAATTTCATCCCACGATTAAAAACCGTGGGCTTTCATTTTCGTGAATGTTGTAAA
>NZ_CAWUDI010000105.1:0-2161 GCF_963920925.1 Calothrix sp. CCY 0018 | reverse complement strand
ATTGTTAGAGTCGATGCCTGGTATTATCCAGGGCACCTCTCCTTCAGAACCGTGCGTGCGATTTTAACCGCACACGGCTCCTAGATATTCTTAGCTCTCGCTTTTGCTCATGTGTAAGTACTGATGGCATGATTGATGTATCATTTCGAGGTTCTTGGGTTTCCAATTACCGTGATTGCCATCCTTATGATGTAAATGAATATCTTCACCTGGAAGAAATTTCATACCACATCTTGCACACGTATGGTTTTGTTTCTTTAAAAACTTAGCTGAAGTTCCGTCGTATAGCTTGGATTCTCTTTCACTCCAGTAAATTAGGTCTCCGTCAAATGGTGATTTATTGCCTTTGACGTTTACAAATCTATTTTCGGAGTATCCAACAGATGCAAAAGCCCTATTGATTAACGCTTCTACTTGGTATCTATTGAGTTTCTTCTGTTTTAAGAAGACTTTAAAAGTCCTTAATCTTATAAACCATAGAGAATCCCTCACGTTACTCATATCACAGTATCGATGGTAGTTTCGCCATCCTCTTATGATTGGTGCTAGTTTTGACGCTTTAACATCAGCCCCATAATTAGAGTTGTTAACGATATCCTTGACTTTCTCACGCATTGCTTTGAAGTTCTCCTCTGAGGGAGTGCTTCTAAACTTTGCGTTGCCTTGAACTTTGAAGTTCCAGCCCAAAAATTCAAATCCATCTGTCGTAGCAGTAACTTTAGTCTTTTCTTTGCTTAGTTCCATACCGCGTTCTTTTAGGAATTCGGATACTTTGGAAAGTACTCTTCCTGCATCGTCTTGAGGCTTTAGAAATATAATCATGTCGTCAGCATATCTGACGCTAGGATGTATTTCTTCTATGCCGTTTAATGCTATGTTTGCTAACAGAGGACTTACTATTCCACCTTGAGGCGTACCTTGTTCAGGGAATTCTGGGTTTATTCCTGCTTTTAAGCATCGGAATATTCCAAGTTTTATAGCCGATGGTGCAATTAGTCTATCGATGATTGATTTATGGCTGATGCGGTCAAAGCATTTCTTTATGTCTAGCTCAATTACTCGCTTTTCGTAGCCTCTTGCAAATGACCTAAGATTAATTTGTATAACCTTTTGGGCATCTTGGGTACATCTTCCCGTTCTGAAGCCGTAACTTCTAGCGTGGAATGTTGCCTCATGGGCAGGTTCTAAAGCGTACTTAACTAGACATTGCCATGCTCTATCCTGGATTGTTGGCACTTTTAGAATGCGGGTTTTACCATTCTTTTTAGGAATAGGTACTTCTCGTAATCCTTGGTGTTTCCAATCGTTACCCATTGAAAGTAGTTTGAATAACTCAAAACGTTCTTTGAATTCCAATGCTTTCTTACCATCAATCCCCGCCGTTTTTCGCCCTTTATTAAGTTGGGTTACTTGACGGATTGCTAACAACTTAGCTGATGCGGATTTCAGAACTAGTTTTTGAAGAGACTTGGCTTTTGCTATGTCACCAACTTTAATAGCTTTGAATATTCTCTTTTGTAGGCGAAAAAGATTCTTGCGGAATTTCTTCCACGGTAGGCTCTTCCAAGATTCACTAGTATTACTACTGTGTCTAATCATACTCTGCTCCATTGAATATTTTCTGAATACCCGACAGCAGTTTCCGCTGTCATCCTACCCGCTGTAAGGGATTCGGCTCAACCTAGCTTACTGAAGTTTCGACTACACTTCAGACCTAAAACAGCGTTTTTACTTGTTCCGCTTCAAAGATACTGGTAGAGACTTAGAGCGATTCAATTTGCCTAACACCTTCCTGGGGAATTGCATTTAACATCTAAAAATTAATGCGGGAGTTGCGGTGTTGAAGTCCTCATGTTTTGTTCAGGTTGAGGCTTTTTTTTAAGGCACTTTTCTAGAATCAGTTTACTCATATCTTTAACTCCATTAGCGCCAGTGTTGTTACCTGCTTGTTTTACAACTGATTGCGCCCTGTTCCCAGCTTCACTCTGTATCAAGGTTGTTAATACTCGGTGTGGGCAGATAAGGAGGTCTAGTCATCCCTGACTGATGGGAGTTGCACCCACTCTTTGAATAGCAGTTATAAGGCTTGGATTTGTGCCCTACTTGACTCATACCCCTCTATTTTCTAGAGGCTCCTAGTCAAAACAAGTCGCACTTAGAT
>NZ_CAWUDI010000104.1:0-2230 GCF_963920925.1 Calothrix sp. CCY 0018 | reverse complement strand
GCTGGTTGAGTCGATGGGGAGTATTATCTCCCGCACCTCTCAGTTAGATCCGGACGTGCCATTTTCACGGCATCCGGCTCCCGATATTCTTAAGGGATAGCCTTTTTGCTCATGTGTATGTAATCATGACAGGACTTGTGTACTGCCACTAGATTTTTAGTTTTCCAGTTGTTATGATTACCGTCGATGTGATGTAAGTGTGTTCGTTCTTCACTTGTAAACTTTAAACCACAATGACTACATGAATGGTTTTGCCGTTTTAAGGCTTTAGAGGTTTCGTTATCATATAATTTGCTGTTGCGTTCGCTCCAGTAAGTTATATCATTGTCGTAAGGAGATTTATTTCCTTTGACATTGACGAATTTATTTTCGGAGTAAGGAACACTTGGGAATGCTTTCTTAATCAACTGAGTGCTTGATTTTCTAGTATTCTTATTTTCCTTATTAAAAACTTTCCATGTTCTGTAACTGACGTGCCATAGGGAGAACTTAGCGCCGTTCATGTCACAAAATTTATGGTAATTTCTCCAGCCTCTAACTATTGGTGCTAGCTTTTCAGCTTTTACCTTAGAACCATAATTCGAGTTATTGACGATGTTTTTAACTTTTTGACGGAATTTTTTGAAGTTATCCACTGAGGGATAACTCTTGAATCTTCCGTCTTTTAACACTTTGAAGTGCCATCCTAGAAAGTCGAATCCATCTGTCGCAGCGGTAATCTTTGTTTTCTTCTCACTTATCTTCATTCCTCTTTTGGCTAGAAATTCGTTGATTCTTTCAAGTATTTCTATTGCATTATCTTCAGGTCTCAGGATTATAACCATGTCATCTGCGTATCTGATAGATGCTTCGATGATGTTCTTTTGGGGAGTTTTTGAGGTTATTGTGTATCCTTTGTTTGAGTGGTATCTGTGTAACTTTTCAATACCATTTAATGCAATATTTGCAAGTATTGGACTCACTACTCCCCCTTGTGGAGTTCCTTGTTCTGGAAATTCTGGGTTTATTCCTGCTTTTAGACATCTGAATATACCCGATTTTATGCCTTTAGGGGCTATAAGGTTTTCCATGATTGAGGAGTGATTTATCCTATCAAAGCATTTTTCAATATCAAGTTCTATAACTCTTTTATTGATTCCATTTGCTTTAGAGTTTAGGTTTAGGAATAGGATTTTCTGAGCATCATGTGCTGAACGTCCCGGTCTGAAACCATAACTTCTTTCATGGAATGTTGCTTCGTATGCAGGCTCTAAAGCGTATTTTGCTAGGCATTGCCATGCTCTATCCGCCATAGTGGGAATTTTCAACATTCTGGTAGTTCCATCTTTTTTAGGAATGGGGATACTACGTAGTTTCTGGTGATGCCAGTTATTACTGGTATTTTTCAGAAGTGTTTCAAGCTCAAATCTCTCATTAAAATTAAGGGATTTCTTGCCATCAATACCTGCTGTTTTCTTTCCTGCATTTAACTGTGATACTTGTCGAATCGCTAGAAATCTGGCTGAAGAAGACTTCAGAATAAGTTTTTGAAGTGACAAAGCTTTACGCTTATCTCCTGCTCGAACTGCTTTGAACACTCGACTTTGTAGGCGGAATAAATCTTTACGGAATTTCTTCCAGTTTAGATTTTTCCAAGATTCACTAGTAATTTTTTTACTGTGCCTAATCATGCTCTAACTCTGCTCTCGTGTTTTCTGAATACCTCACAGCAATTACGCTGTGTCCTACCCGATTCAAGAGAGTTCCGTATCTCGTCATACCTACTTGGGATTCGACCGTCCCAAGACTCTTGATTCGTTTTTATTCGTTCCCTTTAGGCGATTTTGTACTTTTAGGTGTTACCAATTCAACCATTGGATACCCAAGATTCTTGTAGCTACCGAGCAAAAGTGCTACGGGTATAAACTCCAATGAAGTCAAGGTTTTGATGTTATGCCCTGCTTTTCTTCAGGTTGCTTTTCTAGGTACTGTTTCACCATGAGTATTCCCTGTTAGCGCCAGTGTTAACCCATAACAGTTATCTGGTTGCGCCCTGTTCCCGGCTTCACTCTGTAAGATTCCGAGCTTACTCGGTGCGGGCAGGTAAGGAGTCACGCTTGAATCTAGCGGATAGGACTTTCACCTATATCACACAAAGAGTTCAGTGCTTAGTTTTTACCTAAGTTTCACTGGCTTAGTTATGTACGGACTGATTACCGTGATTCACTAAGCAACGAATCGCACTTGCTCT
>NZ_CAWUDI010000103.1:0-2242 GCF_963920925.1 Calothrix sp. CCY 0018 | reverse complement strand
GTGCGATTCGTTGTTTAGGGAATCACGGTAATCAGTCCGTACATACCTAAACCAGTGAAACTTAACTCCTGTTAAGCACTGAACTCTCAAGATGATGTAGGTGAAAGTCCTATCCGCTAGATTCAAGCGTGACCCCTTATCTGCCCACACCGAACAAGAATCGACCTTGTAGAGTGAAGCTGGGAACAGGGCACAATCAGACGGCTGTTATGGGCTGACACTGGTGCTAATAGGAAGCTCCTACGGTGAAACATAGTCTAAAAAAGTAACCTAGTTCTAAGCAAGGCATAACAAAAACCCTTGACTTCATCGAAGCTTATACCCGCTGCACTTGGCGTGAGTAGCAGCAAGAATCCTGGGTATTCGATGGTTAAATTGACTACACCTAACGGAACGAAAATAGATATTGAATAACATTGATATCTAATCATCTGAGGGAACGAATAAAAACGAATTAAAGGTCATGGGAATGTCGAATCCTATGTAGGTAAGTCGAAATACGGAACTCCTTTGATTCGGGTAGGATGCGGCGTAATTGCTGCAAGGTATTCAGAAAACACTTAACGGAGTTAGAGCGTGATTAGGCACAGTAAATCTACTAGTGAATCTTGGAAGAATCTAAACTGGAAAAAATTCCGTAAAGACTTATTCCGCCTGCAAAGTCGAGTGTTCAAAGCGATTCGAGTAGGAGACAAGCGTAAAGCTTTGTCACTTCAAAAGCTTATTTTGAAATCCAAAGCAGCTAGATTTTTGGCAATTCGTCAAGTAACTCAGCTAAACGCAGGTAAGAAAACAGCAGGTGTTGATGGTAAAAAATCCCTCAACTTTAATGAGAGATTTGAGCTTGAAATACTTCTAAAAGATACCAGTAATAACTGGCATCACCAGAAGGTGCGTAGTATCCCCATTCCTAAAAAAGATGGAACTACCAGAATGCTGAAAATACCAACTATCGCAGACAGAGCTTGGCAATGCCTTGCAAAATATGCCTTAGAACCAGCACACGAAGCAACTTTCCATGCAAAAAGCTACGGGTTTAGACCAGGACGTTCAGCACATGATGCTCACAAAGTCCTGTTTACCAACTTAAGCTCTCAGTCAAATGGAATCAATAAACGAGTTATAGAACTCGATATTGAAAAATGTTTCGATAGGATAAGCCACACTACAATAATGAATAATCTTATTGCTCCTAAAGGCATCAAGTCTGGAATATTCCGCTGTTTAAAAGCAGGAACAAATCCAGAATTCCCAAAACAAGGTACGCCTCAAGGTGGTGTGGTAAGTCCACTACTAGCTAATATTGCATTAAATGGTATCGAAAAAATTCATAGATATCACATAGATTCAAGATGTAGGATTACAAAAAATACTCTACCAAAATATATTGTAGAACCATCAATTCGTTATGCGGATGACATGGTTGTAATTCTCAGACCTGAAGACGATGCAGACGATATACTGGACAAAATAAGCCAATTCCTAGCTACCAGAGGAATGAAAGTAAGTGAGAAAAAGACAAAAATAACCGCTGCGACAGATGGATTTGACTTTCTAGGCTGGCATTTCAAAGTGCAAAGCAACGGAAAATTCAGAAGTACTCCCTCAGTGGAAAACTTCAAAAAATTCCGGGAGAAAGTTAAGAAAATCGTCAACTGCTCGAACTATGGTTCTAAGGTAAAAGCTGAAAAGCTAGCACCAATAGTTAGAGGTTGGAGGAATTACCATAAGTTCTGCAAGATGAATGGGTCAAGGTTCTCACTATGGCGCATTAATCAAAGAACGTTTGAGGTATTCAATAAGGAAAGTAAGAACACAAAAGAATCAACAACCAAGCTGATAGCAAAAGCGTTCCCAAAAGTTCCTTACTCCGAAAACAAACACGTTAATGTCAAAGGGATTAAATCTCCCTACGACAAAGATATAACTTATTGGAGCAGAAGGAACAGTAAGTTATACGATGGTTATACCTCTAAAGCCATTCAAAGGCAAAACCATTCATGTGCAAGATGTGACTTAAAGTTCACAAGCGATGAGCTAGTACACTTACATCACGTTGATGGTAATCATAACAACTGGAAAACAAAAAATCTAGTGGCAATGCATGAGTCTTGTCATGATTACATTCACATGAGCAAAAGCCGTAAAGCTTAAGAATATCGGGAGCCGTGTACACGGAAACGGGTACGCACGGATCTAAATGAGAGGTGCTGTGGATAATACCACACATCGACTCAACCAA
>NZ_CAWUDI010000102.1:0-2512 GCF_963920925.1 Calothrix sp. CCY 0018 | reverse complement strand
AGTAGTTTACCAGCAGAAATTGGACAACTCACCAATTTGCAATCCCTCGAACTCTACGAAAATCAATTAAGTAGTTTACCAGCAGAAATTGGACAACTTACCAATTTGCAATCCCTTCACCTTGGAAGCAATAAACTGAGTAGTTTACCAGCAGAAATTGGACAACTCACCAATTTGCAATCTCTCAAACTCTGGGACAATAAACTGAATAGTTTACTAGGAGAAATTGGACAACTCACCAATTTGCAATCCCTCGACCTCAGAAACAATCAACTAAGTAGTTTACCCCAAACAATTAAAAAACTCATCAACCTTAGAACACTAGATTTACCCGGAAACCCAGTTCCAATTCCACCAGAAATTTTGGGAACAAAAGTTAGGGAGAGGGAGTTTAGAAAATTAGGTAATGTCTCGGAAATCCTTGATTTCTATTTCCGAGTACAAGATCCATCTGAAACCGAACCTCTCTACGAAGCAAAATTATTGATTATTGGGGAAGGAGGAGCGGGTAAAACTTCTTTAGCGAAGAAAATTGAAGATGAAAACTACAAACTAAAGTCTGACGAGGAATCAACCGAAGGTATTGATGTCATCCAGTGGAAATTCCCCCTACCTAATGGTAAAGAATTTCGCGTTAATATCTGGGATTTTGGCGGACAAGAAATCTACCATCAAACCCACCAGTTTTTTCTTACCAAACGTTCTATTTATGTTTTAGTAGCAGATACTCGGACGGAAAACACTGACTTTTACTGGTGGCTAAAGGTTGCCGAACTTTTAAGCGATAATAGCCCGATTTTAATTATCAAAAATGAAAAACAAGACCGTCAGTGTCAAGTGAATGAACGACAGTTACGGGGAGAGTTTACTAATTTAGAAACAGTTTTAGCAACTAATTTAGCGACAAATCGTGGTTTAGAAGAAATAAAAAACACCATACAATTTTATATCAGTAATCTTCCTCATGTTGGTAAAAATTCACCTTTACCAAAAATCTGGGTGAGAGTCCGAGCAGCTTTAGATAACGATTCCCGCAATTACATCAAGCTCTACCAATACGAGCAGCTTTGTGAAACTAATAAATTAACTGACCGTAAAGATATGCGGCGGTTGAGTAGCTTTTTACACGACCTCGGGGTTTGTTTGCATTTTCAAGATGATTCTACATTAAAAAACTATGTAATTCTCAAACCGGAATGGGGTACAACTGCGGTTTATAAAGTATTAGATAATGAAATCGTCATAAATAATCTGGGATGTTTTAGCCAAGAAGAACTCGCTGATATTTGGAACGATAGCGAATACAACGAGATGCAAGATGAATTGCTGCAATTAATGATGCGGTTTAAACTCTGCTACCAAATTCCCAATCGTCCCGGTCATTATATTGCACCACAATTACTTAATATCAACCAACCCGATTACGAATGGGATACATCAAATAATCTTATCTTGCGCTACAAATACGAATTCATGCCCAAAGGTATTCTCACAAGCTTTATTGTTGAAACACACCCTTTTATAGAAGAACAAAAACTCGTTTGGAGAAGCGGGGTTATTCTTAATCAATATCAAACTCGCGCTGAAGTCATTGAAAATTATAATCAAAAGGAAATTAAAGTCAGGGTATCGGGAAATCGTAAAAAAGAATTACTTACAGTTGTCACTCACGAATTAGATAAAATTCATCATTCTTTTGAGCGTTTGGAATATCAAACTTTGGTTCCCTGTAACTGTTATAAATGTGCGGGAAGTGAAAATCCTTATAGTTATCCTTTAGAAGACTTACGTAAACGTTTAACCAAGAATAGATTTCAAGTTGAGTGTGGAAATAGCTATGAAATGGTTGATGTCCGCAGATTGATTGACGATGTGAATTTGTCGCTACAGCCAGAATATCGTGAATCTAAAGTAGAAGATACACCATTGCAACGGGAATTAGAACGTGAGAGAAGTAGAAATTTAAATATCAGATCAGAAGAAACAAACCGTGGTCAAAAACTAAAAAAAATTAGAGATGCGATTATCGGTGCTTATCCAAAACAAATTAATTTAAAAATGATGATTAGCGATCGATTGGATGAAAACCTAGATTTAATATCTACAGGAGAAAATCTAGAGGAAGTTGTTTTTGAATTAATTGAATGGGCTAAATCGCAAAATAAATTAAAGCAATTAGTTGAAGCTGCGTGTGAATCTAATCCTGGTAATACAGAATTACAAAAGATAAGCGAAGAAATGAACTGATATGAAACACAAAAATTATGTTGGGTTACGCTCCGCTAACCCAACCTACGCTTATAAAATATTTAATCTTAAATAAATCTACTACTTTTTCAGGTAGTATTGTAGGTTTGTGGAATCGTGTTGTTGAAGCTTAAAGCCATTACAAGAATGGTGCGGTACGGCATTTCTTAATTCATCGCTTCAATTCAAATTGACTCGTGCCGTGCTGTACTAGTACAAGTCGGCGTAAATAAGGCAACCATTAAAAATGGCTGAAAAGCTTAGA
>NZ_CAWUDI010000101.1:0-3067 GCF_963920925.1 Calothrix sp. CCY 0018 | reverse complement strand
GAGAGTTAGACTTTGGGTGCTACCTAAGTTTACTCTGGAAGCAGTTTCTCAGTGTATTTAGACCTGAGAGTGTCAATTAGTACAACCACTACACAACCAAGACTTTTGGGATAAAGTAGAGCGAATTTTACCCGATTGGGAAGAGAGAAAAGAATGGCTCGCGAAAAATGGGGCTGTTTTTACGCTGTAACTTATTTTGTTATCTCCAACACTGCAATAAAAGTGTTCGATCAACTTTCATCTCGGTAAACTTCCCGACGATGTTTTACTTTAACAACACTCACCAATACAATATCATCATCTATTTGATAAACAATTCGATAATCGCCGACTCGAATACGATACAAATCATCATCCTGTAACTTTTTAACTTCATTTGGGCGAGGTTCTATTGCTAATTATTGAATTTTTGTATCGATTCGTTCTTTAATATCTGTTGGTAGTTTTTTGAGTTGCTTTGATGCACCCTTAGTAAATTCAACTTGATAATTCACGCAGTTTCTCTCTTATATTCTTCCCATGAGATTGTTCCGTTTTGCTTTGCATCTGCTAACTCAGCGCGAGCATCTCTAATATCTTCTTCATCCTCTAATAATTCTAAAACTTTTTCTAAAGTACTTTCGGGTGCTATATCTAAATGTGCGGATATTAATTGAATTAAATCTTGACGTTTGGTTTTCGTTTCCATAGTTATTTGTGTTTATTCCTTATACTTAATTATAGACTTATTAATAATTAGATACTGAATATTTCTTATTTTACCCAATCTAAATCTGTATTTGGTTGAAAATAAATTGATACTGAGAAACAAGTATTGATTTGATCAAACAACTACAATATTGGGAAAAATCATGATTCAAGCAATTGATTCAGAACAGATATTCGTTTTAAATATCAAGGAAATCGCGTTAAAAGAGGTTTATTCAAATCCGCGCAAGGAATAAAAATTAATGCCGATTTGAATGGTTCTTTGAATATTCTGAGAAAAGTAGTTGGGGATTCTGTTTTTAACAGAGACTCAGTAGAGAGGCTTGTAGTTAGTCCAGTAAGGTTTAAACCTTATAAAGCTTGAGTAGATTTGTCTACAAAATTAGTAACTATAATCCCCATTTGCATTACGAATCAGCATCGTCTGCCCCATCATGTCATAATGCCAGTGGTCTAAATCGTTTTGTTCTTGCACCATAGAACCAAACAAGCGCCGAATGCGATCGGGAAACAACTTGTAATTAATGCTCATTTGGTCGGTTGAAAGCATTTCCCAAGATAATTCGCACAAGAAATACAGTTTATCTGCCAAAGAAGTAAACGTGCGTTCGGCTTTGATATCCCGTTCCATCTTCCGTCGCACTGCATACAAATAAACCCGCGACATATCCACAGGTTTACCCGCTTCAATAGACATCTCCGGAAAACATTTCTATGGTTTTAAATTACACACAAACCGCGAGCCCCCCTACCCCCCTTCCCTATGAGGGAATGGGGGTTTTAAGCCTCTCCCCCAGTGGGGGAGAGGTTTGGATGCAGTTCTTTTTCAATTCCTGCGATGTCTAATATCAATATTTAGATGGTAGTACTCCGACGAAAGAAAGGAAAAAACGGGTGGATGCTTTTCAAGGTGGGGAGGGAGATGTATTCTTGATTAGTTTAAAAGCAGGAGGTACTGGTCTTAATTTAACCGCTGCCGATTACGTAATTCACATCGACCCCTGGTGGAATCCGGCAGTGGAAGACCAAGCCTCAGACTGCGCTCATCGCATTGGACAGCAGCGTCCGGTAACTATTTACCGCTTGGTAGCAAAGGATACTATTGAAGATAAAATTGTGGATTTGCATCATCATAAACGAGATTTGGCGGATAGTTTATTCGAAGATGCTGATGTTAGCGGTAAAATATCTACGACTGAGTTGTTGGAGTTGATTCAACAGAAATAGGTTAACTCCTCCTTAAAACACAGAAAGTGCATAACCATAACTTGCTCAGAGCTAAGAATTAATGACAGCTAAGGAAACTTGAGAAATGTGTATCAGAAACATTATTGTATATTTACTTATTAATTTAAGATGCGCTCGTATACTAATGATTTATTACCGATGACTAATCCATCAATATACTGGACATTAGTAAGGATTGATGCTGCGGGCGATCGCCAAGTTCAGTCTATTCCATCAGCGCAGACATTTTTTGATCGGGTATTTGCCTCTGTTACGAATGCTGGCAATCTTTCAAGCCGTGATATCCAGTCGCAGCTTTTAGATTTATATCAAGATACGTCTGGCTTGATGCCTTCGGCATCAAGCTCTGCTTATCGCCGCATTAATGCACAACGCACTCTACTATGCTTTATTTCTTGGGAAATCGACAAGGTTTGCTTGAATTTAGCAAAGCAGTTTGGTGCTACTGGGGGTTTCACAAGTCGGGATTTACTTCCCTATGTACTTGATGATGATGGTAGGTTGCAGCCGAAAAGTTCTTATCAATGCTATTCTTTACAAATATTAAATAGTTTTGATATAAATCAAAGTAGTTTATCCTCGTGGACAAATAGAAAGGTAAAACAGCATCCCGCTCTAAGTAAATTTTTGTTGGAATGTGGAATTTACCTTTTGAGTGATTGGGCAATTCTTAACGATACCCAACCAAAACAGTTGGAACGTATTTTAAGTCAATTTCACTCGTTAACTGCAACCGAAATTCAAAAATATAAATTGTTGTTGTCAAGTTATCATACAGTTTATCGCGCCCAAAGGTTACAGCAACGTAAAACGAGGAAAACAAGTAAATGTCAACCACCAAATATAGAACAATTGCAGCAAATTAGCGATAAATCTAGTATCAAAGCAGATAATTTGATGGCACAATTGCAACAATTAGCCGGATATCTGCGAGAATATAGAATTCACGTTAGAGGTGGTTCTTTAGCTACAGAATCTATAGATACTGCTGATGTCAATAATTATAATTCTTTAGCTGCTATAAATCCTACCGATAGCGAAGAAAGTCAAACCAGCGTATCCGCTCAGTAAATCGGGGTAAGACGAAAAATAAGAATTAACAAAGGTACAA
>NZ_CAWUDI010000100.1:0-3401 GCF_963920925.1 Calothrix sp. CCY 0018 | reverse complement strand
ATAGAATAACTTGTTCATACAACTGCGGATTTCTGAGATTTTCACCGCACCTCGAAATGGCTCTATAAGTGCTGCTGTATCAGCTATTTTCCCTAATAATCCCAATTCTATTGCATCTGCGGTGGGTTGAGGTGACGGTGCAAAGTAAACGTCGATTTCCCGAATCTCTGCTGGTACTGCTTTACTTGAATAATTTTCCCTAAAGGCTGTAATAATTCTTCAAGATAATCCTTCGCAAATTGATCGTATAGAAACCTAGTCATTTGATAATAATTTTTTGCTGCTTGCCAATTTTATATTGTTGTGGAAGCAATTAAAGCGTTTTTACTGATTATTAAGGATTCAAATAACGCAGACAAAAAAACCTCGGTTCCCAAGCCGAGGTTATTTGAAGAAACCAAATGTCTACCGTTGTTAAAGAAAAGATGTTGAAAATTTCAAATCTTATTTATTCACATCAAAGCTGTACAAACCAAACTTTTGTGAACTTATGTAAACAATCTTAATGAAATCATTACAAAATGTCAATCAGCCTTGACACGGAAGTTTTGTGTGTATATTAGATGAACTCTAAGTATATTACGGAAGGGAGAGGGGGATGGGGAGATGGGGAGATGGGGGAACAAGGAGACAAGGAGACAAAGAAAAAACTGGTAACTCCTAACTCCTAACTACTCCTTACTCCCTACTGCTCACTGATAACTGTCTCGATCGCTTTGGCAGCATCGGGGGGAATTTCTGTTACCAGACGAAATGGGAATTCTTCGGTGGAAGCAATTTGAGCGTAATCTGCTGTAAGAAACACTTTATATTTATCGGCTTCTGGAGTCATTTGAGCAGCAAAGGCTAAAACAATTGCTTTGACGAATTTACGAATATCGGCAGCTTTTTCCCCGATTACTTCACCACCTGTTAAAGGAGTATTGGGTTTTCCTTTCTGGCTGACGGTAGCGCTGGGATCTTTTACGCTCAAATGCGTTGCTCCAACTATACCAACCAGCCATTTCGGTGAGGGAATCTTGCCGAAACCAATTATTTGTTCGGTTAAAGCGGGGTTGGTTTTATCGGCAGAACTCGCTAAAATTAAGGTGGGAACCGCTACGGATTCTAATCCTGTTTCACCAAACATTAAAGAACTTGTGGGATTTAAAGCAACTATACTTTTTACTCTTTCGTCGCGCAGTTGATAGCTATTTTCTGGTAATTCCTGCGCTACGCATTGTAAACCTTGCCCAAAGCTTAAAATTGCTAAGTTCTCCGTACAGCGTTTTCTGAGACTTTCTGGTTGCAAACGCGCTCCAGCGATGGATAAAGCTGTTCCACCACCGAAGGAATACCCCACCACCATGACTTTATCGATCGCAAGTTTTCCTTGTAGAGGATTATCTACTGTAATATTGAGCTTTTCTAACTCATCTATTACAAAGCTGATATCCTGGGGACGTTCTAAAAATTCTTGCGGTTTTAAAAGTCTGGTTTTACCCGCAATTGCGTTGTCGGTATTTGCTTGATTACTACCGGGATGTTCCACAGCAGCAACTACAAAACCATAAGATGCCAGGTGTTGTGCTATGTAGCGTAATTCATGTAGCACCGAACCCATACCGTGACTAAATACGATAACTGGCTTTTCAATACTCGCAATATCCGACCAATATATATCAACGGGAACAGTTCTATCTCGTTTCTCATCGTTCAAATTTAATGTAAATTCTTCCACCTCACCGTTTCCCGGTTGTGTCGCATCCATTGGTAATGTAACTTCGGGATCTCTACTCGCAAGTTGAGGTGCGATCGCGCTCATAAATTGCTGAGTTTGCCAAAATGCTGTATTTAAACTTTTGAATACTTTAAATGCTTGAGATAAATTAATTTCTAAACGTTTGCTCGGATAAGCAGCAATAGAAGAAAGCACAGAAAAACCGTTGGGTTCCCTAGCACCATTTATCAGACTTTCTCGGAGGGCGATCGCTCCGGCATCGTCTTCTCGGTGTATCACAGTGGCTAAATCTGACAAAATTGTCGAGCCAATTTGAGTACTAAGTAAATTACTCATAGTCGCAACATTAATCGGAATTTTTGCTCTTAATGCTCCCACAATTAAACTGCGCTGTTGTTCGGTTAATTTATTGGTATAAGATTTGAAACTATCGGGAAATTCGCCGGTTTTCGCTACGTTTTCTAATTCAGTAATCGAAATAGATTCGGCGAAAGAACCGTAACGCACTACTACGGTTTCCGCTGCCTGTAATGGTTTATCTGCCAACTGTCCAATCATTAATGTACAAAATAAACTTACAAATATCTTTAAACTTCTCCCACTATATTTCATTTATCTTTGTACCTTTATTAATATTTTTTTTACGTAAAAGTACTGGCGAAATAGTTAAATAATATAATCGTGAGATTTTAGTTTTAGCTTATTAATTCAATCCATGACAACAATATAGAAACCCTGCATCCCAAGAATATTAATTGACAATAATCAATAAATCATGTTCCACCTCTACATACTAGGATTCAGGAAAAAATTAATATCTGTAAACATTGACATTTAACCAAATGCTTAATTATAATAATTAAGTAATTGCTTAAATATATTTTGAGTAGATTTACGTATTTACTTATTAAGGAAATTTTATCAACTTTCTGTTCCCTACTCCCTACTCCCTGCTTCCTCTGTCAATTAATATGAGCCGACAATCCGCCAGTGCAGATGTTTTTCAAGCAATCGCAGATCCAACCCGAAGGGCAATATTGGATTTATTGCTAAGGGGAGAGCAGCCTGTAAAGCAGCTAGCAGAACCTTTTGCGATCAGTTTACCGGCTATTTCTCAACATCTGCAAATATTGTGTGAAGCTGACTTAGTAGAAATGCGTAAATCAGGTCGTCAGCGTTTGTATAAGTTGAAGCCTGAACCATTGAAACAGGTGTCAGCTTGGATTGCTAATTATGACGAATTTTGGCAAAACAAACTTGATGCTCTGGGCGATTATTTGGAGGAAGATTGATGTTAGCGACATTAAATAAAGAGGTATTTTATCCGCATCCACCAGAAAAAGTTTGGCAAGTAATAACTAACAGTCGCGCTTTGGCTGCATGGTTGATGGAAAACGACTTCGAGCCACGAGTTGGGTGTAAATTTTGTTTTTACAGTCAATCTTTGCCGGGGATAGATACGAATATAAGGTGTGAAGTAATCGAAATTAATCAACCAAATCGGCTTGTTTACACCTGGCAAGATTGCATGATGAGTCAGCCATCTATAGTTATTTGGACTTTAAAAGCTGTTGAAGGTGGTACTCGGTTACGTTTACAACATCGAATTAGAGAAACTGCTTTTACTGGTACGAGAAAACCAGTTTATTCTCAATCTGTATACGTAAAACCATCCCATAGT
>NZ_CAWUDI010000099.1:0-3478 GCF_963920925.1 Calothrix sp. CCY 0018 | reverse complement strand
TTTGCTGGTGGAGAAGGTGGTGGAAATCCCTTTGCTGGTGGAGAAGGTGGTGGAAATCCCTTTGCTGGTGGAGAAGGTGGTGAAAATCCTTTTGCTGGTGGAGAAGGTGAAAATCCTTTCGCTGGTGGAAATCCGATTGCGGAAAATGATAATGGAGATTCTGCACCATCCTTTGATATGTTAGGAATGATTTTTGGTGAAGATTTACCATTTCTCAACGCTAATCAAGGCGATGATAGTTATAGCACCATACCCAATCAGTCAACCAACGAAACCTTAAAAACTGTTAGAAATAGCCTTCTAATATTTAACGCAAAACTTAATTCTTCAGGTGCTTTTGGGGAAGGTAACGATACACCTTTACAAACACCAAATGACTTGTTGACGCTGTTTCGTAATGATATGTTCAGCTTCAATAATTCCGCAAACTCTTTTCAAGGATTAGTTGGTGATGATAATCCTTTTTCTAGCGGTGAATATAATCCTTTTGGTGAAGGTACATTAGCTGAAGAAATCCCATTTGATATTTTAAATGTTGCTTTGGATGGTTTATTGCCATTCAACGGAAACGAAAATGTGTTTAGCACACCTGAAGGAGAGATTCCAATTGGTAATGGTAATCAAGACTTTGGTAGTGAAAATGCAGTTATCGGTAATGCCAACTGGAATTACGGTAATTTAAATGCAACTATTGGTAACGGCAACTGGAATTGGGATGACACTATTCACAACGTAACCGTTGGTAATGGTAACTGGCATTTAGACTTTAGTGCTGATAATAAAACCGTTGGTAACGGTAACTGGTATTGGGATTCTAGTAGTGACAATACAACTCTTGGTAATGGTAATTGGAACTTTGGAGATAACAATACAACTATTGGTAACGGTAACTGGGATTTCGGTAATAACAATACAGTAATTGGAAACGGAAATCGAGTTTATACCGATAATAGTATCGTGATTGGTAACGGTAACTGGTCGGTTGTTGTTGATAAATCTGCCGAAATTGGTGAAGATTTATTGGGTGAATTAGAAACCATCGCAATGGGAATTGGCGTTAAGGGCAGTGCTAATATGCTTGTTGATTCAGTGATGAATAAAATGGGCGAAATTTTCCAACCATTGACAGAAGATTTTGATGAATCAGCACTGAATACCTATAATCAGCAGTTTCATACTTCTGATAGCGGTATAGATTTTCTAACTTCAGTTTAATTCCCCCGAATGTACTTTTGTCATAAACCCGGTTTCGCGATAGCACAACGAAAAAATCAAGTCACCTAAAGAAGCCGGGTTTCTTTGAGCTTGTTGAGATTGCTGCAAGATGTCAGTCTGATAAATTTTGCTAAGTGCTTAGGCAAAATTAATTAGATATTGTCATTGCGTTCACAAAGTGTTCCCTCTTAGGGAATGGAACGAAGCAATCACAAGGATTTCAAGGTTTGGGAATGTACAATTAATTTTGCACAACTACTTACACGGGTTTAACAGCCCGTTTTTTTATGAGATTTTACAGATTTAATTAATCCCCCATCCTTTTCCTACGAAGAGCTATGAAGGCTTTCTTCTACAAGGAGAGAAATCAAAACTGTATTGCATTTCAACCCGGTTTTTTGCTCGTCTCTTAAAGAATTCTTCACGCTGCATCGTGCGACTCATCATGTTTGTGCCAAGAGAAACCGGGTTTGTAGAAGCTTGCCCTCGAATGAGGGTAACGACGCTAGGTGTTTATTACAGCTATTTGAAATCACGAGCAAAGTATTTTTTCAGTTACTAATATTGATTACAACATTTACCGCCATGATACAGATACTAAATTAATCCTTCTTTAGTTAGATTAATAGAAGATTAAATATAACAGTAAAAGTTAATTTTTGTGTTTAGACGATAAAACTACACAAAAGTCAATCATACTCTGGTTAGTTAATTATCTTAAAAGGCTAAAAAAATATCTTATTTATACATATATTCAATATCGGCAATTTTACTGTATAAAAAAACGAAATATAAGCAACAAGCTCTTACTAGATAATTCTTTGTAATACATAAAATACACCTCAAAACGATCAAATTAATATTTGCAATATTTATTAGAAGATAGACTAAATTGCTTGTAATAGTTATAGGACAGGACATTCAATAGTTAGTTATTGATTTAAAATCGACTGATGACTGCTGTATTAGTCTAATCAAATAATACAACCAATCGAATTAAATATATTTTCATCTATTTAGATTTAATAATTTAGATTGTGTAAACTTTTTCTAAAGATTTGATAAATTAAACAAAAAAATTCTCATGTCAAGCTAAACCAAAAAGGATTAAATTGGTTTTGTCTGCGGAAATAATTTAAGCAAGTCACAATAATTGCGATCGCAATTCCATTGAACGACTATAAGCAGACGCACAAAGATTTTTTTCGCGTTAGATTAGATAGCTCTTTGGTGATGGTTGACGATAGAAAGTTCTATATAAAAAGCATCAAGTACTTGAATTTATTTTTTCTTGATGCGTGTTAAAAAGAGCAGATTTGTGCTTCAAAATTTAGAGGATTTATAGCAAATGGCAGAAGATACTAATCAAAACGCTACTGGCAACCCAGTTGGTGGCGGTCAAGGCGGCTTCGGTGGCGGTCAAGGTGGCTTTGGCGGCGGACAAGGCGGCTTCGGTGGCGGTCAAGGCGGCGGACAAGGCGGCTTTGGCGGCGGTCAAGGTGGCGGACAAGGCGGCTTCGGTGGCGGTCAAGGCGGCTTTGGCGGCGGACAAGGCGGCTTCGGTGGCGGTCAAGGTGGCGGACAAGGCGGCTTTAGCGGCGGTCAAGGTGGCGGACAAGGCGGCTTTGGCGGCTTTGGTGGCTTTGGCGGCGGTCAAGGTGGCGGACAAGGCGGCTTTGGCGGCGGTCAAGGTGGCGGACAAGGCGGCTTTGGCGGCGGACAAGGTGGCTTTGGCGGCGGACAAGGTGGCTTTGGCGGCGGTCAAGGTGGCGGACAAGGCGGCGGACAACCAGATGCTGGTGATGAAAAAGGTGACAATGACGGTGGTGAATCTCCAATGGGTGGCGGTAGTCCCGTCTCACCTTTTGACCAATTAAGTATCAACCTTGATAACTACTTCAACAGCGACGATTTTAAAGAAGGTAAACAGCCAGGGAATTTAAACCCATTTTCCCAACCAGCTAGTGGTGGCGCTCCTTCTGGTGGTGGCGCTCCTTCTGGCGACGGTAATCCATTTGGCGGCAATCCATTTGAATACGATCCATTTGGTGGTGACGATAAGTCCGATGATGATTCGGATGACAAAGACAAGCCTATGATGGGTGACGATAAGTCCGATGATGATTCGGATGACAAAGACAAGCCTATGATGGGTGACGATAAGTCCGATGATGATTCGGATGATACAGATAACCCAATGATGGGTGGCGATAAGTCCGATGATGATTCGGATGATACAGATAACCCAATGATGGGTGGCGAT
>NZ_CAWUDI010000098.1:0-3968 GCF_963920925.1 Calothrix sp. CCY 0018 | reverse complement strand
ACTGGTTTACTAATTGCTGTTACTGTACCTCATAAAGCTGCAATCTGCTGTATTTATGCGGACACCGATTTCGGTACTTTGTTAGCATTAAGGTAAGAAAGCAAACCATCAGTAATTTTATTCCGTCGTAACACCGAACGTATACCTGAAAAACAATTGGAAATTTTACTAGCAAATTTACTTTCAGTTCAAGATGCTTTGGAAGAAGGAAGCGTAGTTATTTTTGAAAAAACTCGCATCCGTATTCGTTCATTACCTATAAGTAGTTAAATAAATTTGAAGATAAAAGAGTTATAAATTTGGTGAAATGGGAATTAGAACAATTAGAGTATAAGTTAGAGTGATTTACTATTTACCAACTACTGGCGGTAGCATTTCCAATATATCAATCTTCAAATGGGGAAAACTCAAAGGCGAAATACTCTCATTTTCCTTTAATATAACTTCACTTTTATAACCATTTTCACCTATGTCTCTAAATACATGAAGCTGACGATTAATCACATCTAAAACCCAATAATCTACAATACCTGCTGCTGCGTAAGCTTTCCCTTTTGTTTCGCAATCTTTTTTAAAGGTAGTATCAGCAACTTCGATAACTAAATAAACTTCATCAGGTGTAGGATGATGGTCTGCGTAGTCTAATGCGTCAATTTTTACAACTGCAATATCTGGCTCTGGTTCTGAATAATCATCTAACTGTATTGGATCTTGAATTGATACCCAAGCCCGATTTTCTAAAAGATTTTTAAGTAAATAGTCTGTTCTTCCTACAGCAGAACGATGGGCTGTTCCTATAGCACTCATCCAAATAATCTTTCCTTCTAAAAGCTCAACTCGTTCGTCTTCATCAAAAATACCAGCTTCTGCCATCCGATGGTATTCCTTAACTGTCCACAAACGAAGTTGAATTGTAGTTTCTGTACTTTGCATAACTTTTATTAAAAATTTCAATACCTAAAGACGTTGCACTACAACATCTCTACATTATGATTGTAGATTAATTATCCAATGCCCTCTGCCCAATCCCCATTAACTCAACTGCGCCACAATTTGATTTTCTAAAAGCGTTTCACCAGCTAATAAGTCTTCAACGGTAATTCTCAAAAACCTTTCACTATCAACTTCTAAAAATACCTTAACTCGATCGCTTCCCGGAAATCCCGGTGGTGTTAAATTAGCAATGTTTCTTGCACCATCGCTGTCGTTGAGGGGTTTTACTGTAGTTTCGCTGCTTTCTGCACGACGAGTAATTAAGCGATCGCCATCAAAATAAACTTCGGTGCCGCCGGTTTCTGCTCCTAATTCTCCGATAATTAATTCTATGCTGGGTTGATTTTCTAAGGATGCACCCAAATATAGCTCTACTGGTTTATTCATTGGGTAGGGCTGCCCTTCTTTTACGATTGGATGCCAGCTATGACAGTTTTGGCGGCGATTCCAATAGCGGATTCCGTAGCTGTGATAAAGAAAATCTTTGATTTCCATACCTTGCGCTAGTTGTAATGCACCGTGGGCGATCGCTTCAAATGCTTGTTTGCTACGAATTTTATCGGCATCGAAGTAATTTTTTATCCATGTCTGCACCGCTGGAATTTGGGAAGTACCCCCAACTAACAATACAGCGTTAATATCTGCAACTTCTATACCTTGGCGGCGTGCTTGCTGCAATAATTGCGCCATCGATTCGTCAAGTAGTGCAAAAAACGAGTGTTCTTGCAAAATACTTTCAAAAGCATCGCGGTTTAATTCTAATTCGTAACTTTCAAATGTCTCGTCGTTGAAATAAACTTCGCTGGCTTGATTTTGGGTAGAAAGCTGAATTTTCACCTTTTCCGCGAGCCTTGTTGTCAACGGACTTACAGTTAAATCTTGAGTTTTCGCAAAGTAATCTGTTAACCAATTATCAATATCCGTACCACCCAAATTTTGACCGGCTTTCGCAAGTACGCGAGCAGTTTTGACCTTTTGTTTGGAATCTTCTGCTAAAGACTTATTGCCAAACTTTAATAAAAATCCCAAAGGTTTCTTACTTTGTTGCTGCACGCTTCGATCCAAACGCACCAAAGATAAATCTAAAGTTCCGCCACCAAAGTCAACTACTAGTAACAAATCTTCTTCAGTTAAACCATAGCCCAAAGCCGCTGCTGTGGGTTCATCCAGCATCCGCACTTGTTCCACAGCTAGCGGTTCGCAAACCTTTCCCAACCAGTGACGATAAGCTTCAAAACTGTCTACGGGAACGGTTAATACCAAAGAATCCAAACCACCTTCCATAGAAGATAATTGTTCAATTACTTTTTGCAGATACCATTCCCCAACTCGTTCAAAAGTAATATTTTGTCCATCTAATTCCGGTAAAAAACCTTGAATATCTGCACCAATCCCACGTTTAAAACTGCGGAAAAATCGCGAGTCACCTTTAATATCAACACCGCGATTCCTTACCTGTTGTCCAACTAAAACTTGTTTTTTTGAAGCATCTTCCACATATAACAAACTAGGAATTAACGGTGGATTCAAACCTTGTTGAATAGATAATTCCGGTATATTTAAAGTTTCTGGCTGCTGAGTTACCGGGTTCCAGCGAGCAATGACGGTGTTACTAGTGCCAAAATCTATTGCTATTGCCATTTTTTATAAATAAAAATTGATAAATTAAAAAAAGAAAATTTGAATCAAAACATAAAACTGATGTATAGACGTAGCACTGCTATGTCTCCCAAAATTTTGCATACCCCCTTCAGATTAATTCTACCTTCAAAGACGATTTTGGTATACGTAATTTCTCCTTCATCGGTTGCAGTAGCACTGAAGGTGGCGGCTATTCCTTCGCCAATATTGGGTTCTACGGTTATTTGATTAATGCTTGGGGCTGTATTGTCGATCGCAATGTTTACCGTGGCTGTATTTGAGGTGTTTCCTTCGTCGTCTTGAACGGTGTAGGTGAAGGTGTCGGCACCTGGTTGATTGCTGTTGGGAGTGTAGGTAATTGTGTTGTCGTCGTTGATCGTAATAGTGCCGTTAGTTGGTGCGGTAGATATTGCGATCGCGCTGGGGTTGATTGTGCCATCTGCGTCGCTATCGTTATCTAGGACGTTGATTATTACGGGTTGTCCTTGATTGGTGCTAACTTTATCGTTGTTGGCGATGGGGATAAGTATATCGTCGGTAAGGATGCGGACGTTATCTATAATTACTCTACTTTGTTTGCTGCCGAAGCCTAAGAGGTCGAAGTATAAAGTAGCTTCTGTATTGGCGGCTATGTCGCGGATATCTACTGTGATAGTGCGGGTGCTGTTGAGGTCGATTGAATCACCGCTTGATTGTGCGCCGGATAGTTTGACTTTATTGCTAAAGTATGCATTGCCGTCGTGTTGGATGTTGAGCAGTGCGTCGGTTTGATTAATTCCGGTTGCGGTTCCTACTAGGGGAGCGAAGGTGTTGGTGTTGAGGAGGGCGACTTCAAAAGCGTCGCCGGGAGCGAGGTTGCTGCTATCTAAGTCGGATTCTAAGATGGTGAATTGTAGGTATTTTGCTTGGTCGGGGATGATGAAGTCTTGGGTGAAGTTGCTGTTTAAACGGGATTCTTCGGTGAGGACTGCTTGTTGGTCAATTATGTTTGCTGCACCACGGGTTGACCAAGTTTCTTGAGTGTCGAATGTTCCGTTGTTAATTCCGTATAACGGGGTAGAAGTAAGCGGTGCAATCAAGGTTCCCTCACTCACTCCTTCTCTCACTCCCTCACTCCCATGTAAAAAGTTGAGTATTTGTAGGTTTAACAAGGATGGTAATTTACGAACTCCCGGTTTTAAGGTGGTGTTCATTAAGTCGTAGGGATGCACTGTGGGGTCGAGGTGGCTACCGTCTGGGGTTAGGGTGGCGGTGAAGTTATCCCCTACAAAGGTTTTATGTATGCGCTCAGTAAATCGGGGTAATAAGAAAAAATAAGGAGTAACAAAGGTACA
>NZ_CAWUDI010000097.1:0-4096 GCF_963920925.1 Calothrix sp. CCY 0018 | reverse complement strand
GCCTTCTGCCTTTTTACGATTATTTAGTTAGCATACCAAGTGCTGAAGAACCATAATTATTATCTAAAAATGTTTTTTGGTTTGATACACAGTCATAATTAATTTGATTTATATCTTGTAAGATTGCCGTAAAGTCGAAATTTTCGCAACACCGCCTTGGAATTTATTCCAAGGCTCAAAAACAAAGTCTGATAAATCAGACTGATTAAGGATTATAGTGCGTTTTAACGTACTTTGTATGTCAGCCTTGAAATTGATTTCTCTGCGAGAAAGCCTCCGGCTTACAAGGCGGGTGCTGAAGCTTAACTACAATGGTGCAAGTTATTAAAGAAATATGACTGATAATGGTTAGTTTAGGAAACCGATACAAGCAGAGTGCATTCTCAAATCAATTAATATACAAGCCTTAATTAGCAACAGCTATAAGTTATAAATTTATCCGTAACAATTTAAGCTTTAACTCCTTCTGAAGATACTTATAAAATATTGATTCATGTTTAATTCTGAGAATAGGTATTAGGCAGAACAAGTTAGAAATTATGAGTTATTAATTATCACCTTTGACCTTTAACCTCTAACCTTTAACCTATTTTTAATTCCCAATTGCCAATTCGTAAATAATTAAATGACAATCCCTATTATTATCGTTATCTTATTAGCTTTCTACCTTGCTTTTAACCTCGGAGCAAATGACGTTGCTAATGCAATGGGTACTTCGGTGGGTTCTAAAGCAATTACTTTAAAACAGGCTTTGGTAATTGCTGGAATACTGGAATTTACTGGTGCTATTTTATTCGGACATGAGGTATCCCAAACTTTAGCTACAGATGTCAGTAATCCGGCTTTATTTGCCAATGCACCCGAAATTTTTGCAACTGGGATGTTTTCGGTTTTATTAGCTAGTGCTTTATGGCTGCAATTAGCCACATCGCGGGGTTTGCCGGTTTCATCTTCTCATGCAACTGTTGGAGCGATCGCCGGGTTTAGTATCGTAGCTGCGGGGTTTAATTCGATTGAATGGTCATCGATTGGCACGATTACTTTGGGCTGGGTAATTACACCAGTTATCAGCGGCTGTATTGCGGCTCTATTTTACAGTCAAATCAAGCGCTGGATTTTAGATCAACCGCAGCAATTACAACAGTTAAACGAGTGGATTCCCTGGTTAAGTGCTTTGCTATTGGGAGTATTCGGAATAATTGTTTTACCAAAAGTAACTCAGCCGCTTGCAACTTATTTAATTGAGCAACTTGGTTGGCAAATACCTTCTCATGATGTTCCGCTTTTCATCGGCACAATCGCGGCTGTAGGGCTTACGGTTTATAGTTGGCGAGAAGCGGGGAGATGGGGAGATGGGGAGATGGGGAGAGAGGGGGAAGAAAGCAATTCCCAATCTTTAATCCAAAATCCAAAAGAGTTAAAATCTAAAATCCAAAATCCAATTGAGCGTATATTTGGTAGATTTCAATTGTTGAGTGCTTGTTTTGTGGCGTTTGCTCACGGCTCTAATGATGTGGGAAATGCGATCGCTCCTTTGGCTGCTATAACTTATATCAATCGCAGTGGGAAAGTTCCTATTTACGATTTAGATATTCCCGTATGGATTCTTGTGATTGGTGGTGCTGGTATTGTTTTCGGTTTGGCAGTTTTGGGTAAAAAAGTTATTGCGACTATCGGCGAAAGTATTATTACTTTGCAGCCAAGTAGTGGTTTTTGTGCGGAGTTGGCAACTGCTACTACGGTAATTCTTGCGTCTCGTTTGGGTTTACCAGTTTCTACTTCTCACGCACTTGTTGGTGGTGTGGTTGGTGTTGGCATAGTTCAAGATATAAAATCGGTGCAGTTCAAAACTTTGCAAGGAATTGCTGCTGCTTGGATTGTGACGCTTCCGGTAAGTGCAGTTTTAAGCGCGGTTATTTTTAGTTTGATTCGTTTGATTTTGGGATAAATCACAAATCTAAAGCTGGTTTGTAGTAAGGGCTTTAGTCCTCGCATGGAAGGGCTTAAGCTAGGCTGTTAACTCTATACCTTTTTTTCAGTCTAAAAGTTGATCGCAAATCCCTCTCCCCCAACCCCTCTCCCAAGTTTGGGAGAGGGGAGCCGGAGGCGGAGTGAGGGATTGCGGGTTGCGATTGTTACTGGCATAAAAATTGTATGAACTTTAAGCGCGGAAATCTTATCAAAGTCAACACCTTAGACTCAAGCCCTTACTACGAACTTTTATAAATTGCTTTTACCAACGGGACGCTGACCATCTATATTCATCATATGGTCAATTTCTAAATCGCTTTCATCAATGGGACGTTCGCCATCTACACTAATGGTTTGATTATCTTCAAAATTGCTTTTGGCAATTGGGCGCTTTCCATCTACATTAAAAGTCTCTTCAACTTGAAAATTGCTTTTACCAACGGGACGGCGACCATCTATATTTAAAGTATGGTCAATTTCTAAGTCGCTTTCATCAATAGGGCGATTACCGTCTACATGAAGAAATCCATCTTCTTTATCGGCGCTTTTATCAATAGGAAGATGATATTCGACGTTGTAGGTTTCTTCAATATCAAGATTGCTTTTAGCAACAGGGCGATTACCGTCTTCATTAAAAGTATGATCGATTTCAAAATCTTTTGAGTCAACTGGACGCTTGTTGTCTGCTTTTGGGGTTTTTGAATCTTTTTTTGATTTTTTGCTTTTTTTATTCATGACGAATCCTAAATAGTTGAAAAAATAAATTCTGTGCTGAAATTATTTTTTAATAGTACGATCTTTAGTTGAGTAAATACTTGTATCTTTAGGATTAAAATTATCTAAATGTGGTGCTAATTTACTTAAAATGACATTGTTACCTTTCTAAATCTAAGGTTCATAATTTGCAGTTGGAAGTGCGACTTCGGAAAATACCCGTCATCTGAATTCCTGTTACCAACATTATCAACAATCCTAAACCTATCAAAAGAATATATATTGCTTGTAAAGATGAGCCTAAATAGCTGCCTTGATGAATACTCATAAAGAACTGAGCTTGTTGAGCAGATAAACCAAACCAGGCTTTACCAAGACGATAAATAATACCTGTTGATACACTAACAAATAGAGGTAAGAAGAAAACAGGAGCTAATAAACTATGCAGCAAATGGACGTTAAATTTTGCAGGCTTTAAATTCTTTTTGTCTATTTATTTTCGCTGTTTGAGCATACTTATTCCAGTAATAACTATACCAATCAATCCTAAGCCGGTTAGCAATACATAAATTGGTGCAAGAGGCTTTCCTAAATATCTGCCCTCGTGAATAGTCATCATCAAATTGCCAAACTCATTTGATAAACCCTCGCCAACTTCTTCCAATTCGATAACTAATACCAGTCAAAGCACTAAGTAATAGCGGTAAAAATAAGATTGGAGCTATTTTACGGTGCAACTTACGGAAATTCATTTTTTACTTATAATTGTTAATTATGTTAACTTTTTATTAATAAGAGCGATATTCTTTAAAAATTTCGGCTTCCCCATTCTTATTAAAAGAAACTACAGCAAACGGATCTTTTTTATCTCCCATTTCCATTCCGGGGGTACCTGAAGGCATTCCGGGTACTGATAAACCTATTTGCTTAGGCGATCGCGCAATAAAACGTTTGATATCATCGGCGGGAACGTGCCCTTCCATGACATAACCATCAATAATTGCGGTATGACAAGATGTTAATTGTTGAGGTACGTTGTATTCTTGTTTAATTGCTTCCATATCTTCGGTTTTAATATCATCTTTGATTTCAAAACCATGTTTTTGCATATGTTCTACCCAACCTTCACAGCAATTACAATAAGGGCTGCGATAAACGGTAACTTGTTTTGCTCCTGAATAAAGTGGTGCGGTTTCCTTATCCCATACGCTAGCGATGGCTTGGGCATTATTTCCCGTAAACGGAAGCCAATAAAATACTCCTACCATTGCTAAAATAACGACGCTTTTTATTATAGAAAAAACCAATTTTGACTTAGATTTAAACATTATAGAGAACCTGATTTGTATTTTGAATTTTGACCGAAAACAATGGGATACAAGCCTCGTTCTTCTAGAACGGCTTTAATCAT
>NZ_CAWUDI010000096.1:0-4271 GCF_963920925.1 Calothrix sp. CCY 0018 | reverse complement strand
GGTGGTTGTAGCGCGGATAAAGATTCTGGCGATGGTGCGGGAATATTAAGCGCGATTCCGTGGGAATTATTTCGGCAAGGTTGGAATGAAAGGGGTTTGGAAGCAACTCGGGGAATTGCTGTAGGTATGTTGTTCTTACCTCGTGACGAACAAGCTGCTCGTACTGCTCGCTGTCTGGTCGAAACTATTGCGGTTTCTGAAAATCTGAAGGTTTTAGGATGGCGCGTGGTTCCGGTTGATTCGAGTGTTTTAGGAGTACAAGCCTACGCGAATCAGCCGCAGATTGAGCAGATTTTTCTTCAATCGGAAGATGTCACCGGGGATGAGTTAGAAAGAAAGCTTTATATTACGCGCCGTAGAGTTCATAAAGCTATTCATCAACATAATGAGTCGATGGAAGAGTTTTATGTTTGTTCGCTATCGAGTCGGACGATTGTCTACAAGGGTATGGTACGTTCGGCGGTTTTGGGAGATTTTTACCACGATTTAAAGAATCCTGCTTATAAGAGTAGTTTTGTTGTTTACCATCGTCGTTTTAGTACGAATACTTTGCCTAAATGGCCTTTAGCGCAACCAATGCGGCTTTTGGGTCACAATGGAGAAATTAATACTCTGTTAGGTAATATCAACTGGATGAAAGCCAGACAGGCAAGTTTGAGCCATCCAGTTTGGCAAGAGCGGTTGGAAGAATTAAAGCCGTTTGTCAGTATGGGAAACAGCGATTCTGCAACTTTAGATAACGTCTTTGAGCTACAGGTGCGTTCCGGGCGCAGTCCTTTGGAAGCTTTGATGATAATGGTTCCGGAAGCTTATAATAATCAACCTGCTTTAAGTAATTATCCGGAGATTGTAGACTTTTATGAATACTATAGTGGATTGCAAGAAGCTTGGGATGGGCCGGCGCTTTTAGTATTTAGCGATGGTAAGACAGTTGGTGCAACTTTAGACCGCAATGGCTTAAGACCGGCGCGTTACTGTATTACCTCCGATGACTACATTGTGGTTGCGAGTGAAGCTGGTGTAGTTGATTTCCCAGAAGAAAATATCATTGAGAAAGGTCGGCTTGGTCCCGGAGAGGCGATCGCCGTGGATTTGCAAAACCATGAGATTCTCAAGAATTGGGAAATTAAGAGTAAAGTTGCCAAGAGTCATCCTTATGGGGAATGGTTGCGACAGCATCGGAAATCATTGAACAGCGAACAGTTAACTGTTAACAATGGAAATGGTGCGAATGGTAATGGTGCGAATGGAAACGGACATTCAGCAACTAACAACCAACAGCTAACAACTAATTCGATAGACAGAAAAGCTTTGTTGCTCCATCAAATGGCTTTTGGCTACACCACGGAAGATGTGGAAATGATAATTGTGCCAATGGCAATTGATGGTAAAGAACCGACTTTCTGTATGGGTGATGATATCCCTCTGGCGGTACTTTCTGAAAAACCACATTTACTGTACGACTATTTCAAACAGCGGTTTGCTCAAGTAACAAATCCACCTATCGATCCTTTACGGGAAAAGTTGGTGATGTCGTTAAAGGTGGAATTGGGTGCGAGGGGTAATTTACTCGATCCCAAACCGGAATATGCTCGCCGGTTTATGTTGGAATCGCCGGTGTTAACTGAGTCTCAGTTACAGGAAATCCAAAAGTCGGATTTTGATACGGTTGAATTATCGACGGTGTTTCCAATTGAGAGCGTTCGTGAAGGATTAAAAGCTGCTGTAAAATCTTTGCAGCAGCAAGCAGCCGTTGCTGTGCGTAATGGTGCGAAAATTTTGGTTTTGAGCGATAAAGTTGCTCCGAATTCCCAGGAGTGGGAAGATTATGGAGCGATAAACGCAGAAAATACCTATATTCCTCCTTTATTGGCTGTTGGTGCGGTACACCACCATTTAATTCACGAAGGGTTGCGAATGAATGCTTCTTTGGTGGTGAATACTGCTCAATGTTGGAGTACTCATCATTTTGCTTGTTTGATTGGTTTCGGTGCGGCTGCGGTTTGTCCCTACATGGCAATGGATACTTTACGTAGCTGGTGGTCAGATCCTAAAACACAGCAGTTTATGGAGCGCGGTAAAATTGCATCTGTTAGCTTACAGCAAAGTACGGCAAATTATATCAAAGCTGTAGAAAACGGTTTGCTGAAAATCCTTTCTAAAATGGGGATTTCGCTGCTAACAAGTTACCAAGGAGCGCAAATTTTTGAAGCTATTGGTATTGGTAGAGATTTATTAGATTTGGGATTTTACGGTACTACTTCCCGGATTGGTGGAATTAACTTGAGCGAATTGCAATCGGAAGTTTTATCTATCCACTGCAAAGCTTTCCCCGAATTAAACCTTAAAAAGTTAGAAAATTTAGGTTTCGTTCAGTATCGTCGTGGTGGCGAATACCATATGAACAGTCCGGAAATGGCGAAGGCGTTGCACCAGGCTGTTAGTAGTAAAAATCACGACCATTACGAAGTTTACCAGCAGCATTTGCAAGGTAGACCGATTACCGCTTTACGCGACTTACTCGACTTCCAAAGCGATAGAGAAGCGATTTCGATTGAAGAAGTAGAGCCTGTCAGCGAAATTGTGAAGCGCTTTTGTACTGGGGGAATGTCACTAGGAGCATTGTCACGAGAAGCACACGAAACCTTGGCGATCGCGATGAATCGGTTTGGCGGTAAGTCTAATTCTGGGGAAGGTGGAGAAGATCCTGTACGTTTCAAGACTTTAAATGATGTTGATGATAGGGGTAATTCGGCAACATTACCTCATTTAAACGGGTTGCGTAACGGCGATACGGCAACGAGCGCCATCAAGCAAGTTGCGTCGGGACGCTTTGGGGTAACTCCACAGTACTTAATGAGCGCCAAACAAATTGAAATCAAGATGGCTCAAGGTGCGAAACCAGGAGAAGGGGGGCAGTTACCGGGTAAAAAAGTTAGCGAATATATTGCTGGTTTAAGACGTTCCAAACCTGGAGTAACTTTAATTTCTCCACCACCGCACCATGACATCTATTCGATTGAAGATTTAGCCCAGTTAATTTTTGATTTACATCAAATTAATCCCTTAGCGCAAGTTTCAGTAAAACTGGTTTCAGAAATCGGTATCGGAACCATTGCTGCGGGTGTAGCCAAAGCTAACGCCGATATTATCCAAATTTCCGGTCATGATGGCGGTACGGGAGCATCACCTCTAAGTTCTATTAAACACGCCGGTTCTCCGTGGGAACTGGGATTAACAGAAGTACATCGAGTATTGATGGAAAATAGCCTGCGCGATCGAGTAATTTTGCGGGTAGATGGCGGTTTAAAGAGCGGTTGGGATATTTTGATGGGAGCGATGATGGGAGCCGAAGAATTTGGTTTTGGTTCCATTGCCATGATTGCCGAAGGTTGTATTATGGCGCGGATATGTCATACAAATAACTGTCCTGTAGGTGTTGCTTCCCAGAAGGAAGAATTACGCAAGCGCTTCCCCGGCACCCCAGAAAAAGTTGTTAATTTCTTCTACTTTATTGCCCAAGAAGTACGCAGTTTGTTAGCAAGATTTGGTTATCGAAGTTTATCGGAAGTAATCGGACGTGCTGACTTGATGAAAATGCGCGAAGGTGTTGAATTAACCAAGACGCGAGCATTAAATCTTGACTGCTTGTTGAAATTACCCGATACCAAAGAAAATCGTAGCTGGTTGCAACACGAACAAGTTCACAGCAACGGTGCGGTACTCGATGATGATTTATTGCGTAGCGCTGAAATTCAAAATGCTATTAACCAACATTCTCGGGTAAGCAAAACAGTTAATGGGGTTAACACGGATAGAACTATAGGTTCGCGCATTGCTGGGGTAATTGCATCCAAATACGGCGACACTGGTTTCAAAGGTCAAATTAACCTTAACTTTAAGGGAAGCGTCGGACAAAGTTTTGGTGCTTTTCTGCTCAACGGCATGAAACTGACATTGATGGGAGAAGCCAACGATTACGTCGGTAAAGGAATGAATGGTGGAGAGATAATTATTAAACCACCAACCGCAGCCACCTACAAACCATCAGAAAACACCATCATTGGTAATACCTGCCTTTACGGTGCAACTGGGGGAATGTTATTTGCTACAGGAAAAGCTGGCGAACGTTTTGCCGTGCGTAACTCTTCATGTTCGGCAGTAATCGAAGGAGCCGGGGATCACTGTTGCGAATACATGACTGGCGGTGTAATTGTAGTCTTAGGTCAAGTTGGACGTAACGTTGGCGCTGGAATGACTGGTGGGTTGGG
>NZ_CAWUDI010000095.1:0-4906 GCF_963920925.1 Calothrix sp. CCY 0018 | reverse complement strand
GCAAGTTGATTCTATGAATGAAGAATCTTCGTCCTTATAGGACGGAGAGTGTCAACAGCATTGATGAATTTTCCCCAGATTATACGTTTGGCAGCAGTCTCAAGATTAACATCAGCATCAATGATACAAGGGCTTTTACCACCCAATTCTAAAGTGACTGGAGTCAGATGCTGTGCTGCTGCTTGAGCGACAACTTTACCGATAACAGTACTCCCGGTGAAGAAAATATGATCGAATTTTTCTGCTAAGAGTTGTTTGCTGGTATCTGCATCTCCTTCAAAAATAGCAATATAGTTAGGTTCAAAACACGACTGAATAATTTTGGTTACTACCCTAGAAGTATTGGGAGCATTTTCGGACGGCTTGAGAATTGCACAATTTCCCGCAGCAATTGCACCCACCAAAGGTGATATCATCAACTGGAAAGGATAGTTCCACGGGCTAATAATTAAAACGACTCCAAGCGGTTCTGGCTGTATCCAAGCAGATGATGGAAACTGGTCAATGGGAGTTTTGACTTTGCGGGGTTTTGCCCAATTTCGGAGCTTTTTAATCGCTAAATTAACTTCTGCTAAAGTCGCAATTTCAAAATAAGCTTCAAAAGGTGGTCTTCCTAAATCGGCTTTAACTGCTTCTACAATTGCATCTTGATATTCAATGATAGACTGCTTGAGACGCTGTAGTTGGGCTAGTCGAAAATCTAATGATTTAGTTTGACCAGTTTGAAAAAATTCCCGTTGTTTTTGGATGGCTTCTTGAATGGCGGATGCAAATATCTCTAAAGTCATTATTTTTATTCCTTCGATTATTTTTCGATTATTTAATGAGTTAGGGTTGGTTTTATTTCAACTGGATAGAATACCGTTATTACCTCACCCCTTCCCCTCTCCTTACTAAGGACAGGGGTGTCCTTTAGGGCGGGGTGAGGTTTGCGAAGTGTGTTGCATTCAAATAAAAAGCGCAATAGCTTTATTTCAAGCAAAAAAATTGTAATTAAATTTACAAAAATATGCAAACTAATCAAAAAGTGGGCTAGGCTGAGAGCATAATCGAGTTGTTCAGAAACTCGTGTTAGGAAAATATTTTAATTTTTACATTATATGGATAAAACATCGCCACTTTTACCAGAGATTCCTTCTCCTGCGTATATTTGCCCATTTGACCAAGCCTGTAGCTATTTAGACGCGGCGGCGAAAGAATTAAAGTTAGATCAAGGTGTATTAGAAATACTTAGTAACCCGCGTAAGGTAGTTACTGTTTCCATTCCCGTAAAACGAGATAGCGGTGAAATACAGATTTTAGCCGGACATCGAGTCCAACACTGTAACGTTTTAGGGCCTCACAAAGGCGGTATTCGTTTCCATCCAGCCGTGACTCTGCGGGAAGTTTCGGCTTTAGCAATGCTGATGACTTGGAAATGTGCGTTGTTGGGAATTCCTTACGGTGGTGCTAAAGGCGGAATTGCGATAAATCCCAAAAGTTACAGCATCAACGAATTAGAACGTATTTCTCGACGTTATATTAGCGAGTTAATTAAAGACATCGGGCCGTCAGTAGATATACCCGCACCAGACATGGGTACATCAGCCCGTGAAATGGCTTGGATGATGGACACTTATTCGGTAAATATCGGTCATGCAGTGCCGGGAGTAGTCACCGGGAAACCGCTTTCGATAGGTGGTTCCTTGGGAAGGGAAATGGCAACCGGGCGCGGTGTAATGATTATCGTCCGTGAAGCCTTAAAAGATAAAGGTAAATCTTTAGAAGGTACCCGAATTGCGATTCAAGGTTTTGGTAACGTCGGTGGCGCTGCGGCTGAATTGCTACATCAAGCCGGAGCAAAAATTATTGCTGTTTCCACGGGTTCCGGTGGTATTTTTGCGGAGAATGGTTTAGATATTCCACAACTAAAAGCATATCAAAAAGAGAATAATCGTAAAATTTCGGGATTTTCAAAAACGCAACCAATTAGCAATGCAGAGTTATTAACATTACCTTGCGACGTGTTGATTCCCGCAGCTTTAGAAAATCAAATTACGCAAAAAAACGCCGATCGCATCCAAGCTAATATTATCGCCGAAGCTGCAAATGGCCCAGTTACCCTCGAAGCAAACTTATCATTAGAAGCACGTGGTGTAACAGTATTACCAGATATTTTGAGTAACGCTGGTGGAGTTGTAGTTAGTTATCTCGAATGGGTACAGGGACTTTCTTATTTATTTTGGGATGAAGAAAAAGTGAACGGTGAAATGGAAAATTTGATGGTTCAAGCATATCGCAAAGTTATGCAGCAATCTCAGGAAAGAAAAATTTCACCGAGATTAGCAGCTTATGTATTAGGAGTCGGTAGAGTAGCGCAAGCGTTGAAGGATAGAGGTTTATATCCTTAATCAGTTATCAATTATCAATTATCAGTAAATAATTGGTGGCTTAGAATTCGCATTTTGCTTATTATCAATATCGACGGGTAGTGCAATTAAGAGTCTGATAGCAAAAGTCTTATAAATCTGACATCTTGCACCATTGTCGTTAAGCTTCAGCACCCGCCTTGTAAGCCGGAGGCTTTCTCGCAGAGAAATCAAAATCATCGGCTAATATACAAAGTACGTTGAAACGCACTAAAATAAGCTAAAACCCTTAACCAGTCTGATTTATCAGACTTTGTTTATGCAGCCCAAGAATTTATTCCAAGGCGGTATTGAGAATGGAGCAAAATGTCAGATTTAAAAGAAATAGCTATCAGTAAAATTGTGATAATTGATAATTGATAACTGTTCACTGATTCTGATATTCGCTACCGCTAGCACGGAAACCTTTTTCTTTGAGAATTATATTACCGTTAGTGGCGTTATTAACAATAAAATCTACTTCACCAAAAGGAGTAAATCTCACGTAATAAGCAGTATTATCCTTGATGGCAACGTAACTTTTAAATTTACTTTCAGCATCAAGTTTTGGCAATCTCGCAGCTTCAACAGCATATAATTCCGTTTTTTCGGCGCGATTGTCATAAACATTCATATAAATCTGCTTTTCTTCAGAATAAATTCTTACCGTTCTGCTGTTGGTAGCAAAAAGTAATTGAGTTGAAGCAGAAGAAGGATTTGTGTAAGTTAATTCGATCACATCTTCCCGTACCCAGCCAATATCATCCGCTTGCGAACCGAATTTGACTTTATACCAAGCACGAGTATCTCCAGCAGGTTTGGTTTGATCGAGAATTTTGACTTTATCGCCTTCTTTTCCTTCCTTAATAACGCGACGATTCAGCGAAGGCCCCGAACGAATGTTAACTGTATTGATAGTAGTACTGTTAGTGGTGAGAACGCCTTCGCTAGCAGTAAAGGTTTGTATCGGCGTTGATTGATTAGCGTCTGTCATAAATTTATCTCCGATAATTATTGCAGGGGGGTACTCAAACATATTAATAGTAGTTATTGTGACTGGAAATAATCACAAAGATAGAAACTTCGTTTAAGTTAACTAGTAGCTAAAAGTATTGAGATTTACTACTATTATTTGTTACAAATTCTCAAAATGCACTTTTTGCAACATTCTGAAATGTTTGTGGAGATTTGGGTGTCAAAAAACCTTATTAGACGCGGAGGATGCTGACGGAAGAGATTTTAGAGAGATGGTGAGTGAAGCTTATAAACCTAAACAGTAGCGAACAGCAGCTTCCACTTCCAGCATTTTAGACTCTGAAATTTGACCTGCTGATTGAGCGGGAAACCGTACTTTATCCAAAGAGCGTATTTGAAAACACATGAAAACCGTTTCGATTGGTAATCCACTTTCGTCTGAAGAAACACGTACATTTGTTGGGTAATCGCGCTTAATATTAGCCCCTTTAGTTCCTACTGTTACGGTGACAACTAAAGGCAAATTATTAATGCTATTTATAGACAATACTAAAACCGGACGTTTACCAGCTTGCTCTCTTCCTTCAACTGGATTAAGATTTACGAAAAAAATTTGACCTCGTTCAATACTCACTGCTTTTCCAAACCATCCATCTGGGTAATAGCAAACTCTTCATCAATAGCATGAATTTCGGTTTTAATTTCATTATCATTCGCCATTTCAGCTATTTCTTTTTCAATATCTTGAGAATTCAAAGGGAAATTATTTGTATTTGTCTTCTTTCGCAAGTTTTTTACCAAACTTTCCAAAAGCCACATCTGCTCTTCTAAAGATAAGTCACGGATGGAGCGGTCAATTTCGAGTAATTTAGGGGATATCATTGAGCTATTTTACAGGGTTATTAAATTAAGTTTATCTTAGGAAAATAGAGCGTGAGACGATACGTAACTATTTGAGAATGCAATGAACAAAATTTTTACCGCAGTGATTTATTGGGAAGACGATGTGTATGTGGCTGAATGTCGTGAAGTGGAAACAGCCAGCCAAGGAGAAACTATAGAAGAAGCCATTAGTAATCTCAAAGAAGCAACAGAACTGTATTTAGAAGAGTTTCCCACGTAGGTTGGGTTGACGCAAGGAAACCCAACAACAACCATTAAATCTAATCGCACGGTTTTGGTTTACTTGAAATCATCTAAACATTTTTGCAAATCATCTCTTAAATTTATAACTCGCTCATCATTCGGTGCAATCTCTAACGAACGATTAAACTCTGTTAATGCTGCTTGGTAACTTTTGAGTGCTTCTTCTTGTT
Source organism: Calothrix sp. CCY 0018 (assembly GCF_963920925.1). Lineage (NCBI taxonomy): Bacteria > Bacillati > Cyanobacteriota > Cyanophyceae > Nostocales > Calotrichaceae > Calothrix > Calothrix sp. CCY 0018. The sequence continues at coordinate 228 of NZ_CAWUDI010000095.1, read as the reverse complement.
GAGATAAACCTGCTTGTAAATCCCCTAAACTTTGTAAAGCGAATCCTTTATTATTCTGAGCCAAAATATCATCGGGAGCGCGACTGAGTACTTGATTGTAGGAAACAATTGCTTGTGTGTAGGAATTTTGAGCATCTTGGTGTTGAGATAAACCTGCTTGTAAATCCCCTAATCTTTGTAAAGCTAATCCTTTATTACCGTGAGCCAAAATATCATCGGGAGCGCGAC
>NZ_CAWUDI010000094.1:0-5308 GCF_963920925.1 Calothrix sp. CCY 0018 | reverse complement strand
ATATCGTCATGAAGTTAATGGCAAAAAATGCCGAAGACAGATATCAAAGTGCTTTAGGATTAAGGTACGATTTAGAAGAATGTTTATTAAAAATAAAATCAACCGAAAAAATTGCAGATTTCTCCATAGCTCAAAAAGATATTTGTGACAGATTTATTATTCCAGAAAAATTATATGGTCGAGAAAATGAAGTTCGGCAACTACTAGAAGCATTTGACAGAGTAGCTAACCCCCTTGAATCTGAAAAGAAAGGGGTTGAGTTAATGTTAATTGAAGGTTTTTCTGGAATCGGTAAAACTGCGGTGGTTAACGAAGTTCACAAACCGATTGTCAAACAGCGCGGTTATTTTATCAAAGGTAAATTTGACCAATTTAATCGTAATATTCCTTTTTCAGCATTTGTGCAAGCTTTTCGGAATTTGATGGGACAGTTATTAACAGAAAACAATAAAACCATCGAACAATGGAAACAAAAAATACTTAAACTATTAGGAGATAATGCCCAAGTAATTATTGAAGTAATTCCCGAATTAGAAAGAATTATTGGTCAACAACCACCCGCTCCAGAATTATCTGGTAATGCTGCTCAAAATCGATTTAATTTATTGTTTCAAAAATTTCTGAAATTATTTACCAAAAAAGAACATCCGCTAGTCATATTTTTGGATGATTTGCAGTGGGTTGACTTGGCTTCACTAAAATTGATTCAATTATTAATGAGTGAAGGAGATTGGAATTATGTATTATTAATTGGTGCTTATAGAGACAATGAAGTATTTCCTACTCATCCCTTAATTAGTACATTAGACGAAATCAAAAACGCAGGGGCAATTGTAAATACAATTACCCTCAAACCCTTGAGCCAATTAAAATTAAATCAGCTAGTTGCCGATACATTAAAGTGTTCGGAAGATTCGGGATTTGCTCTTTCGCAGTTGGTACATCTTAAAACAGAAGGTAATCCATTTTTTGCAACTCAATTCCTCAAATCTTTACATGAAGATAACTTGATTCAATTCAACTTCTTAGAAGGGTGTTGGCAATGTGAGATTACACAAATCAACCAGCAAGCACTTTCCTCAGATGTAGTTGAGTTTATGATGTTTCAATTACGTAGATTACCAGAATCAACGCAAGATGTGTTGAAATTGGCTGCTTGTATTGGAAATCAATTTGATTTAGAAACATTAGCAACTGTTTCCGAACAATCTCAGATAGAAACAGCTGCTTGTTTGTGGAATGCCTTGCAAGCTGGTTTGATTTTACCCGAAAGCAATGTCTATAAGTTTTTTGTTGGTGCTGAAAATCAAACGGAAGATCGAGACAATTCAGAGACTGTTACATACAAATTTTTACACGACAGAATTCAACAAGCAGCTTATTCTTTAATTCCGGAAGACCAAAAGCAAAAAACTCATTATCATATTGGACAATTATTGTTACAAAAAATTCCACCAGAAGCTAGAGAAGAACGAATTTTTGAATTAATTAATCAATTAAATTATGGAATTAATTTCATAGTCGAACAAAATCACACAGATGAATTAGCACAACTTAACTTGATTGCTTGTCGTAAAGCAAGAGCCGCAACCGCTTATCAAGCTGCTCGCGAATATGCAGCTATCGGCTTACAATTACTTGGAGAAAATCCTTGGTTGCGACAGTACGAAATGTGTCTAGCATTTCATGATTTATGTACTGAATTAGCAATGTTGAGCGGTGACTTTGAAGTGATGGAAGAGTTGATTGAAAAAGTCATCGAACATTCACGCTCTTTACTAGAACAAGTTAATGTTTATCAAATTAGAATTCAATCAAGTTTTGCTCAGAATAAGCTAACCGAAGCCATTGCGATCGCCCAACAAATTTTACAACAGTTTAGAATTACTTTTCCTCAAAATCCTACACCCCAAGATATTCAACACAGTATTGCAGAGCTTAACGAACTGATTGGAGAACGGGAAATTGAAGACTTAGTTGACCTACCGATAATGACGGATGAAGAAAAACTCGCCATTATCCAGATTGCTACTAGCATCATGCCAGCAGCTTATCTTTCTGGATCTCCTTTGTTTCCATTGCTAATTTTATTGTCAGTCAAACTATCAATTAAGTACGGCAATACATTTATTTCAGGTTATGTGTATGCTAGCTATGCTGTTCTCCTGTGCAATTTCTTACAAGATGTGGATACAGCAACACAGTTCGGTCAATTAGCACTCCAAGTTGTCTCAAAACTCGGTAGCAAAGTAAGTAAGCCTCAAGCATTGTTAATTTTAGGAGTATATATTCTGCAACGTAAATCTCATATCCGAGAAATATTACCACTTTTACAAGAAGGTTATGCTACTGGATTAGAGCTTGGAAGCATAGATTTTGCCGGTCACAATGCCCACAATTTTTGTCACACTTCTTTTTGGTGCGGTCAGCCTCTTGCTAAGTTGGAGCGCGAAACTCGCAACTACTGCAATGGATTGGAGCAATTCAACCAATTGACCACAGCTAGTTATTGCCGAATTTACTGGCAACCTATTTTAAATCTGCTGGGGAGTACAGAGCATCCGACTATTTTGTCTGGGGAAGCCCTCAACGAAACAGAACTTTTACCTCAGCTACGTTCTGCGAATGACTCATATGGGCTATATATTTTCTATTTATATAAGCTGATGCTTTGCTACCTATTTGAAGAAATAGAATTGGCTCAAAACCATGCAGTTGAAATCAAACATTATCTGAGGGCTGGTGCTGGACTTGTCAGCGAACCGGCGTTTTATTTTTATGAATCTTTGCTTGCTTTGGCATCTGTGAATTCCGAATCAGTGCAGACATCAGAAATATTACAACGGGTTGAACAAAACCAAACCCAACTACAAGATAATTGGGCAAATTATGCTCCCATGAACCATCAACATAAATTTGATTTGGTAGAAGCAGAAAAATGTCGAGTTTTAAAGCAAAAATCACAAGCTCTGGAGCTATACGAAAAAGCAATTTCTGGAGCCAAAACTAATGGTTATAGTCAAGAAGAAGCCTTAGCCAACGAACTTGCAGCTAAATTTTATCTCGATTGGGATAAAGAGAAAATCGCCAGTGGCTATATGCAAGAAGCTTACTATTGTTACGCCCGTTGGGGAGCCAAAGCCAAAACCGATGATTTAGAAAAGCGCTATCCCCAACTGCTCAAACCTATCTTACAACAACGACAAGTTAACCTCAATCCCTTCGAAACAATAGCTGCCACTGGCTGGAAAGTAAGTTCTTCTTCGACTCGTTCTTCTACTACAGCTAGCACTAGTATTTCCGATGCTTTAGATTTTTCTTCTATTCTCAAAGCTGCTCAAGCAATTTCTAGTTGTATAGAATTAGATGAACTTGTTACTAACTTGACCAAAATTATTTTAGAAAACTCTGGAGCAAAAAAATCTGTATTAATACTTTCTCAAGATAATATTTGGCAAGTACGAGCAATTACTTCTATTAGTTACGATAATACACTACAAGATCAACTTCAAAATATTCTCATTTCCGAATCAATTGATATTAGTCAGCATATACCAACTAAAATAATTAATTACGTTAAAAATACCCAACAAACAATAGTTATCGATAACTGTCGAATAGATATTCCTGGGGTAATTGGCGAATACATGATGGAACATCACCCCAAAAGTGTATTATGCACGCCAATTATTAATCAAGGACATTTGGTAGGAATTTTATATCTAGAAAATCAAATTGCTTCTGGAGTATTTACCTTTGAACGTCAACAAATTATTAACTTACTTGCCTCTCAAGCTGCGATATCGATAGAAAATGCTCATTTATACAACCAACAGCAAAATAAGATACAGGAAATTTCTCAAAAAGAAGCAGAGTATCGCAGTATTTTTGACAATGTTAATAATGGATTATCAATTTGTGATTTAGAAACAGGAAAATTGGTTGCAGCTAATCCTGCTATTACTAATATTTATGGTTATTCTCAAGAAGAATGGTTGCAATTAATACCACCAGATTTTGTTCATCCCGATTATATCTATCTCTTCAATGACTATTTAATAACCTTAAGACAAGGAAAAGAATTTTATGCTCAGGGTATTGGCAAACGGAAGGATGGTAGTTTCTTTGATTTTGAAGTTAAAGCAGTATCCTTCATATATAAAGGAAAACAACATGGATTAACTATCGTTCAAGATATTAGCGAACAACAAACTGCACAGAGAGAACGCGAAACAGCCAAAGTAAAAGTAATTCAAAAATCTAAAGAATTAGAAAACGCATTACAAAATTTGCAACACGCTCAATTAAAAATAGTTCAAAGCGAAAAAATGTCCGCACTAGGTAACTTAGTTGCCGGGGTAGCTCATGAAATGAATAATCCTTTAGGCTTTATTAATGCTACTCTCAAACAAACCAAGCCAACCTTAGCTGACATCACCGAACACCTGCAATTATATCAAGAAAGTCTACCCGAACCAGGAGATGAGATTCTCGACCATGCCGAAGAAATTGACCTTGATTATAGCTTGGAAGACTTACCGAAGATGATTGATGCAATGGCGATGGCTTGCGACAGGTTAAAAAATATTAGCACCAGTTTGAGAACTTTCTCTCGTGCAGATAAAGATTATAAAGTTTCATTTAATATTCATGATGGTTTAGATAGTACTATTTTAATTCTCAAACATCGACTTAAAGCCGACGAAAACCGTCCCGCGATTGAAGTTATAAATGAGTATGGTAATATACCAAAAATAGAATGTTTTCCCGGTCAATTAAATCAGGTATTTATGAATATTTTGGCGAATGCAATTGATGCTTTAGAAGAATTTAATACTAACACCGGACGTAGTTTTGAAGAAATTAAAGCAAACCCTAATAAAATTACCGTTAAAACCTCAGTTGAAAATAATAATGTAAAAATATTAATTGCAGATAATGGTAAAGGGATGAGTGAAGAAGTGAAAACAAAAATATTCGACCATTTATTTACTACCAAAGGTGTTGGTCAAGGTACGGGTTTGGGATTAGCTATTGCCAGACAAATTATTGAAGAAAAACATGGTGGTAAAGTCAGTTGTAATTCTGTTTTAACTGAAGGTACGGAGTTTATCTTAGAGATTCCCGCGTTTTGAAATTGAGAATTTAGCACTTGTAAATAAAGATTAAGATTTTTATCTTAATATAAATTGATTCACGTATCTGGGAATACTAAGTGGGAAAGTAATAAGGTGATGGTGCTATGGTTCAGGTTCAAGTCAGTATTCCCGGTTATCAAGTCAGCGAAAAACTTTATGATGGTTCCAGA
>NZ_CAWUDI010000093.1:0-5864 GCF_963920925.1 Calothrix sp. CCY 0018 | reverse complement strand
CGACGACGGCAAACGCATTCTCACCGCATCTGAGGATAATACCGCCCGGATTTGGGATACACAAGGCAAGGAATTAGCTGTTCTCAAAGGCCATACAGAGCGTGTCATCAGCGCTGTATTTAGCGACGACGGCAAACGCATTCTCACCGCATCTGAGGATAATACCGCCCGGATTTGGGATACACAAGGCAAGGAATTAGCTGTTCTCAAAGGCCATACAGAGCGTGTCATCAGCGCTGTATTTAGCGACGACGGCAAACGCATTCTCACCGCATCTGAGGATAATACCGCCCGGATTTGGCGGATGGAAGAGTTAGATGATTTGCTCGCTAGGGGTTGTAATTGGTTGAACGATTATTTGGTTATCAATGCTAAAGAACTGGAAAAATTAAAGGTATGTCAAACACCATCTAAAATCAAAGTAGCAGCACCGTATTTAGTGAAAGCGGGAGAAGAGTCAGCGAAAGCTGGGGATGTTGAGGAAGCGATTGCGACTTTTAAGACTGCTTTAAAGTGGAATCGGGAAGAAAAGTTTAAATTTGATACCCAGAAAAAAGCAGAAGAGTTTGAGAATAAAGGTAAAGCTGAACGTTTGGTTGGTGAGGCAAGTAGTCTTGTTAGAGAGAAGAAGATAAAGGAAGCGATCGCAACTTATAACCAAGCCCAAAAACTGGATGCCGAAGTCGAAATTGATGCTGAGACTTGGGATAGACTTTGTGTACAAGGTAGCCTAAATAAATCTGCCCAAGAAGTGATGTTTGCCTGTGAAAAAGCTGTGAAACTTGAGCCGGATAGTGGCTATATTCGCAATAGTCGCGGGTTAGCAAGGGCGCTGACGGGTGATTACAAAGGGGCTGTAGCTGATTTTGAGGCACTTATTGCCGAGACTGATGATAAAGAAAGTAAAGCACAATGGCAAGGTTGGGTGAAAGTGCTGCGGGAAGGTAAGAATCCGTTTACTGAGGAAGTATTGGAGAAGTTACGGAATTAGGGTTTGGTAAGATGAAAAATTAATCCCTAAGTGGGTATGCAAAATTGTTTGTGTCATTGCGAGCGACAGCGAAGCAATCTCAAAGTCTTGCGATTGCTTCGCTGTCGCTCGCAATGACAAATATACAATTTATTTTGCCTAAGTACTTATTCTTCCACAGCCCCAAGAGATTTTAAAACTGTTTTCTCAGCGGTGGTTAATCCAGTAATATTATGAATATTCATCCCTTCATAAGGTCTATTGCATCTCAAGGTTTGAATACATTCACCCGTTTCGAGATGCCACAGTTTAATAGTTTGGTCTTCGCTACCGCTGGCTAATATACTACTATCGGGACTAATTGCCACTGCCCATACTGCTTTGTCATGCCCCGACAATGTTTTAATATTTTCACCCGTGCTGATATCCCACAGTTTTACTGTTCCGTCGTCGCTACAGCTTGCTAAAATACTATTATTATTAGAGGTAAATACTACTTTGCGGATTCTGCGCGTATGTGCTGGTAAAGTATTTAGACATTCCCCGGTATTTACATCCCACAGTTTGATAGTGCGATCGCAACCTGCACTAGCAATTATCTTGCCATCGGGGCTGAAAACTACGCAATCAATTCGATCTTGATGTCCTGTAAGTGTATGCAAGCAACTTTGATTATTAGACATCTCCGGAAAAGAAAAAAGACCCCTCTCCAAACCTCTCCCCCACTGGGAGAGAGGCTTAAAAACCCCCATTCCCTGGTAGGGAAGGGGGGTAGGGGGGTTAGGTATCTGTGTAATTTGGAACCAGATACATGATTTCCGGAGATGTCTATTAACATCCCATATTTTAATTATTTTATCGTCGCTAGCGGTTGCGAGTATATTACCCAAAGGATTAAAAGCGACTGATTTAACTCGATTATCGTGTCCAGTAAAAGTATACAGACATTCACCCGTTCGACAATCCCAAAGTTTTACTGTATAGTCTCGACTTCCACTAGCTAAAATATTTCCGTTTGGGCTAAAATCAACTGAATACACCCAATCATCGTGTCCCCGGAGTGTTTTTGAGCATTCACCGTGATGATTCCACACTACGATCGTATTGTCATCACTACCGCTAGCTAAAAGATAATCTTCAATATGTGGAGGAGCAAAGCTAACTGAAGATATTAAGTTATTGTGTCCTGATAATATTAAATCACATTTACCCGTTTTAATATCCCATAATCTGACTTTCCAATCTTGATAACTACTGGCTAAGGTTTGACTATCTGGACTAAAAGCCAGAGATAATATCCAGTTACTGTATCCTTGTAGTGTTCTTAAACAGCGTCTTGATGGAATATGCCAAAGTTTAATTTTTTGGTCTTCACTAATACTCAGTAAAGTTAGATTATCTGGATGTATATCGACCAGCCAAACCCGCTGCTGATGCTCGCGTAAGGTTTGCAGACATTCTCCTGTCTCAATATCCCAAACTTTAATTGTGTTATCTTCGCTGCCAGTAATGATACTTTTTCCATCTTTACTAAAAGTTACTGTCCAGACAAAGCTGTTGTAATCTGGTAGGATTTTAATGCATTTACCGCTGGACATATCCCAGAATTTTACCGCATTACCATCGCTGCCAGTAACTAAAGTTTTTCCGTCATGACTTAGCGCGATCGCAAGTAGCCAATTAATCGAAATATTGAAGATTTGTAAACATTCGCCATTTTGAATATCCCACAATCTGACGGTATTATCGGTGCTGGCTGTAATTAATTTTTCCTCAAGGGGATGGAAGCTGACGAAGGTGATATTATTTTTATGTCCTTGCAATATCAAACATTGTCCGGTTTGAATATTCCACAATCTAACGGTTTTATCGTTGCTACCGCTGGCTAAAAGGGTTCCATCTCGGTTAAAAGCGAGGGATTGTATACCGGATGTATGCCCAGTTAATGTTTGCAAGCATTCTCCAGTTTCGACATTCCATAGTTTTATGTTGCTGTCATGACTACCGCTAGCTAAGATTTTACCATCTGGAGTAAATGCGATCGACCTGATCCAAGCTGTATGACCTTCAAGTTGATATATTTGTCTCCCAAAGTCAACTTCCCAAAGATATATATTATTATCGATTGCTGTAGCGAATAAATTACCTGTGGGGCTAAATTTAGCAGCGAGAATACTACCTAATGTTTGGGTAAACACTGATTTTTGCAAATTGCAATTAGTAAAGTTTGTTTGTTCTAAATTGATTCCTTGGAAGTTAGCTTGGCAAATATTTAAGTTAGAAAAATCATAGTTATTTAGTTCTATATCAAGTTGTCGCAGCAGATTAATAATATTACCCGCAGCATATCCTGGTTTTGGAGACGATTTGAGTTGTAATAAAAGTTGATTTAAGTGGCTTTGAATAATTTCTTTTGTCACCCAAAAGCTGAATAATTTATCGATAAGAGGCTTTAGTATAAATTCAATTTGAGCATTTCTCAGATAATCCTGGGATTGAGCTTTAATTAAAGCATATTTATCAAAAATTTGAATTTCTCCCGTCTGAATTTCTTGAGCAACTTGTTCGATTAACTCTTCAATTACATACTCCATCACCACTGGTTGCTGAGTAAATCCCGATTCATTTTCAATTAAACAACGAGATTGCAAAGACTCTAAAGCTGTCAGCAAATCCCGCGTTTTGACAACATCAATAATATCGCTTTGCAAATCTTTTAAAGATACCCATTCCCGATTTATCGCTAACCAATACATGATTTGCTTTTCTAAAACCGAGAGCCGATGAAACTGACAATCGAGTAAATCAAAAATATCACCGCAGATAATTGCACCGGCTTCTAAGAAATCAGCAATATCACCATCAAATAATTCTTTAATCGTCGTAGCAGCAATCTTCAAAGCGAGAGGATTACCTGCATAACACTCTATTAATCTATTGAGTTGCGTGGCTGAAGTTGATAAACCCTTTGTTTCTAAAATTTTCTCTCCTTCTCGATCATTCAACCCTTTTAACGTCAACATTCGGACTGGTAAATTATCGCCTTTTCTAGCGCTAAATCCCTTGGGTGGTTCGCGACTAGTGACGATACAACAACTTTGATGTCGAGTATCTGCAATACATCTTAAAAGTTGTCCGTATCCTTCATATCCCCCTCGATAACTTCCGGATTTTTGCTCGCTGCCTAAAACTGATTCGAGATTATCTAACACAATTAAACAGCGAGAATTCCGCAAACAATCAATTAATTGACCTATTTGTTTATCTAAGGAATTTTCTAAAACTATTTGATGCTCAGATGATAAAAAACCGATTAAATCGCTCAATAATTCTTCTACTGGTGGTGCATTCCGCAAACTCCGCCAAATCAAAAAATCAAATTCATTTTTGACTAATTCTGCTAACTTTACAGATAAAGCTGTTTTCCCAATTCCACCCATGCCAATTATGGTAATTAACCGACAATTATCTGTAACAATCCATTTTTCTAAAGTATTAACTTCCTCATTACGTCCGTAAAATGTAGAAACATCAATTGCTTCTCCCCAATCATGACGCTGTTTTTTATTTATTATTTGATTATTTTCTGTATTACTATTAAAAGTTCCATTAATTTTATCTTTTAAACTGACCCAAGTTGGTGGTTCTTCCGCAGGATTAATAAATATTACTGGCAACCAACTTGCACCGGGAAAATCATTTTCTAATCCTTGTAATCTGCGTCTTGCTTCTTGTACTGATATATATAAAGATTTTTGTGCAAATGCAAATGCTTGTAAAAAATAATTAAAAAATTCTTCAGCAACGCGATTCGCTACGGGTTCCCGCATGACAATTGTTGTCGGTATATTTAATTTTTCGGAATCTTCAGCCAATCCCAAACCATCGCAAGAATTAAAAATTGCTATTTTCAAACCCCTTTCAATTGCTGCTTTTAAAGCTTCTGCTAATTGCTCAATGGTTAAACTATTATTAGTAGGATTTTCATTAATATAAATGATTCCCCTTTCCTGCTCAGTTTGACTGTGCCCAGCAAAAAAGAGCATATCCCAACCTCGATCGTCCCAAAGTTTATCGTTAAATTCTTGTCGTGAAGGTTTGACAATAAACTCAACTTCAGCAAAAGGTAAACTTTCTAAAAATCTTTGTTCTTCTTCTAAATTAATCCCTTGAGAATTGCCTAAAATTGCCATAATTCTCACCTTATTTCGAGATATTTCTGACAATTGCAACCCATTCGTGCGTTTATATTCAGTTCTCGCAAAAGAAACTTCGGAGTGCGGAAAATCTGCAAAAAAACTGCAACAATGCCAAGGCAACTTTTGGATAATAGTATCTTGAGTTTCGATAATTATTCGTATTTCATCAGCGGGGTTAAGTAAAGCCCGTAGCTGTCGGCTAATATTAATAATCCCCGGTGAGTCGAGCCAATTATTAATATTTAGCTGTAACTGCTGACATAAATCTTGGAAATCAACTGTAGAGACATTGGTAATATCAGCTTCATCAATTTCCAATTCATCATCATCATCCAAATTGCTAATTGATCTTGGGAGCCTATCGCACAAATTTTGATACATTAATCGCCAATTACGGTATAAATGTACTAAATTACTAGCTGCGGGTAAACTCCCGCGAAATCGTTGCTGAGGATTATTTAGCTCCCGTAAATCAGCAGTTACAACAGGGAATCCCTCGTATAAATCACCAATACCTAGATTTATAATAACTGAATGAATCATTATAGATGCAGCCAAGCTTCTTGATGAAACTGTTCTCTTTGTTCTCTTGTTAAATCATAATCATAATTTGTATTATTTTAAACAATTATTCGACTTGGTAACAACCATAATCTTTCTCCCTCACCCCGCCCTGAAGGGCACCCCTCTCCCAA
>NZ_CAWUDI010000092.1:0-7909 GCF_963920925.1 Calothrix sp. CCY 0018 | reverse complement strand
AGCTAATAAGATGTAAGTGCAAGGATCGTAAACTAGCTGGTTTATACGATAAAATGGGTGTTTGAGATATTTATTGATAGAAACAAGACCAAAATATCTAGTTAGGTGCATTAATTTTAGCCTGATGCCAAAGGAACTATTTTTGGGCGACTTTGCCTGAGAGTTTTTGTGACATCGTGTTTTCCTGGTCGAGTTTAGGGATTACAGATCGTTCAAGCGGTAAAACCGCCATCAATTTTGAGGCTCGAACCGTTGACAAAGGCGGCTTCAGGACTGGCGAGATAAGAGACAATGCCAGCTACCTCGCTGTCCGTAGCGACCAAAGGCAATCATCTTGATCATGACTGCGGCAACGTTTCTATCTGCGGGATTCATATCGGTGTCGATCGCTACTTGGTCGCAACGTTTCGCACCGCCGATCGACTACTGCGCTACATACCCACCATCTACCATTAACGTTTCACCTGTTGTGAACGATGCCAGGTCAGATGATAAAAACAGAACTGCATTTGCAACTTCAAGCGGTGTTCCAATCCGTCCGATCGGGTGAAGTCCTGCCATGTAAGCTTTGACTTCATCCTGCCCACCTGCCGCTGCTTCAAACATATCTGTTTCAATTACGGCTGGTGCAACGACATTGATGCGAATACCCGCTTTGGCATATTGGAGCGCAGCAGCTTTTGTTAAACCGATTACCGCGCTTTTACTCGCGGTGTAGAGGGGGAAGGTAGGAAATGCAACGACTCCATTTGCAGATGCCATATTGACGATCGCACCACTTCCCTGTTTCAACATCTGAGTAATTTCATGTTTCATTGACAACCAAACGCCTTTGACATTGACATTCATCGTGCGATCGTATTCAGCTTCTGTTTGCTCAATCAATGAGGGGTTTTCGCCGATAGTTCCTGCATTATTAAAGGCAATATCTAACCGACCAAAAACACTCACCGCTTTATCAACTATTGCTTCAACATCGGCTTCTTTTGTGACATCTGCTTGCACAAAAATCGCCTCTCCGCCAGCTTCCTTAATCAATCGAACAGTTTCTTCACCTTCATCCATTCGACGACCCACCACCACCACCTTTGCTTGTTGTTGGGCATAAGCGATCGCGGTTGCTCTACCAATTCCCGATGTGCCACCAGTGACTAACGCCACTTTATCTTGAAGTATCATTGTGTTTCTCCTAAAATCTAAGTCCGGTTGTTCTCTCTTGGAATAATCATGAAATCGCTTTAGAAAAAAGCTTAGACAAATCTTGCCAGCAAAAGGCTAATGTTTCAAAACTGCCATTGATTTAATTTCCAGAGTCATCAAAATACTGGGTAGACACAATGCCAAGATAGAGAATGACAACTGTATCTAATCGAGCGGTGAAAATCTCCTCATGAGTATGTTTTGTTGAAGGCACAATCGAGTTTGCCGCAGGTTGCGGTTACGCACGGAGTCCCGCTTTGCACGTAACCGGCTTCATAGTCGATAAAGTTGAACTAGCGTTTCGTACACGCATATTGCTGTTGCTCTACCAATGCCCGCTGTTCCTCCAGTAACTAAAGCCCTTTATCTTACAGTATCATCGATTCATTGTAATTTCACGATCAACAATCAAAAATCAACTCACTGTATATCCACCATCGATCACTAAGGGTTGCCCCGTAATATAGCTGGCAGCATCAGAGCAGAGAAACACAACCGCTTGAGCAATTTCCGTTGCCTGACCGATCCGACCCATTGGAACCAAAGAGCCTAAATCATCAAACGTCATGCCCATTTGGTCAGCGCTACGAGCCATTAACTCAGTCGCAATGGGTCCAGGATTGACGGCATTAATCCGAATCCCCTGTTTGGCATAATCGAGGGCAGCAGCGCGTGTTAGTCCCATCACCGCATGTTTGCTGGCAACGTAGGGAGAGATTCCCGGAAGCGCAACGAGACCGTTTGTGGACGAATTGTTCACGATCACGCCTGAGCCTTGGGTCAGCATCTGTTGAATTTCGTATTTCATACAGAGAAATAGCCCTCGTGCATTGATCGACATGATCTTGTCAAAATCCTCGATCGATTGTTCATGCAACGGTGTAACAACAAGATCGATTCCAGCATTGTTAAAGGCACAATCGAGTCTGCCGTAAGTAGCGATCGTTTTCTGCACTAGGGCTTGCACGTCTGCTTCACTCGATACATCTGATTTCACAAACAAGCACTCCGCTCCAGTCTTGCGAATCAGAGCCGCAGTTTCTTCAGCTTCTCCATCGCGGATGTCGGAGAAGACCACTTTTGCTCCGGCAGCACCAAAGGCGATCGCCGTTGCACGACCAATTCCTGAAGTTCCGCCAGTGACTAACGCCACCTTATTCTGAAGTATCATTCTATTTCCCCTAAAATCTAAGTCCGGTTGTTCTCTCTTGAAATGGATCGATTCACTGTGAGTCCACCATCAAAAATCAACTCACTGTGACTCCACCATCGATCGTTAAGGGTTGTCCAGTGATGTAGCTCGCAGCATCAGAACATAAGAACACAACCGTTGCAGCAATTTCTTCAGGTTGACCCCTATGCCCCATCGGGATGCTCGACGACACCATCGAATCAAACTGCTCTAAAGTCATACCTATCTCTTGGAGGCTCTTAGGAGTAACTAGTTCTGTGCCGCGAATATAGCCAGGATTGACGGCATTAATCCGAATCCCTTGCTTGGCATAATCGAGCGCAGCAGAACGAGTGAGACCCATCACAGCATGTTTGCTCCCAGTATAAGGACCCATTCCAGGTATCCCGATTAATCCCGCTACTGAAGAGTTGTTGATGATCACCCCTGCTCCTTGAGTCAGCATCTGTTGGATTTCATATTTCATGCATAAGAACACACCCCGCAGGTTAGTTGCCATCGTGCTGTCAAAGTCTTCAACAGAGTGCTCGTGTAGTGGCTTTAGGACTGTACCAAATCCAGCGTTATTGAAGGCAAAATCTAGCCTTCCGTAAGTTGCGACTGTTTTCTCTATCAGCGCCTTAACCTCTGGTTCACTCGATACATCCGATCGCACAAACAAACACTCCGCTCCTGTCTCACGAATCATCGCAGAAGTTGTTTCGCGTTCTGCATCGCGTCTGCCGGAGAACACAACTTTTGCACCCGCAGCACCAAAGGCGATCGCGGTTGCTCTGCCAATTCCCGATGTGCCACCAGTCACTAACGCCACTTTATCTTGCAGTATCATTCTGTTTCTCCTGTTTCAATCAATATTGACCTTCAAAAATCGAACTTTGATCGCATCTCAGCCCATGCCAGCGATTGCCATCACCGGGATAGTGGGCAGGTTAAAAACGACGTGAACGACGACGGCGGGTCAGACCGAGGTTTTGATGACGAAAGCCCTTAATTCGACAATCTTACCGCCGCGAAAGCGCCAGACATCGCAGTACGAGTAATGAGCCGCCTTCCCGTCTGCGTCCTTCATTGTGATGTCGCCGAGTGCCGTAACAAAATCATCCTCAGCGATGAAGTTAGCAACCATAAACTTTGGCGGCTCTACGTATGTCGTTGCCATCCATTGGCGAACAGCTTCTTTCCCTTTAAGGGTCTTGTCGCCTACAAACGTCCATTCCATGTCGTCGGCGCAGAACGACAAGAATCCTTCATTATTGCCTTCAGCGATCGCCGCGTTTGCCGCTTCTAAGATTGCTTTATTGTTTTCTGACATTTGAATCTCTCCCTTATTTAAGTGGATGCTTTCACGGAGTAAGAGCGGTTTCTTTGTTGCTGCGTCCTTCTCCTTAGCGTAGCCACCGAATCACCCCGTTGCTGCTTGTGCGAAACTCACGGAACAATTGCAGTAACGCGGATTTCAATCCGCATCGTTGGCAGCCCAAGAGCCGCGACTCCTACCTGTGTCCAAATTGGGGCATGGTTGGGCATGTAATGGCGATATAGCCTGACCATCACATCGTTAACTTCTGGGGGAAACCCGCCAACATGGTAAGAATTGACATGGACAACATGCTCCCAACCCGCCCCGGCAGATGCCAAGGTTCGCTCTACGTTCCGAAACGCCTGGGTAATCTCATCCGCAAGCGGTTCGGGAATTTGCAGATTGTCATCCCAGCCACCTTGACCTGATGTCTCCACTCGATTGCCAATTTTTACCGCTTGCGAGTAATGCAATTCATTCAGCATATATTCGCCATAACCGGGAGTAACAAAAAACTTGGGCTTATTCATGGTGTTCCTTATTTCAGTACGTTTGACTATATCATATCTCGCGTTGCTGAGACAGTTTGCCAACTCCAACTTGAGTGTAATGAGTTCCAACACTCAACTTCTTCCAAATTCTTATGGTGAAGAGCGAGTTCGTTTCAGGATCATCTGATTTAGACCCTAATGTTCAGAATTCACTTGCCATGTAATCACAATGAGTTCTGCAAACAGTAAAACAACTATTAGCCGCGAAAATGCTTGCAAAATAGCTTCCATCGTCCAGTTCTGACTCTGAACATCCCAGATCATCCAAACAATGTTCACTCCAATCACCAACCAGGGTAGAATTACCGCTGAATTCCGTCTGCGATAGAAGCGGATCATCGTTTCGCGCCAAAATGGGAAGGTGCTGAGGAGACAAACAATGTAGGAGACTCCTGCACTGACGAACAAGCTTGTTTGAAGACTCGAAGGCAGGTTCGGGTACCCAAGCGCGATCGCTGTCAGACAAACTCCCAGCGCGAGATACAGGAAAGTAAACAAGGTAAATCGTTTCATTTTTTGCAAATAAAGCTCAGCGATAATCTATTCCTGTGTGGCTGACATAACTCAGCCGATGAACAACAATTAATCCACATGCAGCACAGCCTTACCTGAAAATCTGCGCCCGATCAAATCAGCCGCTGTTACGCCTGCTTCACGCCATGAAACTGCTCGATCGATGTGCGTTTTGAGCCGCCCCTGCTCAACTAACCTCAGTAGACGAGCCAGCCCAGAACTAGCACTTTCCATCTCTACTTCGGTGTACAGCGTGAACCCGTAAAGCGTGCGCTGTCCTCCATTCTCGAAATAGAAGTCTGGTAGGGACAGCTTCATCTCATTGCCGCTGCTACTGCCATAACAAACGCAGGTGCCTCCTTTAGCCAAAAACGCAGTTAGCGTCCCGACCAATTCACCTCCTACTCCATCAACGATCAGTCGATAAGGCGCGAACTGCTTGGCTTCTTGCCCGGTTTCGGTTAGCACCACTTCATCTGCGCCGTAATCTCGCACAAATGCTTTTTGCTCTGGCTGACGAATTTGGGCAACGACGCTAGCTCCTATCATCTGAGCAAGCTGCATGGCGAAGAGTCCCACTCCCCCTGTTGCCCCTGTGATCAACACTCGACTTCCTGGTAAACGAGATCCCTTTTCCACTGCATACAGTGCTGTTAACCCCGCGACGGGCAGTGTGGCGGCATCGGTATCTGATACGCTCTGGGGAATAATAGCCAGAAAGCGAGTCGGAATTGCTACATATTCTGCCCAGCCCTCCGAGCGGATGGAGAGGGCAACAATTTTTGTCCCTGTGGGTGGGCCACTACCGTCCTGTGCTGTTTGTTCAACAACGCCAACGACATCCCAGCCAATCGGAGTGCTCAGTAGATCATTTTGCGATCGCTTAAGTTCGCCCCGATTCATCGAAAATGCCTTGACGCGAATCAAGCACTCGTTAGCATTCAGAGTGGGAACTTCAGTGTCTTGAAAGGTGAGGTTGCCAACGGCATCTGGTGAACTCACGAGTCTACGCATCGCCATGTCCTTGTGTGTAGAGGGCTATAGTTTTGTGTTCTAGATAGAACTGTTTCAATCAACTTGCTGTCTATCCACTATCGATCGCAAACGGTTGCCCAGTGATGTAGCTGGCAGCATCAGAGCAGAGAAACATAACCGCTTGAGCAATTTCCGTTGCCTGACCAATCCGACCCATTGGAACCATAGACCCGAGATCATCGGACGGGATGCCCCACTGGTCGGCGGCACGAGCCATGAGGTCAGTCGCAATTAGACCAGGATTCACCGCATTAATCCGAGGTAGAACTCTTCTCGTCTATTAATTCCACCCGATCGATTTCGTCAACTTGTACCGGATAAGCTTGTTTCAGCAACTCAGCAACTTCTTGCGCGATCGCAATCAGGGCATGATTCACCGAGGAGTCCTGAAGAGAATCAGTCTGAGATGTACCTTCATGCTCGGAATTATTCCTGCTTTGTACTAGTAAATGTGACATAGAACTATCCTCAATGAAATAACGAAACTACTTTCGTCTACTCAGATGTTTTGCTAGTTTGGCAGGCTCTGAACTGGCTCCATATATAGCCGCGCCCATGCGATCTCGTTTTCTCTAAGTCCTATAACGACGAAGCCTCGCATAGTGAATAAAGTTCAGCTTCTAGTACAAGCTTGTCGCATTAAAAGACGGTTATTTTGATAGACCTCTAATGTCCCAGCCTGCGGATCATCCAACGTCCCATCCCAGACCCAATATTCATAGTTGCCATTCCCAAATTTGTACACTTGAACGCCTTCTGTCGCTTGCCTGGTTCCTCCACCTAGACTTAAATTACCGTTAAGACTAGTGGCACGATAAAGTAGTTCACCAGACTGATAGTTTTGCCAAATGTTAATGTTGTAATCCCCCTGGCATTGAGTACTCAAGATGAGGTCGGCTGTAGAATCAGCAGCGGCAGGCAAGGAGAAATAACTTGAGATACAGATAGTCAGAGCGAAGAATAATGCTGATCTTTTGAGGAGTGTTTTCATTGTTTTCCTTGTGTAAAACTCATTGATTGAAATAGTTCAGATCGAATTGCTTCAACGGCGTGCTTGCTAAAGTCAGCTAGCTTCGTCGGGGGCACTTTACAAGTCGCTCATTCATAAGGCTTGATTAAATCACTCTATATTCGCCATCAATTACTAATGGTTGACCAGTTATGAATAGAACTTAGTGACTTGCAGCAACAATAGCAGTCATCAGCTCTATCGTCTTCCAGCGTCCGATATATCGATTTCCATTGATAAACAGGGCTGGGGCTGTTGTTACTCCACTGTGTATTCCGGTTTCGATGTCTTCATTGATACGATTAATATGCACTTGTTTAGACAAGTCTTTGAGAAACTGAGGAATATCAAGCCCTAAATTGTTGGCGTACTCTACAAGATAACCGTTCTCTAACTTTTGCTGATGAGCAAATAAAGTGTCGTGCATTGACCAAAACTGTCCTTGGACAGCGGCGGCTTCAGCGGCTTGGGCTACCCGTTGAGCATGAGGATGAATCTGTATTTGCGGAAAATGGCGGAAGATAAAGCATAAATAATCCTCTCCCAAAGAAGCACTAAGCTCTCGTTTGATTACTTGAATCAGCTTGTAAACGTCCGCACTTCTGGAGTCTTGATAGTCTCCGTACATCACCAGCACAACCTTGGCACTCAGCACACCTTGCATCAAATCTTGAATTGAAGGTGGTACAAGTAAGGAACTGTGGCTGCGATCGTCGTTCATTTTTATAAATCTGTATCAAACATGGAACTTTGCAACAAAAGCTGGGAAAAACCTTATGATTCAAGTCATTCCCAGCGTCAGCAATTTGAACGTGAGCTAAATAACTTTGAGATTGGCGATTGCTGCGTTAGCGCAGGTTTCGCCAGCGACGAGCAAATTCCTCTAGCACTGATCTAGATAGTTGCCATTGCAGCCATTCAAATGCCTCTTTTTGATAGGGGTAGTTCGACGGCTTGTAGTGAATGGCTGCATCAGTCAGTTGAATTGGCGTATTGCTACCTCGAAGGGCTTGCCAAGTTTGAGGGCCAACGATGCCATCTTTAGCAATGCCACTCTGCTTTTGAAACTGAACCACTGCGGCACGAGTCGCATCGCCAAAGATTCCATC
>NZ_CAWUDI010000091.1:0-8994 GCF_963920925.1 Calothrix sp. CCY 0018 | reverse complement strand
TCACCCCATCACCCCATCACCCCATCACCCCATCACCCCATCACCCCATCACCCCCTCTCCCCATCACCCCATCACCCCATCACCCCATCTCCCCCTCTCTCCTCAAGCCATGCTTCATACAAGTCGGGACGACGCTTGCGGGTTCTGGATATTTGTTGTTCGTAACGCCATTTGGCAATTGCTGCATGATTGCCGGATAATAGTACATCGGGGACTGTGCGATCGCGAAATATGGCAGGGCGGGTGTATTGGGGATAATCTAATAATCCTTCTTCAAAACTTTCTAATTTTAAAGATTCTGCTTTACCTACGGTTCCCGGAAGCAAACGCACTACTCCATTGATTAAAGCCATTGATGGTATTTCACCACCTGTCAAAATAAAGTCTCCTAAAGATACTTCGCGGGTGACTAATTCTAATACTCTTTCGTCAACTCCTTCGTAATGACCGCAGATGATAACTATTTGGTCGTAATTCCCGGACAATTCTCTCAATAAAGGCTGATTTATGGTTTCTCCTTGGGGACTCATCATGATTACCTCTCGTCGCGGCAATATTGGCAGCGATTCGACGGCAGAGAAAATCGGTCCGGGCTTCATTAACATCCCGACTCCCCCACCATAAGGTTCATCATCGACTTTCCGGTGCTTGTCGGTGGTAAAATCTCGCGGATTTACAAAATGCACGCTGGCAATCTGTTTTGCTAAAGCTTTACCAATCAGCCCGGAATTTAGAACGGAAGTAAAACAATCGGGAAATAGCGTAACTATATCAAAACGCACAGTATTTCGTATTTTATGACACTATTGTGGGAATTAAACTAGCTCGGCTCAGGTGCAGAAGCTTGTTGACTAGATTACATTTAAACTTTATTTAAAGTATATAAAAGTACTTACAATAGGATATTTTCAGTTGAAATGAAAATTTTTCTAATTACTTAATTTATGTTTAAATATTGTCACATCTAACTTTAAATTAAAGATTAATCCTGACGCGAACAACAACGCAGAATGATTGTATCCTGCATTGCGACTGTTGTTGTGCTTTATCCTAAACACTTTGCCCACAGTCGGGCGAGCGAAATAGCTTGTTTCAACTGGCAAAAAAAGAGATAATGGGACGTTATACATATTCTGCCGTGTCTGCTCGGAAGGGGCCTTTAGCTAAAAAGCTTAAAAGCCATACTTTGTGACTGACGTTCATGGTCTCAACTGCAATAAGTCTGGCAGCCGAACGGACATTCCGGCGAAAAATAAACGACAAAAACAGAAAATGTCCTGCTGATTATAATACTTGTGCGAACTGTCCGCGAAGTAAAATACACCTTCGGTGTTGTTGACAGGAGAAAATTATGCGGCAACTAAAAGCTAAATGGCTGGAAATGACCACATCCCAAGCAACTAAAACCGCCGTTCTGGTTATTGGAGGCGCAGAAGATAAGGTTCACGGACGAGAAATTCTGCGAACTTTTATAGACCGTGCTGGTGCAAAAGATGCCCATATTGCTATTATTCCCTCTGCTTCTCGGGAACCGAGTATTATTGGCGCTCGCTACGTAAATATTTTTGAAGATATGGGAGTTAAAAAGGTTGAAATTTTAGACATTCGAGATCGCGACCACTGTCACGACCGTTTTTTCAAGGAATCTTTGGAACAATGTAGCGGTGTTTTTTTGACTGGTGGCGATCAATTACGCCTTTGCGGTGTCTTGGCTGATACGCCGGTTATGGATATTATCCGAGAGCGAGTTAAAACCGGAGAATTAACTTTAGCTGGTACTAGCGCTGGTGCTGCGGTGATGGGACATCATATGATTGCTGGAGGCGGTAGTGGAGAATCTCCGAATCGTTCTTTAGTTGATATGGCAACTGGCTTGGGATTTATTCCGGAGCTGATTGTTGACCAGCATTTTCACAACCGTAACCGCATCGTGCGTTTAATGAGCGCGATCGCCTCCCATCCAGACCGTTTGGGAATTGGTATTGATGAAGATACTTGTGCCATGTTTGAAAAAGACGGTTGGCTTGAAGTTATGGGCAAAGGAGCGGTGACAATTATCGATTCAAGCGAACTTACTCATACCAACGAATCTCGTGTCGGAGCAACCGAACCTCTGAGTCTTCATAATTTACGAGTTCACGTTCTAAGTCATGGCGATCGCTATCATCTTTATGGACGTACTGCGATACCATCTGTGGGGAGAATATCCAGCTGACGGGAATAGGTATATGTGGTTACACTGGGTTGACCGCGATTTTAGTTGCTGCATAAAAGCAAGAAAAATCACAATAATAAGAATAAAGAAGAAAAAAACTGTTATTCATGAACAGTTTTGCGGTCAATTCCAGTAAGAAACTAGAATTTTGGTTCCGAATCTCCATCTACCCTTAATCATGAGAATCCTCAAGATCCAAACTTTACGCGGCCCAAACTATTGGAGCATTCGACGCCACAAGTTAATCGTCATGCGCCTCGATTTAGAAAACCTCGCCGAAACGCCTTCTAACGAAATCCCCGGTTTCTATGAAGGATTGGTGGAAGCACTACCTTCTTTGGAAGGTCATTACTGCTCTCCAGGCTGTCGTGGTGGTTTTCTGATGCGGGTGCGAGAAGGCACTATGATGGGTCACATTGCCGAACACGTGGCGTTAGAACTTCAGGAATTAGCCGGAATGCGTGCGGGTTTTGGCCGCACCCGCGAAACCGCGACTCCGGGAACTTATCAAGTAGTTTTCGAGTATTTGAATGAGGAAGCCGGACGGTATGCTGCAAGAGCTGCTGTACGGCTTTGTCAAAGTATTGTGGATAGAGGCCGCTATCCCAAGGCTGAGTTAGAACAAGATTTACAAGATATTAAGGACTATTGGCGCGATGCTTCTTTAGGACCTTCGACTGAATCAATTGTTAATGAAGCTTCAAAGCGAGGTATCCCCTGGATGCCTTTGGGTGCAAGATATTTGATTCAACTCGGTTACGGAGTGCAGCAAAAGCGGATTCAAGCGACTATGACGGCTCATACCGGCATTTTAGGTGTAGAACTTGCTTGCGACAAGGAAGCTACCAAGCGCGTTCTCGAATCTTGTGGTGTACCCGTTCCCAAAGGTACAGTAATTAATTTCTTGGACGATTTAGAAGATGCAGTTGATTATATTGGCGGCTATCCCATTGTCATAAAACCCCTTGATGGCAACCACGGACGCGGTATTACTATTGATATCAGAAGTTGGGAAGAAGCTGAAGCGGCTTACGATGCTGCAAGGGCTGTTTCTCGCTCGGTAATTGTTGAAAAATATTACCTTGGGCGCGACCATCGGGTATTAGTAGTAGATGGTAAAGTTGTTGCTGTTTCCGAACGAGTACCGGCTCATGTGGTTGGTGACGGTAGGTCAACTATTGCTGATTTGGTTGAAGAAACTAACAAAGATCCTTTGCGCGGTGACGGGCACGATAATGTTCTGACTCGGATAATTTTAGACCGTAATAGTTATGCTTTGATGGAAAGGCAGGGTTTTACCTTAGATAGCATTTTAAATAAAAATGAAATTTGTTATTTACGAGCAACCGCGAATTTATCTACGGGTGGTATTGCTGTAGATCGTACCGATGAAATTCATCCGCAAAATGCTTGGTTGGCTACTAGGATAGTTAAAATAATTGGATTGGATATCGCTGGGATTGATATCGTTACTACCGATATTAGTCGTCCTTTAAGAGAAACCGATGCCGTAGTTGTAGAAGTAAATGCAGCGCCGGGATTCCGGATGCACGTTGCTCCCTCTCAAGGGATTCCTCGCAATGTTGCTGGGGCTGTAATAGATATGCTGTTCCCTGCTGATAAGACTACTCGCGTACCTGTTCTCAGCGTTACCGGCACCAACGGTAAAACTACTACTACCAGATTGCTTGCTCATATTTTCAAGCAAACTAAGAAAGTAATTGGGTATACAACAACAGATGGGACGTACATCGGAGAATACTTAGTAGAATCTGGAGATAATACCGGCCCGCAAAGCGCTCAGTTGATATTGCAAGATCCGACGGTAGAAGTTGCCGTGTTAGAAACAGCACGGGGTGGTATTCTGCGTTCGGGATTAGCTTTTGAAGCTTCTAATGTGGGTATAGTGCTTAATGTTGCTGCCGATCATTTAGGATTGGGCGATATTGATACTATCGATCAACTGTCGCATTTAAAAAGTGTAGTTGCTGAAGCGGTATATCCCGATGGCTATGCGGTATTAAACGCCGACGATCAAAGAGTTGCGGCAATGGCCGAAAGGACAAAAGCGAATATTGCTTACTTCACCATGAATCCGGAATCGGAATTAGTCAAAGGGCATATTCAAAAAGGTGGAGTAGCGGCGATTTACGAAGACGGCTTTTTGTCCATTTTCAAAGGAGATTGGACTCACCGTATAGAAAAAGTTGAAAATATTCCTTTAACTATGGGCGGGCGTGCGCCGTTTATGATTGCTAATGCTTTGGCGGCATCGTTAGCAGCTTTCGTGCAAAACGTTTCCATAGAAGAAATTCGGGCTGGTTTAAATACCTTCCGGGCTTCGGTGAATCAAACACCAGGGCGGATGAATTTATTTAACTTGGGTAAACATCACGCTTTAATCGATTACGCTCATAATCCAGCCTCCTACGAAGCATTAGGCGGATTCGTGCGTAACTGGACATCCGGACAGCGAGTTGGTGTAGTTGGTGGCCCAGGCGATCGCCGTGACGAAGATTTTGTGATGTTAGGTAAACTAGCTTCGGAAATTTTCGACTGCATAATCATTAAGGAAGATGATGACACTAGAGGAAGACAAAGGGGTTCTGCTGCCGAGTTAATTACTCAAGGTATTAGAGAAGTAAATCCAAATTGCCTGCATGAAACAGTTTTGGATGAAACCGAAGCGATTAATAAAGCTTTAGATTTAGCTACTGATGACAGTTTGGTGGTAATTCTACCAGAAAGCGTCAGTCGTGCTATTAAGTTAATTAAAGCCAGGGGTGTAATTGAGGAAGAAAATCAGAACAAGCTTGATAGCGCAACTCCGAAAGATAAACAAGTCGGAGTTCCATCTTCGGTGTTAAATTCCTTGTGAAGGAATGATGAGTAAAGAGTTATAGATTACATTTACCGACTCTAATTTATAACTTTTTACCCGTCTCCTTTACTTATTGATATTCTTGATCGTTTTCATTTTCATTCTCGCTTTCATCGTCATTATTTTTTAATTCTTCCTTAAAACCCCGGAGAGTTTTTCCCAACGCGCTGCCTAACTCGGGAATTTTTTTTGGTCCAAAAATCAAAATCGCCACAACCCCAATTACAGCCATTTCCGGAAAACCCAATCCAAACATAGCGCCTCTTTAAATAAAGATTCTTTTATATATATAGTAGAGTGCGGGGGTAGATATAGGGGAATAGGGAATAGAATGTAGGGTGTGTTAAACGCACGACTGTTGATTAATTTCAATTACAATTTTTGTACGTTTAACGCACTATTCGAGATTAGTGTTTTACCGCTGCGCTATAAGTGCCGAGGAATGTGAATATAATTCGTAATTCGTAATATCACCCTCCGGGTGACACAAGCTACGTAATTTGGGATTAGAAAATTAAAAGTTTTAAACGAAGTTAATCAGGAATTGAAAAACTTTACTATTCTAAACTAACGGGTAAATTCAACCAGTCGCTCAATTCCGAAGCCAACCATTCAAGCTCGGATTCCGACGCGATCGCACCACCATCTTGAAGTTTATACTTGCGTACACCAGTACTGATAATTAATTGAGCAAAAACTTGTGTTTTTTCACCGTCGGAGTTTTTGACAAAGTGTCTGGGAATATAAGTTAATTTATTAATATCTTTTTTATCGGATGCACCGGGACGTTGAAAATCAAATCCTAATATTTGGTAAAATTTAGTAATTCGCTCTTTACCTAAACACAATCGCACCTTTCCAAATAGCGAAAAAACTAAACTATAAGTTAAAAATAATCCAGAACCCCAAAAAGGTAGAGAAAGAATAAATAATAGTAAATTTATCGGAAAGACGCTGCTACTAAAAGCACCAAGAGTCCATATAATGGTGAGTGAATTCCAAGCAGTCGCAAATAAACCCAAAAATATCAAAGATGGGTGAAAACCAATTGGTGGAATCAATATTTGTAAATTATCTTGATTTTTTGCTAACGTAACTTTACTACCAGATGGTTTAGTAAGCTTGAGTGATAATGGTTTGAATTTATTATTAAAGCTATTTATTAATAAGTGCCTATCTTTAGAAATCCAATTTTTACCATCCCAAATCCAATTACCGCAAATAATTTCAGAAAAAGAATTAGATAAGTAATTAGAAACATTATTTGTACTTAACTTTGACTGTTGTAGCAATGCCAAAGCTTCAGAAGCCGATTTGATCCTGGTTTCTAAAGTTGGTTCGGTAGTAGCTTTCAACCATCGAGTAAATTCACTACTCAAACTCGTTAAATCTTCAAACTGGATACGTCCATCACGAACGGGTAAATCTGCCGGATGACTACCCGTTACCAAATAAATTAACGTTGCACCCAAACTATAAATATCCGAAGCCGGTACGGTGCGATCGCCAAACTGTTCGAGGGGCATATACCCATAGGTACCCACTACAGTACGAGTGCCAAATTCTTTAACAGCGGCATTTTGTACCGAACCAAAGTCAATTAAATAGACATCTCCAACATGATTAAGAGTTCTATCTGCCAACAAAATATTACTAGGTTTGATATCACGATGAATAACTGGTGGGGAAAAAGAATGTAGATAAACTAAAATATCTAAAAGCTTTGTAGCTATTTGCTTTACTTCCGATTCCGTAAAAACACGTCCCGATTTTATATATTGCTTTAAAGTTTGTGTGGGAATATAAGTTTGTACTAAAGCAAACCCTTTCATGGGTGTTTCCAGTTCAAAATAATCTATATAGCCGGGAATTGAGGGGTGTGATAAATTTTTTAACGTCTGGGCTTCCCGTTCAAATAACTTCAAATCGTCCCACTCAAAATCGTCCTTAAAAGAAAGGAACTTAACTACAACCAGTTCGAGGGAGTGTAAATCGCGAGCCTTAAAAGTTTTTCTTGGAGCCTTCAAACCTAATTGAGAAAGTACTTCGTAGCGATTCTTTAATAATTTACCAATCATTTTGACGCACCAGAGCCTTGTATTTAATATTTTTATGCGCTATAGACGGCTTAAACAAATAATTATATCGAACTAACATTCTCATTATGATGTCGAAGCTGTGGCCTTATGTGACTCCAGGGATTCCAGATGAATTATTTGAGCGTTTACCGGGGATTCCCTTAAGCAAGCGAGAAATCCGACTATTATTAATTTCCCAACTACGATTGCAACCCAATGACGTACTATGGGATATTGGTGCGGGTACGGGCACTATCGCTATCGAAGTGGGATTACTGTGTCCCCAAGGAAAGATTATCGCCGTAGAAAGAGATGAAGAAGTTGCCAACCTTATTCGTCATAACTGCGAGCGGTTTGAAGTCAAAAATGTAGAAGTGATTGAAGGTAG
Source organism: Calothrix sp. CCY 0018 (assembly GCF_963920925.1). Classification (NCBI taxonomy): domain Bacteria; kingdom Bacillati; phylum Cyanobacteriota; class Cyanophyceae; order Nostocales; family Calotrichaceae; genus Calothrix; species Calothrix sp. CCY 0018. The sequence goes on along the minus strand of NZ_CAWUDI010000091.1, from coordinate 1,431 downwards.
CGCACCAGAATGCTTGCACCATATTCAAGATACACCTCAACGGGTTTGTATTGAAGGGGGTCGTTTTGTCACGGAAATCTTACAAACAGTTTGGAAGTACTTACCCTCAAACGGTCGAGTAGTAGCAACAGCTGCTAACCTAGAAAGCTTGTATGCTGTTTCCCAAAGCTTCGCGACTTTACAAGCAAGAAACGTTGAAGTTGTTCAATCTGCCGTGAATCGTCTTGAAACGCGGGGATTTAGCACAACCTTCAAAGCCGTAGATCCAATTTTTATTCTCAGTGGCGAAAAGTTGGACTGAGGGAATGGAGGATAGGGAGATGGGGAGATATTCTTAACTGCTCACTGCTCACTGTTCACTCCTAACTCCTGCTCGCAATCTAAAATCTAAAATCTAAAATCTAAAATCCAAAATTCTATGTCTTTGTCTCGGATTCTAAGTGGAATTATTGCGATCGCCTTAGCTTTGGGTAGCACTCTTTTAGGAGGATGGTATTTTACATTTTTCTATGCAATCATCATCTTTCTAGGGCAACGAGAATATTTTAATTTAGTACGAGCCAAAGGCATAGCTCCAGCAGCTAAAATTACAATGGTTGTCAGTCAAGTTTTGCTAGCAATTTGCACCTTTAATAGCGAGTTAGCTGATGCTGTAATGCCTGTAGCTGGAACGTTTATTTGTTTCTATCTGCTATTTCAGCCAAAAATGGCAACCATCGCCGATATTTCCGCTTCAATTCTCGGCTTATTCTACACCGGATATTTACCCAGCTATTGGGTGCGATTGCGAGCAATTGATACTGCTAATTTCAGCAATTTACCCTTGGGAGGTTACTTCCCTCCTTCGTTAACGGCATTTATTGGTAAAGACAACTTTTCCACTTTACCTTTAGGGTTAGGTGCTACCTTACTTACTTTTATGTGTATATGGGCTGCCGATATCGGCGCTTATTTTGTTGGTAAATATTTTGGTAAAACACCTCTATCGGGTATAAGCCCCAAGAAAACCGTAGAGGGAGCAATTTTTGGTATAACTGCAAGTATTGTTGTGGGAATTGCAATAGCTTACTACATCAATTTACCCGATTTTTATCTTACAGGAGCAGCATTAGGTTCGCTAATTGGTATAGCCAGTCTTTTAGGTGACTTAACCGAATCCATGCTCAAACGCGATGCAGGAGTTAAAGATTCAGGAGATATAATTCCCGGCCACGGAGGAATTCTAGACCGTACCGACAGCTATATCTTCACCGCACCGTTGGTTTATTACTTTATCACCCTTTTGTTGCCATTACTTAGTTGAGATGGGGAGATGGTTAGCCATTGCGTTGGGCGGGTTCCCCGACTTGTAGCAAATGGCGCAACCCGTAGGGGGAGATGGGGAGACAAGGGGACAAGGGGACAAGGGGACAAGGGGACAAGGGGACAAGG
>NZ_CAWUDI010000090.1:0-9967 GCF_963920925.1 Calothrix sp. CCY 0018 | reverse complement strand
GCCACGCCACTTGCCACGCCACTTGCCACGCCAAAAGCCACGCCACTTGCCACGCCAAAAGCCACGCCAAAAGCCACGCCAAAAGCCACGCCTAACCAATCTATAGAAACACCTATACTCTGTAGAATTCTACTGACAATAAATGGTGTGACAACTGTTAATAACAACCCTTGGAAAAGTAAATTACGCTGAACGGAATTTTCACGTAGCAGTTCCAATCCCTTCCGCCAATTCGTTTCCCCTGCTGGAATATAACCACCCCCAAAAGTATTCACATACCACCGCAAAGCTTGGGGAAAATAAAACACCCAATACAACAGGCGCAGATAATCTAAAGGGTTCCACAAAGAGAGAGGACGTTTGAGTTTTGGTGCTAAATCTAGAAGCGGTACGGGGGTTTCTTGGGTCATTTTTGGTTCTCCGCTATTCTTTGCAATCAACCAGAACCGCCCGGAAATCAATTTCCGGGCTAATAGCCAAAGTCCTCTAAAGAGGACTAAAAAACTGTTTAGTCCTCTTTAGAGGACTTAGTTTATGAGCCTGGGATTTTAATCCTAGGCGGTTGCGAATACCAGCAGAGTCGTAGAATATATTCATGTCACCCCCTCTACATACCGTGCATTAGTTCGATAACACATTTGCATGATTTCCTTGGGAAAACCACCGCAACTTCTGACAATTTGTGTAACTTCTGCTTCTGTAAATTGAATTGGATTATTCTCCAATCGATAGTTAATGAAATCGCGAACAGTAGCTTCATCCCACAAAATAATCTGTTCCTCAAGACAAATATTTTGAAACGGCGAAACCATCCCAATTTCATTACTATCGGGAAAAAGCTTATCTAAAGAAGTAGAAGCAGCCACAACCAAACGCAAAGGAGCATCATGTCCGTTAGCTAATCCCCGTAATTGTCCCCTTACCTGATTGGTAAAACCTTCCCAACTCATTTTTTCAATTTCATCAAGTAAAAGTAGCAATTGGGGACGTTGTTTTTTTAAAGCTCTTTCCAAGCGAAATCCTTTGCACTCTTCTATTCCTATTTCAGAACATAAAGCGAAGTAAAAATCCTCCTCGTCATAAACTTGGCTCATATCCAAATAAATTGCTTTACGAGGCGGCATTAATTTTGTTTCTGCTTGTTGAGAAATAGCCCACAGTAGCGAAGACTTGCCAATTTCTCTGGCACCAATTAGCGCTACACTGCTTCCACTATTGAGGGTTTCAAATATCCGATTAAGTTCTTTTTTTCTACCAAAGAATTTTTGAGAGTTTTTGACTATCCCACTCCTTGGAATGAAAGGATTAGGAATAATTTTTTCAATTTTTGGCTTTGGAGAAGAAACTAAAGAATTTTGTTTAACATATAAGACTGGTTTAAGATGCTCTGCAATACCTTGGAGGCGAATTTCTACACAACCAAATTTGTACGCTTCTTCAACGCCACGATTTGCAGCTAAAGCTTTGTAAAAACCAACAGCAAACGCGATCGCGGCTTTGTCTCCAATTGCGTCATTCATCCCAATTACATAGGGGATGTGTTCGGCGATCGCCTTAGCTTGAATCTCTGAATAGCAGGCATTTAGCAGCACGCAGTTAACTTGCTCTACCAATAATTCAAACATTGCCGCTAAAGCATCAGATTCTACAGCTTGAATTTGACCTAATTCATTCTCAAAGCAAAGCTCACCTTGATTTGTACCGTGTGCAGAAAAATGGATAATTTGTGGCTCAACATCAAATATTGCCTGTGTAATATCCCCGGCTCTGACTGACTCTAGCTGTTCTAACTGATATTTTCCTAGCTCCTTCGCAACTCGTAGGCTTGCTTTTATATCTCGTAACTCTTGCCCCAAACGCAACCGAGAAGCATCACTTGGATCGGCTGCTAAAAATAGTATTTTAACCGGAATATCGCTATTCATTCGGGCAATAGTTTGAGTTTAATTACTGAAAATATAACATTAAGTAGTTAGACAGAATTAATTACATAGTGTCATTGCGAGCGAAGCGAAGCAATAAGGGTAAACATTTTTGTCCACCGACTTATTCTATTTGCTTCAAGTGGGTTTTAATATACAAAAATAGTGCGTTACGCTCTGCAATAAGTAAGTCGGCACATAAAAAACTAACTATGTTATGAAGTGTAAAAAGCTTGAAGCGGTTGCGATTGCTTCCTCGTGCCTCGTCGCAATGACAGAACACAGTTATATTTATTCACGTCTACTTACTTAACACACCAATTACCAATTACCTAATACCGAATCCTCGGATCGACATAAGCATTCAAAATATCAATCAAAATACTCGCACCAACAACAATTGTCCCGAAAAATATCATGATTCCCTGCACGGTGGGATAATCACGTTCGCTAATTCCTTGAAATAATCGATTAGCCAATCCGGGCCACGAAAATGTTACTTCGGTTAATACTGCTCCACCAAGCAAGGATGCAAAAGTTAAACCCAAAACCGTAATCACCGGAATCAAAGCATTTCTCAAAGCGTGAGAAAACAAAATCTTTCTTTCTTGAATTCCTCTCGCTCTTGCTGCTTCCACATAATCCGATCGCATTGTTTGCTGTAAATTTACCCGCACAATCCGCTCGAAAATACCGCTGAGCAATATTCCCAAGGTACAGCAAGGCAGTATTAGATATTGTATGGCTGTAAAGAATTGACCAAAATTACCGCTTAAAAGACTATCTATTGTATATAACCCGGTAAAACCTTCGGGTGAACCCATAGTTGCTGGAAATCTTGTTCCTAAAGGAAACCAACCCAACCAAACGGCGAAGATTAACTGTAGTATCATTCCCGCCCAAAACATCGGTAATGCATAAGTAATAGTACCGAATAATCTCCCGCCCAAATCCAGAGCAGTACCCGGACGAGAAGCCGAAATAGTTCCGACTCCAATCCCAACCACCAGAGCAACTATAATCGCAAATACCGCTAGTTCCACCGTAGCCGGAAAATACTGCCAAATAATTTCCCAAACTTTTTGTCCGCGACTGGTTGTTGATTCACCCATATCCAAGACAAGCAATTTACCCAAATATCTAAAATATTGCATCCACAAAGGTAAATCTAAACCTAATTGCGTCCGTAATTCTTCCTTGGCACTTTCCGGCGCACGACCACCCAAAATAGCATCAACCGGGTCCCCAGGTGTAGCTCTTAGTAATAGAAAAACTATAGTAACAATAGTTAGAATTTGCAGCGGAGCCAGCAACAAACGAGTAGTAACGTAATACGCTAAAGCTTTTGAACGGGACATAATTTAAGTTAGTTAGGAGTTAGGAGTTAGAAGTTAGGAGTTGTGAATTGGGCATGGGGCATGGGGGATTGGGCATTGGATATTTGTTTTTTGGTAATGTTAATTGTTTATCTTTAATCGGAAACAGGATTTAGATATTTTTAGTTCACTTATTTATTTAGTCCTCTTTTAGAGGACTTTCGCTATTAGGCGGCGGTTTGCAACCGTCGGCGGGATGGGGTTTTACGAAATGAAAAAATATGGAAAAAAATTAAGCTTTCCTATTCCCCATGCCCAATTCCCCAATTCCCTATTTCTTAATATTCTTATATATCAAAATTTGCGTAGCGTCTAATTGCACTCCAGTAATTCCGTTTTGGGCAAATACGTAGTCTTTACTTTGCCACAAGGGAACGTAAGGTACTTCTTCGGCTAATATTTCTTGAATTTCTGCAAAGATTTGCTTGCGTTTTACTGGATCTTGTTCTTGGCGTTCTTTGTTAATTAGCTGGTTCATCTGCTGACTGTAGAAAAACGAACCTTGACTTTGACTTCCTCCTTTTTCACATCCTTTGTCTGGTGAACCTTGTTCGCATGATAAAAATGGCTGAATGTAATTATCTGCATCTAAAAAGTCAGGATACCAATCAAGTAAGAATGATGGATATAAACCTTCGCCAATGTTTTTGAAAGCGGATGTTGATTCTACTGTATTTACTTCAAATACCAGCATTCCATCCATTGTTTTTTTAGCCAGAGCGTCCAAAACCAAAGCTGTTAAACTGCGAGTTGCCGAACTTGAAGGATACCAAACTTCTACTACTGCGGGATTCTCTTTGGAAAAACCTGCTTTTCTTAACAATTCTTTGGCTTTTTCGGGATTACCACCTTTACCGTATTTCTCTTTAAATACTGGTTGGTATACATCAAAGGTTGTCGGAACCATACTATAAACTTCTTCCGCTTGACCGTACAATACTCTGTCATATATCAATTTACGGTCAATCATTGCGGCGATCGCCTGTCTCACTTCCGGTATATCTAAGGGTTTTTGGTTGCGATTAAGCGTTAAATAACTAACTACGCTACCTTCATTGGGAATTGCTAACCATTTACCTTCCCTGGACATTTGCTCCAAACTGGTAATTTGGTCGGGATCTAAAGCCACGTAAGCAACATCCACACCTTGTTTGCGGAAATTATTGTACAAATTCACTCCACTGCTGAGAATCTGCACGGTGACACCCTTATTAGCGGGCTTTTCTCCCCAATATTGGTTGAATACGTCAAATATCAGCGAATCTGTGCCAAATTTAGTTAATTTATAAGGTCCAGTTCCAATAAATTTATTTGGTTCAAATTTCCCTTCACCGATTTCGTAAGCTTTGGGAGAAAGTGCAGGAACTCCAGCAAAAGCTAGCAATGAAGTAAAAGCTGCAAAAGGTTGTTTTAATTTAATTGTTAACTCATATTCTCCCGTGGCTTTTACTGACTCCACGCTATCGGAAAGTAAAAAAGATGGCTTACCTTTGTTTTCGATAAAGCGACGCAAACTAAACTCCATCGCCTTTGCATCAAACTTCGTGCCGTCGTGATACACCACACCTTTACGAATGGGCATAGTATAAGTTAAACCATCATCGCTAATCGTAGGTAACGCCGTAGCCAGTTCCGGCTTGAGTTGCGTACTTCCCGGTTCGTAAGTGTAAAGGCGATCGCTCATGTTGTACACCAACGATAGCGAAGACAACTCGTAAGCATCTGCTGGATCGAGAGTGCGCGGTTTCGCCGTAGTACCAATAGTAATCCGACCATTTCCAGAAGCAGAAGCAGACGGATTAGTAACTTGATTATTCGCACAACTAGAAACCAGCAAAACACACATACACAACAGGGAGAACAACAATCTAATTCGCCCCCACTGTCTTATAGATAAGGAAAAACTCATAGCGGTATTGTATTAGATTCGTAAATTAAAATAAGTGGTGAGATATTTTACTATATGTTTGGCAATATCTCCAGGATTAAAAAAGTTAGGAGTTAGGAGTTAGGAGTTAGTCGTCTCTTTATCAGGATATTAAACGTGAAATATTTTTTCTTGTCTGATGGCTGGAAGGTTGGTAGAGTATGGGCTTTTGACGGACTATGGCAAGTCTCAGCATGGCGAAGACATCCAGAAATTGAACGATTAAATCTTTGCCTGGTGGAAGACTCGGAGGTGATGTGGCTTTATCAAGTTGAAGAAGCTATTGTCACGGTGGAAGTTCAACCAGTATTATCTGTACCCAGAGAGACACCACCTCAAAATATTGGTCAAGTAGTTTTGAAGCGTCTCATTACCGCCGAACAAGTCATCGAACGTTTGGGAAATGCTTCTGCTAAATGCTTATTGCAAGATATACGCTCAGTCGTAAAGTAATCGAGGTCAATTTTAGATTTTAGATTTTCAGATATTAGATTTAATTTCTATTCCCTTGCCAACTCCATCTAAGCCGCACAGTACCGTGAATGGCGATTGATGATAAGAATAATCCGGTGCATCATCAAATCTCGCATTCAATAATAAATTTCCCTTTTATCAAAAATCTTATTGCTTCTTTAAAAACAGGACTTACGCAAACTGAAATTGTCATTGCGACCGAAACGGAGTGTAGGGAAGCAATCGCAGGATTCTGGCGATTACGTCGCCTCTCGTGAGTAATGACGCAGTTACGTTACCTTTGCGTAAGTCCTAAAAAAAAAGTGGTCAATCCATTGTTAAAATCCAACAACCAAAATTAAATAGTTAAGAAAGAAGATTTCGCGATCGCAAGCATTATTAAACATTTTATACATTAAAACAAGTACAAACACTATGATAATTAATAGCAAATTAAAATAGTAGTTTTATGAGAGAAGTGATGAAAAGTAACACTTCCATAAGCTGAATCAACCCATGTTAGAAGTTACTTGTAAGTATTTTCATATTCGCTGCTGTTACCCCATATCGGTGTTAAGGCTGCTGTTAACACTCTTGCAAACAGTTCCATCAATAGTTAGAATTTTGAACAATCTCGACTTTTCCTGTCTCACATCTCACCCTCGGGGCGGGAGTATGAGATGGCAGTGGAGGCAGAATTCATAGTATATATAGTATGTGGGTATAACCCAATAAATGCTAACCGCAGCCCACAAACTCAAAAAACAAATCCGATCAAAAGACCGTGGGGCACACGGCTTTAAAGCTCAGTAAATGTCCTCATAAAGGAGTCACTGAGAAGCCTAAATCATAATAATCTATGGTTTGATGAAGGTATGTCACAACATTCTCATTTTCACATGGCAATTTCGACCTACATGAAAGTAATTTCATAAATGGGTTGTACCGTGTTTAGAGACTGCGTTTCTTTTTTATTAAGACACGCTTAATGCGAAAATCAAGTTTGCTAATAACAAAAATTCATTCCGAAAAGTTTGTAAACATAATTCATCTAGGAGGAGCGTAGTCGATGGGACTACCCTGGTACCGAGTACATACAGTCGTTCTGAACGATCCAGGACGGCTTATTTCTGTACATTTAATGCACACAGCCTTGGTCGCTGGCTGGGCTGGTTCGATGGCTTTATACGAACTAGCTATTTTCGATCCTTCTGACCCCGTACTAAACCCAATGTGGCGACAAGGGATGTTTGTACTTCCCTTCATGGCACGTTTAGGTGTTGTTGAATCTTGGGGTGGTTGGAGCGTTACTGGCAATCCTACTGGCGACCCTGGTTTTTGGTCGTTTGAAGGTGTAGCTGCCGCTCACATCGTTCTTTCTGGTTTGTTATTCTTAGCTGCGGTTTGGCACTGGGTTTACTGGGATTTAGAACTATTCCAAGATCCTCGTACCGGCGAACCTGCTTTGGATTTACCAAAAATGTTTGGTATCCACCTTTTCTTATCCGGTCTTCTTTGCTTCGGTTTTGGTGCTTTCCACCTCACCGGCTTATTTGGCCCAGGGATGTGGATTTCTGACCCCTATGGATTAACGGGTCATATTGAAGCAGTAGCCCCGGAATGGGGGCCGGCAGGTTTTAACCCGTTTAACCCTGGTGGAGTAGTAGCCCACCACATCGCTGCTGGTATTGTCGGAATTATTGCTGGTTTGTTCCACTTGACTGTACGACCTCCAGAAAGGCTTTATAAAGCACTACGGATGGGTAACATTGAAACCGTACTTTCAAGTTCTATTGCAGCAGTATTTTTCGCAGCATTCGTTGTTGCCGGTACCATGTGGTACGGTAGCGCCACAACTCCAGTAGAATTATTTGGCCCAACTCGCTATCAATGGGACCAAAATTATTATCACCAAGAAATTGACCGTCGGGTTCAAGCTAGTCTTGCCAATGGTGAAAATTTAGATCAAGCTTGGTCGAGAATACCTGAAAAACTCGCTTTCTTCGACTATGTAGGTAATAGCCCCGCCAAAGGTGGTTTATTCCGTACTGGTCAGATGAATAAAGGTGCTGGTATAGCGCTTTCTTGGCTGGGACATCCGGTATTCAAAGATGGTGAAGGTCGCGTATTAGATGTACGTCGTCTTCCTAACTTCTTTGAAACCTTCCCCGTAATTCTCACAGATGCTGATAATGTTATCCGCGCTGATATTCCCTTCCGTCGTGCAGAATCCAAGAACAGCTTCGAGCAAACTGGTGTAACCGTAAGTTTCTATGGTGGAGATTTAGATGGTCAAACATTTACTGACCCCATAAAAGTTAAGGAATATGCTCGTAAAGCTCAATTAGGCGAACCGTTTGATTTTGATACCGAAACCTTGAATTCTGACGGTGTATTCCGTACCAGTCCTAGAGGTTGGTTTACATACGGACACGCTGTATTTGCGCTATTGTTCTTCTTCGGTCACATTTGGCATGGTTCTCGGACAATTTACCGAGATGTATTTGCTGGTGTTGATGCAGACCTCGAAGAACAAGTGGAATGGGGTAGATTCGCCAAAGTTGGTGACAAAACTACTCGTACAAGAGAAACCGCTTAATTACGTTTTAAGCACCTCTAAGTAAAGAAAAGTTAAGAATGGTCGCAAAATAAAACTAAAAATCATCATTTAGCTTATTTGTGCGGCCATTACCTCCTGTAGCTTGGTACACTAAGATTGCAGGCTGATAGTCAGCAGGAACTTAAGGATATGGAAAGCGTTGCATACATTTTGATTTTGGCCCTAGCGATCGGCACCCTATTTTTTGCGATCGCCTTTCGCGAACCTCCTCGGATTGAAAATAAAGAGGAAAAATAAGAAAACATTTTGTTAATGCCGAAATTTGCGGCAAAATACAAAAATATAAATCATAATTAACCGCTGCTATCTATATTTAAGGGAAAGCAGCGGTTATTTCTATTTTAAAGAAAGTAGGGAAACAATTATCAATTACTAATTATCAATGCCCTGCGGCCCCATACCCAATCCAAAATCTAAAATCTAAAATCTAAAATCTAAAATATGTTGACTATTAACGGTACAAAAAGTATTAATATTTGATATAATTTATAATCTGAAAGTTGATGTGTGTTTAATCAGCTTTTCTGCGCTAGGATAATATTATATTGGATATAAGTGTGACAGTGCCAAAACGAGGCGATTGGATATACATCGCTAGGAGGCAAAAAAATTTTACGGAGAATAAAACCAGGAAACATAAAGCATGGTAAATGTCAATCAGAAACCAACCAATGATATTGGGTTTACACACGACGATTTCGCGGCTTTACTTGATAAATATGATTATCACTTCAGCCCAGGGGATATAGTTCCAGGTACAGTTTTTAGTTTAGAGCCGCGCGGCGCTCTGATTGACATTGGTGCTAAAACGGCAGCATATATACCTATACAAGAAATGTCAATTAACCGGGTGGATAACCCGGAAGAAGTATTACAATCCAACGAAACACGGGAGTTTTACATTCTCAGTGATGAGAATGAAGAAGGTCAGTTAACTCTTTCTATTCGCCGTATTGAGTATATGCGGGCTTGGGAACGGGTACGTCAGCTGCAAACAGAGGATGCCACCGTGCGTTCCGGCGTATTCGCAACAAACCGTGGTGGAGCATTAGTGCGGATTGAAGGATTGCGTGGATTTATTCCCGGTTCTCATATAAGTACTCGTAAGCCAAAAGAAGATTTAGTGGGCGAAGAACTACCATTAAAATTCTTAGAAGTAGATGAAGAGCGCAACCGCCTTGTATTGTCTCATCGTCGGGCATTGGTTGAGCGTAAGATGAATCGTTTGGAAGTAGGCGAAGTTGTAATTGGTACAGTTCGCGGAATCAAGCCTTACGGTGCCTTTATCGATATTGGCGGTGTAAGCGGTTTGCTACACATTTCCGAAATTTCTCACGAACATATCGATACGCCTCACAGCGTGTTCAATGTCAATGATGAATTGAAAGTAATGATTATTGACTTGGATGCAGAGAGAGGTAGAATTTCACTCTCTACCAAGCAGCTTGAACCCGAACCTGGCGACATGATTAAGAACCGGGATGCGGTATTTGATAGAGCAGAAGAAATGGCTGCTAAATTCCGCGAACAGTTGTTAGCCAAGGAACAAGGTATAACTCCTGAAGCTGCACCTTCTGAGGAAGAAGCTCCGGCAGCAGCAGAAGAAGCAACCGCAGAGGAAGCACCAGCAGAAACTGAAGCAACCGTAGAGGAAGCACCAGCAGAAACT
>NZ_CAWUDI010000089.1:0-12644 GCF_963920925.1 Calothrix sp. CCY 0018 | reverse complement strand
TTATCCTATTTGTAATTGAACCATTTTTCTCTGGAGAATGAAACAGCCCTGCCTTTTTAAGGGGGGCTTTGCGTAAGTCCTGTTACTAATAAAAACGAGATATTCGCGAGCCGTAACACACCCTACATTAAATGTTTAGATAAATACATTATTTAATTGATTTTCACTAACCAAAATATAGAATGGTGCGTTACGGCATTTTCTAATTACTAATAAAAACGAGATATTCGCGAGCCGTAACACACCCTACAATCTCTACATTTCTCTTACAACAGGCTTGTTATCTTTAACTTCGCCAATTAAAACTTTATCTACACAGTTAACAAAAATACCGTTTTCTAAAACACCTGGAATATTATTAAGTGTTTTTTCTAAGTTTTCTGGGTCGCTGATGTTATCAAATGTGACATCAACTACCATGTTTCCTTGGTCGGTAATTACGGGGCCTGCTTTTTTTACACCCATGCGTATTTCTGGTTTACCGCCGAGTTTGGTAATCGCTTGCATTGCGGGGGTAATTGCCATTGGGATGATTTCTACGGGTACTGCAAAAGTTTCACCCAAACGACTGACTAATTTACCGCTATCTACAACTACGATGAATCGATCGGCGAGATAGTCTACAACTTTTTCGCGGGTGTGGGCAGCACCACCACCTTTGATCAGATTTTTCGAGGGATCTACTTCATCTGCACCGTCAATGGCTATATCAATATGGTCGATCGCGTCTAAGGTGGTTAAAGGTACGCCATATTGCTTGGCTAAAACTTCCGATTGAAAAGATGTGGGGATACCAACGATATCTTTTAACTCGCCAGATTTGATGCGATCGCCAAGAAATTGAATGGTGAAAGCGGTGGTTGAACCCGTTCCCAATCCGACGATGGAACCGGATTTAACTAAATTTGCAGCGGCTTTACCGACTTCTTGCTTCATCAACTTTACAGGATCTTCTGTTGCGGTCATTCCCGAAACTCCTTTTATAAAAGGCCAACAATTACTTTATATTAGAGGTCGAGCGGCTTACTTTGATAGCTCTCATCAGCAATCTTGATATTTAAGTTCAGGTAAATTACTGAAATTAAGAAACTCCTGAGTCACGCTTGTTGTCAGTTAGAATTGGGAGAATTTTGATTACAACTATAAATCATGGGTAAGTTTATCAGCTCGCTTTCATTAATCTTTTTGATACCGGGGTTTTCTGTCGCTGCTTATGCTGAAGACCAAAACAGGCTTCAACAGCCATATTTGGTCAATATGGAACGAGAGCAGAAGCAAAATTTGCCACTACCCGATTTTAAGGATGTAGGTGTTGAAGAGGAACAGCCGCAAGATTCAGCACAATCATCTAAAGCCATTAAAAGAGTAGTTACGGCTAAATTAATGACTAATTTTTCGGATGGTAATTTTTACGCTGAAAAGTTGATGAGTCGGGCTGAGTTAGCCGCGATTATGGTAAAAACTTTTGGACTTGATAAGCGGCAAGTTACAGATAAAGATGTACAGGTTGCTGATGTTCCATCTTCTCATTGGGCTTATAAAGATATTCAAACCGTTTTGAAAACTGAAATAATGCAAGGTTATCGAGGAAATTTATTTTTCCCCAATCAAAGAGTTACCAGAGCGGAAGGTTTGGCAATATTTGCTCAAGCTTATGGTGTATTTCAGTTTTCTGATGACACTGTAGCTGAAATACTTTCCCAATATTCGGATAAAGAATCAATTCCAAATTGGGCAAGAAAAGCTGTTGCAACGGTTATAACTGAAGGATTTATCGACAGTTGGCAGCCTCAACTTTCTCCTCTCAAACCCATGACTCGCGGAGATATGGCTTATGTATTAAGTCAATATTTGGAAAGACAGCAGCCGCAACCAGATACTCCAATTGTTCCCGGTGGTTCGGTGAATCCACAGCCGGGATTGTAAAAAGTCTCACGTTCCACATTCCCGACTAAGTATACGCCGGCCATTTTCCAAACGATACACCCCATTTGGTTCGACAATGGGGTCTCCCATTTTCCAGCGACGACGAGGTTTAGTTGAAGAAGTATTATTTGGTACGGGTTGTACTTCAATCGCTGAATATTTTGAAGGAACTGCATCACCGGGACGATACGGAAAACCTTGACTACCAATAATATAGAAAGTACCGTTTCTTTGGTTACTTCTGACTACGCAGCTATTCGCAATTAAAGTTTCGGTATCAATTTGGTTTTGTGGTAATTCTATGAGGCTATTTTGCAAAAAGCTAGGATCTGTTTGACCGCTAACGGTTCCAGAACTGATGCTACCACTAGCATCAACATCCACACGGTTGTTACCATCTAAATCATCTAACTCTTCTGCTGTGAGTTTAGCGTTTTGCGGTCTAGAAGAAAAGAGCGGCTCACTAAAAAAAACACGGGTATCAAAGATGATATTACCTCCCCTTCCTTGTGCTGCAAATGCCAGAATATCGCTGTCTTCTAAGGCAACTATCGCATTACCATTAAGGGTGATATTACCACCACTTCCTTCTGTTGATTGAAGTGTTGTATTAATATCGCTGTTGTTGCGGAGGATGATATTTTTGCCTGTTGTGATTTTAATATTACCTCCCCTGCTTCGTTGTGATCAGGTGATAACTCGTCCGTTATCGGCGTTGAAATTATCTTTTAGGTTAATTTCGATATTGCCTGCAATACCCGAATCTGACCTACTTCCGGCTACGATTATACCATTATCTTTAAGTTCTAAGGTGTCAGCATTAACGGTTAAATTTCCCCCTTTGCCTTCACCAAAGGTACTGGCACTAAGTTGGGCACCATTGGTAACTTCAAGGGAACCAGTGGTTATTGACACACCCCCCGCATCGCCTTCTGCTTCAGATTCCACTGTGCTGAATGCCCCACTGGGAAATCCATCGATACTTTCCCCATCAAATTTGACCAAATCATTGGCAGTAATTTCAACACTGCCAGCATTACCTAAACCAATGGTACTGGCATCAAGTTGGGCACCATTGAGAACAGAGAGGGAACCAGTGTTTATTAACACACCCCCCGCATCCCCTTCTGCTCCAGATTCCACTCTGCTGAATGCCCCAGTGGGAAATTCCCCATCAAATTTGACCAAATCATTGGCAGAAATTTCAACTCTGCCAGCATCTCCTAAACCAATGGTACTGGCACTAAGTTGGGCACCATTGAGAACAGAGAGGGAACCAGTGGTTATTGACACACCCCCCGCATCCCCTTCTGCTCCAGATTCCACTTGGCTAAATGCCCCACTGTTACTTCCATCAAATTTGACCAAATCATTGGCAGTAATTTCAACACTGCCAGCATTTCCAATTCCTCTGGTACTGGCATCAAGTTGGGCACCATTGAGAACAGAGAGGGAACCAGTGGTTATTGACACACCCCCCGCATTGCCTTTTGCTCCAGAATCCACTTGGCTTCGTGCCCCAGTGCGAAATTCCCCATCAAATTTGACCAAATCATTGGCACTAATCTCAACACTGCCAGCATCTCCAATTCCTCTGGTACTAGCATCAAGTAGGGCACCATTTAAAACGGAGAGGGAACCAGTGGTTATTGACACACCCCCCGCATCGCCTTTTGCTTCAAGCACCACTGTGCTGAATGCCCCACTGGGAGTTCCATTCTTACTTTCCCCATCAAATTTGACTAAATCATTGGCACTAATCTCAACACTGCCAGCATTTCCAATTCCAAAGGTACCGGCACCAAGTTGGGCACCATTCAAAACAAAGAGGGAACCAGTGGTTATTGACACACCCCCCGCTTTGCCTTTTCCTGTGGAAGATACTTCGCTGGATGCCTCACTGAGAGATCCATGCTTATTTTCCCCATCAAATTTGACCAAATCATTGGCAGTAATTTCAACACTGCCAGCATCTCCAATTCCAAAGGTACTGGCATTAAGTCGGGCACCATTTAAAACGGAGAGGGAACCAGTGGTTATTGACACACCCCCCGCTTTGCCTTTTCCTGTAGAATTAACTGAGCTTAATGCCCCAGTGAGAATTCCCTCCCCCCCATCAAATTTGACAAAATCATTGGCAGTAATCTCAATACTGCCAGCATCTCCAATTCCCAAGGTACTGGCATTAAGTCGGGCACCATTTAAAACGGAGAGGGCACCAGTGGTTATTGACACACCTCCCGCATTGCCTTCTGCTCCAGGTCCCACACTGCTTCGTGCCCCAGTGGGAAATTCCCCATCAAATTTGACAAAATCATTGGCAATGATCTCAACTCTGCCAGCATTTCCAATTCCAAAGGTAGTGACATCAAGTTGGGCACCATTGGTAACAGAGAGGGAACCAGTGGTTATTGACACACCCCCCGCATTGCCTTTTGCTCCAGGTTCCACTCTGCTTACTGCCCCAGTGGAAAATCCATCGATACCTTCATCAAATTTGACCAAATCAGTTGCATTGATAGTGACAGTACCTGCTTCCCCTTTTCCATTGTCGAAGATACTTGCTGAAAGGTAGGCACCATTGAGAACCTCAAGGGAACCAGTAGTAATAGATAAATCCCCTGCTTTACCAATACCCCCAAAACTTACCCCGTTAAAGGCAAAACTAGTTTCAAACAAAACAATATCAGTAGCATTAACCGTAATATCTCCCGCTTGAGACTCAGGTGTTCCCAAACCCGAACCTATGCCAGCCGAAAGCAGACTCGTATCTCTCACCTGTAAATTCCTGGCATTAACTGCAATTGAGCCTCCCCCACCAGCGCTCACATCAATAACTGCATTATTTGTAAGCAATATATCGGCTCTGGCTACATCATTAGGAATACTTAAACTCAGGTTGTTACCATCAACATTTAATCCAACTTTTCCATCACCTGCTAACCCTGCCAAATCTACTCGTCCACCCAAAGCAACCAATCCACCACCATCTATGTTGATATCACCCCCTACCAACAGTAAACTGTTACCATCTGCTACTCGCAAACCCTTAAGAGTAAAACTATCTAATGGAGTTGCTGACAACTCTATTGGATTTAACCCCACGTCTGCAACTGAATTATTTTGAATCGCTGCATTTTGATTAATTTGATTAAACAATAACCCATTCGTATCTACCGTTAATAAAGGTGGTGCTTGGGGATTGGTTGCACTAAAAAATCCTTGTTCCCTAAATTCAATTGCATTCGCAGTTGTCCCCACAAAGGAACCATTGACATTTAAAGTGGCATTTTCTCCAAAAACAATTCCCGAAGGATTAATTAAAAATAAATTCGCATTCGTTGGATCGAAATTTCTATTTGATATGGTTCCCAAAATTCCATTTATTAGGGAAGCATTATTTCCCGTGACTCTTGTTAAAACATTTTGAATATCATTTGGAACAACAAAATAAGCTCCTCTCCCTTCATTGACGTTAAATTCTTGCAAACTGTGGAATAAATTTTGACCCCGCTCTGCTCCACCTTCTATCAACTCGCTGGGAATACCATCTGGATTATTCACATTTGGTGTAACTTCTGAAGCTTCAATACCTAAAGTGTTATCTGGTGCAATGTTGCTTTGAGCAAAACAGGGGCTGATTGAAGTTACGCTTAAACTAATACATCCTAGTAGAATCTTTGTCTTAAAATTCCATAAACTGTTCAACTTAGTTTTAATCATTGCACCCTGGTTTTTCCTTTGTGTTTTTTACTGATAATGGTATTTAATTTTTCTAAAATCAACAGGAATTACTAACTAGCTAAGATTTTCTAGCATTTGGAATTGCTTTCCTACGTCACAACAATGACCAAAAAATCTAGATTCATCAGTGGGAAAAAAATTAAAAACAAATATTTTTTTGAAAATACCTTCTACATAATTTTATAGTAAGTAGGTAGGCATAATTAAATGTAAGATGTCATTGCGAGGAGAAACGACGTTAGCGCAGCGTCTCCCCAAGGGAAATAGCAACCGCAGTGACTGGGATTGCTTCGTTCCTCGCAATGACTGAGCGTATTATATTTATTTGTATTAACCCACTTACGTTTATGGATTAAAAACTTACAAAATATTTAGAGGATGTTTTAAAAGTATCCGGCGCTTTATTACCGCACGCCAGTCGCTACAACGGTGCGTGTTCCTCCGCAACGCGCTGGCTCTACTACACTTCGCATTGTCCACCTGCGTGGACTAGGATATATTTAACCCACGGAGGTGGGTTTTGCTTGTGTAGCCGCGACTTACAGTCGCCAGGTAGAATATATAATTAGACTTTAAAAACAGCTGTGAAATGATTAGCAAAATGCCAATTGCGAATGCAGTGTTAGCACAGTGAAGCTGCATTCGCGATCGCAAATTATGTGTTTAAACATTTGCAATGCAGCCAAAATACCGCTTTTATTTGTCGAAACTGCTCCAATCGCTTCATTTACCGAAAATATAATTCATAATTCGTAATTACTCCTACCAAATATCTTCCCCATCCCCCTCTTCCCCCTCTTCCCCCTCTTCCCCCTCTCCTCTATATCCCCATCTCCCCACCCTAAATTCCCCCCAATTTCCCATTCCCGTGGGACAATCAGTATACAAATAATTGTAGAGAGGAAAACCCAGTAAATATGCACCTGAGTGAAATTACTCATCCAAATCAGTTGCACGGGTTATCGATTCGGCAACTTGAGCAGATTGCCCGTCAAATTCGAGACAAGCATTTACAAACGGTAGCAGCTACCGGCGGACACCTTGGGCCTGGGTTGGGTGTTGTTGAGTTAACATTGGGGCTTTATCAAACCCTGGATTTAGATAGAGATAAAGTTATTTGGGATGTGGGACACCAAGCATATCCCCACAAATTGATTACTGGACGTTACAGTCATTTCCACACCTTACGACAGAAGGATGGAGTGGCAGGCTATCTGAAACGCTGCGAAAATAAATTTGACCATTTTGGCGCGGGACACGCTTCTACCAGTATTTCAGCGGGGCTAGGAATGGCGATCGCCCGAGATATGAAGGGAGAAAATTTCAAAGTTGCTGCTATTATCGGCGATGGAGCTTTGACTGGTGGTATGGCTTTAGAAGCTATCAACCATGCCGGACATTTGCCCAATACTAATTTATTGGTTGTCCTCAATGACAACGAAATGTCAATTTCTCCTAACGTCGGCGCAATTCCCCGCTATTTGAATAAAATGCGGTTGTCTCCACCGATGCAGTTTATCAAGGACAATTTTGAGGAACAAGTTAAGCAACTTCCTTTTGTTGGCGGGGATTCGATACCACCAGAACTCGAACGCATCAAGGAAGGAATGAAGCGATTAGCGGTTCCCAAGGTTGGTGCGGTGTTTGAAGAACTCGGCTTTACCTATATGGGGCCAGTTGACGGTCATAATCTCGAAGATTTGATTGCTACTTTTAAGCAGGCACATAAAATACCTGGTCCCGTTTTAGTTCATGTAGCGACAATCAAGGGCAAGGGTTACGATATTGCCGAAAAAGATAAAGTCGGCTATCACGCTCAAAGTCCGTTTAATTTAACAACTGGTAAAGCAGTTCCTTCGAGCAAGCCCAAACCGCCGAAGTACTCGAAAGTTTTTGCTGATACTTTAGTAAATCTTGCCGAGCAAAATCCGAAAATTATCGGTATTACGGCTGCAATGGCTACGGGAACTTGTTTGGATAAGCTGCAAGCAAAGCTACCCAAACAATATATAGACGTAGGAATTGCCGAGCAACACGCAGTTACCCTTGCCGCTGGATTGGCTACTCAAGGAATGCGTCCCGTTGCCGATATTTATTCTACTTTCTTGCAACGCGGTTACGACCAAATAGTTCACGATGTTTGCATCCAAAATTTACCCGTATTCTTCTGTCTAGATAGAGCGGGAATTGTCGGTGATGATGGCCCCACCCACCAGGGAATGTACGATATTGCTTATATGCGCTGCATTCCGAACATGGTGATGATGGCACCCAAGGATGAAGCCGAACTTCAGCGAATGACAGTAACGGGTGTTAACTATACCAAAGGACCGATCGCCATGCGTTTCCCTCGCGGCAACGGTTATGGTGTGCCTTTGATGGAAGAAGGTTGGGAACCTTTGGAAATCGGTAAAGGCGAAATTCTCCGTAACGGCGATGACGTATTAATGATCGGCTACGGTTCGATGGTGAATTCAACGCTACAAGCAGCGGAAATTCTCAGCGAACACGGTATCGAAGCCACCGTAATTAATGCTCGTTTCTGTAAACCTTTGGATACGGAATTAATGTTCCCCTTAGCTAAAGAAATAGGGCGAGTAGTCACTTTAGAAGAAGGTTGTCTAATGGGCGGTTTTGGTTCGGCGGTTGCAGAAGCCCTATTGGATGCCGATATTTTGGTACCCATCAAGCGTTTTGGCGTACCGGATATTTTAGTGGATCATGCAAAACCCGATCAAAGCAAAGCAGAATTAGGTTTAACAAGTCCTCAAATTGCTCAAAGAATTTTAAAAATTTTCTTCAGCAATCAACCATCTGCTGTAGTTTAATTACAATTGATTGCAAGTGATTGGGAATAGTTAGGAGTGAGGAATTAGGAGTTGAGAGTTAGTAATTTTTCTTTTCATCTCCCCATCTCCCTATCTCCTCCCTTTCACTCAGCAATTAAATTTTTAGCTCAACGAAAGATGTTTCAAAAAAATCCCGTATATCCTGTAATTTGGCATAAAGATTCCGTTTCTTTAATCGATCAAACTCGTTTACCCTATGAGTATTCCTATGTAGAAATTCACCGTAGTGAAGATATGGCGCAGGCGATTAAAACTATGATTGTCCGTGGTGCGCCTGCAATTGGGGTTGCTGCTGCATACGGTATGTATCTGGGAGCTAGGGAAATTAAGACGGGCGATCGCCATGAGTTCTTAAACCGTTTGGAACAAGTTGCACAAATGCTGCGCGAAACTCGTCCTACAGCAGTTAACTTGTTTTGGGCAATTTCACGGATGCTCAAAACTGCTTATGAATCCATCGGCACTATAGACGAAATCAAAAATACTCTTTTAGAAACCGCTCAAGCTATCAATGCTGAAGACTTACAAACCTGTCATAAAATTGGCGATAATGGTTTGAAAGCATTACCCGAAACACCAGAAAAATTAACTTTACTAACTCACTGTAATGCTGGTGCGCTCGCAACTGCGGGTTACGGCACTGCTTTGGGTATAGTGCGTTCTGCTTGGCGAGAAGGACGTTTAGAAAAACTTTTTGCTGATGAAACCCGACCTAGATTTCAAGGCGCTAAATTAACAACTTGGGAATGCGTTCAAGAAGGTATTCCAGTAACTTTAATTACCGATAGCATGGCAGCGCATTGCATGAAACAAAATTTAATTCATGCTGTTGTTGTTGGTGCTGATAGAATTGCTGCGAATGGTGATGCTGCAAATAAAATTGGTACTTATAGTTTGGCGCTGATTGCAAAAGCTCATAACGTACCTTTCTTTGTTGCGGCACCTCTTTCTACAGTTGATTTTTCCGTTGCTAACGGTAATGAAATTCCTATTGAGGAACGCAATCCGGCGGAAATTTATCAAATAGGAGAAACTATCCTCGCACCACAAGGAGTTGATTATTATAATCCGGCTTTTGATGTGACTCCAGCAGAATTAATCGCCGCAATTATTACCGAAGAAGGTGTATTTGCACCTGCCGATTTAAAGAAATATCAGAATAAGCAAATGGCTTAGTTATTTATTAGGATTGGAACGGCATCTACCGTTTTATAATTAAATATTGTCAGAGGGAATAGGGAACGGGAAACGGCAAAAAGAAGTAATAAGGGCATATCTTGACAAAAAGTCGCTAAAACCTGCGACAGAAAAGCATTTGCATTTTTGATATTATATAAACAATTAATACTACTTCTTATCGTTATTGCCTATTCCCCGTTCCCTGTTTCCTGTTCCCTATCTACATATAGAAAAATGACTGTTAAAGAACAAATTCTTCAAGAATTAGAACAAATACCAGAATCACAATTAAGTGAATTATTAGAAGTTGTACGTATTTTTAAAGAAAAATATCAAAATAATTCCCATGACAGCGAAGTTTGGCAAGCTTATTTAGCATCAAAACGAGAAAGAGAAGAGGTTTATCGTCGTCTTGCTGATTCCTAAATTTATTTCGGTATCCGAAGCAATTGAAATTCACTTAGATCAAGTTGCGAGCTTTGGCGGTACTGCTGGTGTGAGAGACGAAGGCTTGCTAGAATCTGCGCTAGCACAACCGCAAGCAACGTTTTTCGGAGAATATTTACACGCAACAATTTACGAACAAGCTGCCGCTTATCTATACCATATTGCCAAAAATCATCCTTTTATAGATGGTAATAAGCGGACTGCTTTTGCGGTGATGGATACTTTTTTAAGATTGAATGGCTATATTTTAAATACCGATAACGAAGAAACTTATCTTTTAGTTTTAAAAGTCGCTGAAGGAAGTATAGAGAAAAAAGAAATTGCTCAATATCTTGAGCAAAATGTGATTAAAAATATATGATATCTAAAAATATCAAATCTTATTTTCAATTTTGAGTTAAAGCTCTATTTTTGGAAATAAAAGCTTAATTTAAAGCAACTTATAAACTATAGCTCCCGAATCGGGTAGATTAGTCATTTCTATCAATTCTTCTTGACACATTTTATCTAACGTCTGCTTAACCTGTGCGGTTTCTTTACCAGTTGCAAGAACACAATCAGAAAGAGACACCATTCCCCTATTATTCTTCGCTGCTTGCAAGATTTGTATAGTATCCGAGACTTTTCTATTATTAGCAGTTTTATATGCATGATTCCGAGCGTCAACATTTATGGTAACTTGAGGATTACCGTTAATATTGATATTTTGATATCCGTATAATGCCTGATATTTCAGATTTTCTTCATCCACCATATTTGGAATGGTAAATAAATCGATAAATTGTCCTATACCAAAAAATCCGAAAGTGAAAAGATAAATAAAGCCGCTAATATACCTTTTGCAATAAAAACGTTGAGCGCCGCATATACTAAAAGCACATAAAAACCACAAAATATATGCTAATCCTTTACTTTTCATATTCAAAATACTGATAAGTTTGATATGTTATTTTTACTTAAGTTTTATCGGTATATGCTTGAGTGTTTACCCTTAAATTTCCCTGTATCAGTAGGTTCTACAGCATTTCAATGTTTATTAAAGAGTTCTTCAATAATGTTTGATTGAAATAAAATAAATTATTGACCATTTAACCTAACAAAATTTTTATTAATATCGTCTTTCTTCTCTATTCCCTGTTCCCTGTTCTCTATTCATAGGATTAACTCGCAATGCGATCGGTAAACGAAGCAGAAAATATTATTTTCAATTTAGCCAAACCTTTAAATAATCAAACAGATATAGAAACCGTAGATTTATTAACAGCTACCGGAAGAATTTTAGCTTCACCAGTTACCAGTAAACTCGATTTTCCTCATTGGGATAATTCAGCGATGGATGGTTATGCTGTAATTTATCAAGATGTTCGAGAAGCTAGTGAGAAAAAGCCTGCGGTTTTAAAACTTGTTGAGGATATTCCCGCAGGCTATCAACCTCAATCTAACATTCAATCGGGACAAGCTGCGCGGATTTTCACTGGTGCGGTAATGCCGCAAGGTGCTGATACGGTAGTTATGCAGGAAAATACCCGTCGCGAAGATAATCAAGTATTTATCCTCAAAGCACCAGAAGCTCAAGAATTTGTCAGACATCGTGCTGCTTATTACCAAGCTGGAGCAGAATTATTACCACCAAATATTCAGCTTAATGCTCCCGAAATAGCCGTTTTAGCTGCCGCACAATGCACTAAATTAAATGTTTTTCGCCGCGTTAAAGTAGCGATTTTATCTACAGGTAACGAACTAGTAACACCCGATGATAATCTACAACCCGGACAAATTGTAGATTCAAATCAGTACGCTTTAGCCGCTTTAGTAAAACAATCTGGTGGTGAACCTTTGATCTTAGGAATCATTAAAGATGAACCCGAAGCACTCAAACAAGCAATTTCTAAGGCGATCGCCAATGCTGATATAGTGCTTTCATCTGGCGGTGTCTCGGTGGGAGATTACGATTACGTCAAAAAAATTATAGAATCTCTTGGAGGAGAAATCAAAGTAAATTCCGTAGCCATGAAACCGGGAAAACCTTTAACTGTAGCCCGTTTCCCCATGCCTAATTCCTCAATATATTTCGGTTTACCAGGAAATCCAGTTTCAGCTTTAGTAAGTTATTGGCGTTTTGTGCAACCAGTTATCAAAAAATGTTCCAGCATTGCGGAAGGTTGGCAACCCAAATTTATCAAAGCCCAAACTAATGATGATTTAAGCTCCAACGGTAAACGCGAAACTTACATTTGGGGAAAGCTAGATTTAATTGACGGAGTTTATCAATTTAGTGCTGCTGGTGGTAGTAAAAGTTCTGGTAATTTGATTAATTTAGCTCAAACTAATGCTTTGGCAGTTTTAGAAGTGGGTAAATCATCAGTTAAGGCTGGCGAAGAAGTAAAGGTTTTGCAAGTTTGATTGATTTTGATGGGTATTATCACTACTTTCGCCACATTAATTTTAAATGGCTCGTAGTAGCGCTTCAGCGCATCTGAAATCCGGATGCGCTGAAGC
>NZ_CAWUDI010000088.1:0-12780 GCF_963920925.1 Calothrix sp. CCY 0018 | reverse complement strand
TAGGCTTTTCAGCTATTTTTAATGGTTGCCTTATTTACGCCGACTTGTACTAGTAACACACCCTACAAGCTGATAATTGATAATTGATAACTGATTCACCCTCCCCCGACAATCGTAACTATTTCCAAACGGTCATTTGGCTGTATTCTTGTATTCTCCCAATATTGACGATGCAAAATTTCGCCATTATACTCGACAGCAACTAGGCGAGGATTATAACCTAATTGCACGAGCAAATTGGGTAAATTAGTTTCCTCAACACAAGTACGGGTTTCTCCGTTTACTTGCAATTCAAGACTGTTCATACACCTTTGATTTACTAGTTACTGTTTGAGGACGATGTAGTTGAGATAGAAAATATTGCGCTACTAAGGTTGGTTGTTCTGCCTGCATGATGCTTCGCACTATCGCTACCCGACTTGCTCCAATTTCAACTACATCATTGAGATTATTGGGATCTATTCCACCGATCGCAAACCAGGGTATGGGACAATTTTTTGCCGCATAGCTCACATATTGCAAACCAACTGCTGGCTTATTTTCTTTTGTCGGAGTTTCGTATATTGGCCCAACACCAACATAATCGGCACCTTCGGTAATTGCCCTTTGCATTTCGTCACTATTTGTGGTAGAACGACCTATCAGCCTATGAGGGCCGAGTAAATCGCGAGCGATGGATATGGGCATATCCTGCTGTCCTAAATGCACGCCATCGGCATCTACAGCTAAAGCTAAGTCTACACGGTCGTTGACCAAAAATAATGCATCATAATCGTGACACAGTTGGCAAAGTTTCCTAGCTTGTTCTAAACGAACAGTATCATCGGCTGTTTTTTCGCGATACTGTACCAGCGTTAACCCACCTTTGAGGGCTGCTTCTACAGTTTCCAGTAAATGTTCGCTTTGGGAGGTGACTAAATACAAGCGCGATCGCAAAAGTTGTTGGTATCGAGCAAAGCCCATCAAATTACTTTCGAGCGTATAAACTCGATAGCGAATTTGCTTAAATGCTTTACCCATTCCGACACTGTAAAGTTTTCCGTATTCTTCCAGCACCCGTAGAGCTTCTTCTACCCGACAGAAGTTAGCCTGCAACAAGGATTTGACGCTTTCACGTTGTTCTTCTTGCGGATGGCTTAATTCCGTACCCGTATCACCTGGTGTGTTCCGAGCCGCTCTTAAGTCAGGTGTATGCCATTTAGCAACCTCTTGCCGTAAGTGCTTGCATTCACGAGTAAATTCGCTATTATCTAAGCCAAAGCGACACCATTCCTCGATAATCCGCAAACCTTCACGACTACGGTCTAAATTCGCATCTAATATTCGTAAAACCACTTGCTGTACTTGTTCTTTCTGGCTGTATGGCTCGACCATTACAACAACTCCATCATTGCTTTCATCGTAACAGTCAGCCTGCTTCATTTTGCTAATGTTGTTTTCATCGTTGATTTTTTTCTTAAATTGCTTTTTTTTAAAAAAAGTAGTTACACGTGTTACGAACGTGACGAAAATGCAATTTCAGATTTTGGATTGAGTTTTTAAATTCAAATATACAAAAAATGTATCACAATATACTTACTTTTGGAATCTAAAATCTCTCAGTCAATCATCCTACTGAAATTTTTAATATTCTCTCTATCGAGGATATAAAAACAACAATTTGGATGTAATCTATGTAAAAAATGTACTATTAATCTAATTTTCCACAGGTTAATTACGGATAATATTCTGTTGCTCAAGCAGATTATTAAAGCTTTTAAATCATATTCCTACCCCGAATCTCATATGCGTACTTCTTCTATCTATTCAGTTCTATTGATTACAGCAGGTTTAACCAGCCTTACTACGACTTTACCAAGCACAGGCTCAAATATTGCTGTTGCTCAGATATCGCCCATGTCAGAGGATTTTATCCTCAGTGAGAACTCAATTTCTCAGGTTAATGTACTGTTTGTCAACCCAAGTATCGGAAATGACCAAAATACAAATGGCAGCGAAAATAGTCCGTTAAAAACGATTACTCAAGCGTTGCGAATGGCCAAGGATAATACGGTAATTAAACTTGAAGCAGGTACCTACAGCGCCGAAACGGGAGAACAATTTCCTTTAATTCTCAAACAAGGCGTTTCCATTCAAGGAGATATTAGCGATCGAGGCAGGGAGATTATCATCCAAGGGGGTGGTGAATATCTCAGTCGTTATTACGGCAGTAAAAACATTAGCATTGTTGCTACTGGTAACTCTAAATTAGCTGGTGTAACGGTAACTAATCCCAATCTTCGCGGTTACGGTATGTGGGTTGAATTAAATCAGCCAGTATTAGAACAAAACACCTTTACTGGTTCGACTCAAGATGGAATTGCAGTAACGGGTAAAGCTGCGCCCAAAATCCACAACAACTATTTTTATCAAAATGGTGCCAATGGGATTACAGTTTCAGGAACATCTCAACCCGAAATCAAGGGAAATACCTTTGAAGATACCGGCTTTGGGATTAATATTGCCCAAAATGCAACCCCTCAAATAATTAGTAACAAAATTTCACAAAATAGAACCGGGATTGTAGTGCAAGCTGCTTCTCGCCCTGTTTTACGAGATAATATTATTTCCGACAATAAAGAAGACGGATTAGTAGTAATAGCTCAAGCCATACCAGATTTGGGTAATTCATCAAATCCAGGCGGCAATCAATTTAATTCCAATGGGCGCTACGATATCAACGCCGAAGCTGCCAAACAAGAAGTTGCTGCTTACGGCAACACTTTAACCGACAGTCGCATTGCCGGAATTGTAAACGTCACAGCAACGGCCGCACCAGCAGAAACCCAAATATCTCAACTATCCAGAATCTCGCCAACATTACTCAAACCCAGAGTAGCCCCAAAACCACCAGCACCCCAAACAGAACAACAAACAGAACAACAATTAAATTTCGTACAGGTGGAGCCAGATACAATTGAATTCGTCGCACCACAAGCAACTCAACCCATAGCACCAACGCGATACGCGGAGCGTCAAGCCTCCGGCTTATCGCAACTGCCAGCAAATACACCTTCATTACCAACATTACAACCAGCCCCAACAGGTAAATCGGCTCTTTTAGCCGTACCCGAAGGCAATACAAACTTACCAGCACCCATTTTCAACAAACCTGCAACCAATCAAAATCCACCCCAAAGGCAAGCATTCACAACTCAAACTCAAACAGCTTCTTACCGCGTGATAGTAGAAGCAGTTACCCCCAGACAGCAGGAACTAGTAAAATTCATCGTACCCGACGCATTCCGCACCAACAGAGGCGGTAAAAGAGTAATGCAAGCAGGAATATTCGACAACCGCGACAAAGCCAACAACTTAGTAAAAATATTCAAAAACAACGGATTGAAAGCCAGAATTGAGTAGTAATCAGTTAAGAATTGGGAATTGGGAATTGGGAATAATTATTTATTAGACATCTCCGGAAAACATTTCTATGGTTTTAAATTACACACAAACCTAACCCCCCTACCCCCCTTCCCTATGAGGGAATGGGGGTTTAAAGCCTCTCCCCAGTGGGGGAGAGGTTTGGAGAGGGGTCTTTTTCTTTTCCGGAGATGTCTATTGTTCTCCCCATCTCCCCCTCTCCCCATCTCCCCATCTCCCCATCTCCCCATCTCCCCCCTCTACCCCATCACCCCTTTCAACTTAGAGGTAAACGTATCGCTAGAATCACTCTTCTCCGGGGTAAATTGCTCGATGGGTGGATGATTTCTTTCTGGGGGGAGAAATTTAACTATCTTTTCGGAAACCAAAGGTTTTTCTATTTGTTGTGATTCTTCTAATTGCTTTAATTCCTTGAATTTGTCAAATTCGGAATTTTTCTCAATATATCTCGTTTGTGTTAAAGTTCTCGATCCGTTGCTGCGGGTGATGGATGTCTCAGATTGCATTCTGGGCACAAAAACCATACTAGTTGAACTGGGAAGTATTTTTGATGGGTTTCGAGCGATGCAATCTTCTTCGGCTCTAGCACTCGCTGATTCTACAGGCTTTTCTGTGGCTTGCTCGCTTTGAATATTTCTACGATATGAGGTTGAGGATTCGTAATTCCTCATTACGTCTTCGATCGTCGGATTGCTGTTACCTACGCTTGGTAATGCTGGTGGCAGCGGTGGCAAGCTGTTATTCCATCTCAAATCTTCTGGTAGCTTGTTGCAAATTAAGCGCTCAAACTCCATGTTGAAATGGTAGCTAGGATGATTCCTTCTCAGCCAAAGTGTTAATATTTGCTGCGCCGAAACTGCTTTATAACGGCCTTGATATAAAGCCTCGATGATTGCCAAATGTACCCAATTTGAGGGATATTGATTTTCCCAACGTTTAACTAACTCGCTGGCATTATATCCACCGAGGTCAAAACTATAGTGTGTTAACAGCGATACTGCCAAGTTGTTAGTCACGTTCGATGTTTGAATGAACATGGGTGGGAAACTGGAAGTGATGGGCATATATTCTGCTACCATCGTTAAAAAAAGTAAAGTACCTTTTGATACGGTGAACTGTTCCCAAGTAGTATAAATCGTTTTTGGTAGTGTTTCTCTGGTTAAAGCTATCAGTTTTGAGCTATTAGCTATTAGCTGGCAATTGGATGAGGATTTGACAAGGCAGTTCGACGGATGCCCATATTCTTTCCGCCGACACGCCGCCCCAACAAGACGACTTGCACCTTCCCTCCTCGGTGAAATATTAAACCCTGCTCTCGCTGATAGCTGATAGCTGATAGCTAAAACCTGATAGCTGATAGCTAAAACCTAAATTACGAATTAACGAATTGTAGATGAGTATATTCTACTAATCAATGGTTAGCAGGAAAAATTATATATGGCGAGTTAATAGGAGAGATGCGTTTAATGGCTACCAGTGCTTGATAAACCATTGCTGCTACTTCAGCTCTGGTTGCTTCCCGCTTTGGTTCGATTTTCTTGGGGTCTGGATAATTTACCACAATTCTCTGCTGTGTCGCAGTTGCAACAGCGGAACGCGCATATTTGACAAGGGTTTGACTGTCTGTAAAGTTTTGTAATGCAGAGCCGTGAGCGGCTGTTAATGCCAATCCGTTGACTAAGGAGACAATTACCTGCAAGCGCTGTACGTTTTCCTGGGGACGAAAGGTTCCGTCGCTAAATCCTCCCACAAAACCGGCTTGTGCCGCTGCTTTGATCGGTTTATAGTTCCAGGAATTAACAGAAACATCGAAAAAGTCATTAACTAAATGTTTTGGTGTGGGATTGAAAGCTTTAACGATTAAGGCCGCGTATTGAGCGCGAGTCATGGGTATATCGGGTTTATATGTGCCGTCAGCGAAGCCACTGGTTAAATCTAGGCTAGCTAAACTGCGGATGAATGATTCTGCCCAATGTCCGGTTAAATCGGTGAAGGAAGGCATCATATCCCCATCTGGTTTAACGATGTAGGGGGAAACAATGGCTTTTTGTTTGCCCAGGGCTACCAAAGCTTGATAAATTAAGGCTACTACTTCAGCGCGGGTAGTTTCTTGTAAAGGCTGCAAATGTGACCTTTGCGGGTAGTTTACCACTAATAATTTTTGGGTAGCGATCGCCATTGCGTTAGTTGCGTAGCTGGGAATTTGAGCGCGATCGTCATACATTGCCAAAATGTTCGGATTTCCACCCTTGAGTTTTAAGCCGCTAACAATTGAGACTATGGCTTGAACTTTAGTTAAATTTTGATTGGGACGAAACGAACCATCGGGAAAGCCGGTGATAAAGCCCATGCCAGCACCTTGATAAATCGCGGGAGCCGCCCAAAATTTGGAACTAATATCGGTAAATATTCTGGTTTTATTTTTTAAAGGTAGTTGAAAAGTCTTGGAAACTATTGCTGCATACTGAGCGCGGGTAATGGTTGCTTCTGGTGCAAATCTACCGTCGGGAAATCCGCTAATTAATCCTTTTTCATATATTGCTTCGATAAAAGGTGCTGCCCAATGTCCGTTTAAATCGGGAAAACTGCTATTAACAGCTAGCTCGCGGGGATTATCTACAGTAGTGGCAACAAAGTCTATTAATCCTTTTACCAAAGTTGGATTTAATAAATTACCTGCCGAAACTATTTTTATTGAAGTCGCATTTTGGATATCGTATTCATGATTATCGCGAAAGATATTACCAGCTGGATCTTGAGAGCTACCCAAATCGGGAAAAGCATTACCGTTAAGCAGCAAACCACCAGAAGAATTATCGGCAATTAAATTGTATCTAAGTATGGGATTTGCTTCTCTAGATAAAGCTATTGCAGTGCGATTTTCCGACAGTTGATTATTAGCTACCAAAGGAGCCGCAAAATCGCTAATGGCAATACCAATAGGATTTTTTTGCATGACATTTCGCAATATCTCCCCTTTGGCATTGCGTGCCATTACCAGCCCAGCTGAAGCATTTTGAATAAAAACATTATCTAAAATAGCCGGTTTAGCATTACCGCTAATAAATATTCCTTCCCGACGGCATTTAATAAAAGTATTGTTAGCGATAGTAGGGGAAGTTGATTCAATCCAAATACCAGTTCCCTTATTAACTGGATTGGTAACGGTAACACCCATTAATTGAGCATCCGAGGCAAGAATTAACGTAATATTTTGCAAGCCAAAATTTTTAGTTTGATAATCACCGCTTCCTTCAATTACAATACCTAGTCCTTTGGTGGCTTCATTGCCCACCATCCAGACACCACCGGGAACAATTAATGGGAAAACTTCGCCATTGGCAGCATGATAAACTCCATTAGCCAATTGAAAGATTGCAGGTGGACGAATTGCATTTAACGTATGAGTAAGAGTTTTAAAAGGAGACAACCTTGAACCATTATTAGTATCGCTGCCAGTGACTGGGTTGACATAAACTGTGGTAGCGTCTGTTGAATTTACCATTGCTTATAAAAAAAAATTGGGCATAGGGCATAGGGCATAGGGAATTGGGCATTGGGCATTGGGCATTGGGAATACAAATATTTAAATATCTTATACTCTATTTTTTATGTATATGTATCTATCTCTCTATTTATTAAATAGTTCTTTATACTCAGATTTTCTGCTTTTTCAGTAAAAAAAACAGCTAGTAAGGTTGAACAATGCTATGCATAAATCCACCAATCCATATTTGCTTAGAGGGTGTTTGAAAAGTCGGTAATTGAGTCAAAAAGCTCTCTGAGTATACGCTGTTAATAAATAGTAAACAGCACTGAGAGAGCTTTACCTAGCTAGCGGTTATGTAGACAAGGCTGTACAAGAATAGTCAAGTCAGACCAACAAGCAAGACAGTTTTTATGAATTATAAGCCGGAAGCCGGAGCGAGTTCGCACAAATAGTGGGAGTTCCCGCTGAAAACCTTGCAGCGGTGGAATAGCAGCGGAAAGAACGCCATCTAACTAATTGTTTTATACTGATGATGATTTGAGAACTGCTTTGGGAGAAAAACCTAGACCACGGATCGGAAAAACGGTTATTTATTGTCGAGTATCATCTTTCAATCAACGCCCTTTGCTTGATTTTAACTGTATTCTTGCGAGTTTAAAAAATTCTTGATTTTTGTTATGATTCCCAATTTCCGTAATGATTCTACAAAAGTCTTTAATATTGGTAATTGATCAAACCATGATGGAGAAACATCACTTCGCGAACTTCGCTGTCCTCCAAAGCTTGGAACTGCAATCAATCTAGTAATATCTGGATATTGCCATTTGAAGACATTAAAAACTCCATCTGGAGACATTGGACCACCATCGGGATGTCCAGCAGGTCGCTGGAGAAGAACTTCAAAAAAGTTGATTAATTGATCGTAAACCTTCTCATGGACAGCGTAAAACTGAGTGCCGATAATCTCTCCAGAGAATGATTGAAAGATAGGTAAACTCACATCTTTTTCAGGACTATCACAGTATCCAAAATGAACTATATCCCAGTTTGTTTGTATCAGTTCCGCTAGAATAACATCCTCGTATTGCTGAAAGTATTCTGCTATTTCCAAGTCGTCTTCCACTATCAAGACATTTTTTAGACCTTGCATTTTTGCTTGCTTTAAAACATTTAAATGGCTAAGAAAACATCCTTTGCAGCCAATAGAATAAAATGGTTCAGAATTCTCAGGTTTAATTGCTGGGAATAATTCAACCTTACCTGAAGTGAAAGGCATACCTGCATTTTTCAATTCCCTTTCTATCTCTCGACGACGGTCTTTTCGACTTGGTAAGTTTATGACATAAATACGGTCGAAAAATTCAATAAATTTCATACTTCTGACTCTTTTAGATACTTTTAAATGAGAAAAAATAATTAATTAAACCAAGTAAAGGTAGAAGCTAAAATCCTTGTCAAAGAATTGCTTTATTATGGAAAAGGGTTTTTAGGTAAGCATTGAATAATTACTGAAAGCAAGAACTAGCAAAAATGACCTCAATCACACAATTTTCGCAGCAATAGAAAATTCGCAAAAGTCTGCTCAATAGTGAAACCAAGCAACTATCTTATCGTTCATTTTAAATTGAGACACCTGTAACTACATAGAATGCGAATATTAGTCTGTAATTTTATTTACTGGCTTATAGACTAATTCAACACCGATCAAAATATTATTACAAGTGATTTTAGATACATTTATTCAAAAAATAGCTGTGATTATCACACTAATAGTAACACGAATACTGAATTTGATGAATTAGACAGTATTGTACTACCTTGATATTTACTCCCTTCCCGGTGGAAGATTAACTATAACGTAGCGTGTTGGGTTGTGCCGTTCAGCTTTGCTGCGGCTCAGGCACACCTGCGGTGAACGTTCCTCAACCTACAATTTTTCGGTAATATTAGAGCGGGATAGGAGTATCTGGTATTTTATTTCTTTGCAAGTCCCTTATCTAGTGTTCGCATCTTGCTCCCTGGTTAGCCAGCGAACCTTCAAATTCTCCCCATGCCCCATGCCCTATTAGCAATTACCCATTACCCATTACCCATCCCCAATAGTATTAAGATAAATCTGTGATTTTATAGGTAACATTTTTATGATTGAAGTCGAACATCTGAATAAAGTATACGGTTCTACCTCGGCGATCGAGGATGTAACTTTTAATGTTGAAGAAGGGGAGATTATCGGATTTTTGGGGCCTAACGGTGCTGGTAAAACTACTACCATGAGGATTTTAACTGGTTATCTTCCTGCTACTAGCGGTACGGCTCGGATTGCTGGTTTAGATGTTCATGAGGATTCTTTGGCGGTAAGGCAGAAAATCGGCTATTTACCGGAAAATCCGCCTTTGTATCCGGAAATGTCGGTGCAAGGTTTTTTATTTTTTGTCGCACGTATCAAGGGAATTAGCGCTGGAGATAGAAAGAGTAAGGTAGCAGCAGCTATGGAGCGCTGTAATTTAACAGATAAGCGTCATGTATTAATCCGCAAACTTTCTAAAGGATACCGTCAAAGAGTTGGTATTGCTCAAGCAATTGTCCACGAACCACCGGCAATTATTCTTGATGAACCCACGGTGGGGTTAGATCCCCGACAAATTATAGATGTACGTAATTTAATTAAAAGCCTCGCTGGTAGCCATACAATTATTATTTCTACGCACATTTTGCCAGAAGTCAGCATGACTTGTAACCGCGTTGCAATTATTAATAGCGGTAAAATTGTCGCAACGAATACCTTAGATAATTTGATGAGCGAATTAACTAGCGGTTCCGGTTATGAATTAGAGGTTGAAGGAGAAGCTGCTTTAGCAAAACAAATGCTACAGAATTTACCCGGTGTCAATCTGGTAGAATCAATTCCGATGTTAGCGCGTGAAGGGAATCAACTTGAGCAAAACCGCGTCAGAATGCGGGTAGTATCGCAGCCGGGAACCGAACCGGGAAACGCGATCGCCTACTCTTTGCTGCAAGCAGGATTTGGTTTACACGAAATGAGGCGAATTAACGCTACATTAGAAGACGTATTTTTACAGTTAACCAGGGAAGAAAAAACTTTGGAAACCCAGACAGAAGAAGAAGTAATTGGAGATGCTGCGTAAATGGGTATAGTACTGGGTAATATAATTGCCATTTATCGTCGAGAATTACAAACTTATTTTGTATCGCCACTAGCTTACGCGATCGCCGGTATTTTTTGGTTTTTAGCTGGATTATTTTTTGTCTTAATTTTGCTTGGCCCCGATGGAATTTTGGCAGCAGTAGGGAGAATCGAGTCGCAGTCACAACAGTTTGGAGTGCCAGTACCCGCTATAGATGTTCCCTACGAATTTGTCAAAGCATTTTTAGATAGGATGGGATGGCTTTTATTGTTTATATTGCCCATTCTTTCGATGGGGCTTTATGCAGAAGAACGCAAGCGGGGAACTTTAGAACTTTTAGCTACATCTCCTATTACTAATTGGGCAGTAGCTGTAGGAAAATTATTAGGCGTATTAACGTTTTTTATAACATTAATTTTACCGTTGATGGTATTAGAAGCGGTAGTTTTGAGCGCATCAGAACCAGCAGCCGCATTAACTATTCCGTTGCTGGGTCATTTAGGATTAATCTTGCTAGCAGCATCGATTTTATCCTTGGGAATGTTTATTTCATCTTTAACTAACAGCACAATATTATCTGCCGTATTAACTTTTGCAGTAATTTTAATGTTGTTATTTATAGATTTAGTAGCTAAATTTATTGGCGGTTCAATTGGAGCAATTTTAGCGCATTTATCCTTGTTACAACATTACAACAACATGATCCAAGGAATATTTGAAACTAGTAGTTTAATATTATTCTTCAGCTACATTCTTTTAGGTATTTTTCTCACAGCACAATCGATTGATGCATTTCGCTTTCAAAGGAATTAATTGTTAGTAGTTGGTTGTTAGTTGTTAGTTGCTAGGAACTAGGAGTTGATTAACCTTTAACCTTTAACCTTTGACCTTTAACCTTTTATTGATAACTGATGAAGTATTTGATTTGGTTTGCACCGTTTCTGATAACTGCGGGTTTAACGGTGGGTTTAATTTCGCAGGAATGGGGAACTATTCCGCTGGTGTTGATAATTTTGGGATTAGCTATTGCTGTAATTTGGTTAATATGGCAAAGCTATTCTACGAAATGGTGGAGTCGTCGCTCTACTCAAGTTGGTACTAATGCATTGATTGCAACTTTGGCTGTAGTGGCAATTTTGGGATTAATTAATTTTTTAGGTACTCGTTATAATGTCCGCACCGATTTAACAGAAACTAATTTGTTTACTCTTGCTCCTCAATCCAAGGAAGTAGTAGAAAATTTAGAACAGCCTGCGAAAGTTTTTGTGTTTGATGCGAATAAAAATCCTGTAGATGAAGAATTACTGGAAAATTATGCAAGACTTAGTAAGAATTTTAAATTTGAATATGTAGATCCTAACCTTAGACTGGATTTAGCAGAGAGATTTAAGGTCAAAAATTATGGTGAAGTTTATTTAGAATCTGGAAAAAATCAACAGTTAGTACAGGTTGTGAATGCCCAAGAGCGTCTTTCCGAATCAAGATTAACTAATCGTTTGGCGCAAATTTATAATCCTACTACATCTAAAATTTATTTTCTCCAAGGGCACGGCGAACGTCAATTGCAGCAAGGGCAAGATAACGTCTCTCAAGCGGTTCAAGCTTTAGCCGACCAAAATTATATTGCCGAACCTTTGAATTTAACTCAAACAGCTAAAATTCCCTCGGATGCAAATGCCGTGATTCTTGCAGGCCCCCAAAGGGAATTATTAGCAGGTGAAATTCAAGCTTTGCAAAATTATGTCAATGGTGGTGGTAATTTATTAGTAATGGTTGACCCTGGAGTTGACCCGAAATTAGATGTTTTATTGCAAGAATGGGGAGTCGGTTTAGATAATCGTTTGGCAATTAATGCTTCCCAAAGCGCTCAACAACAACCCCCCGGTATCTCAGTTGTGACGGATTACGGGGAACATCCCATAACTAAAGAATTTAAAAATGATATATCTATATATAAGTTAGCGCGGCCGGTTCAAACAATTACCGTTAATGATATTGAAAGTACACCTTTATTACGAACTCCACCACTACCCGCAAGTTGGGGAGAAAGCGATTGGGAAAGCGAACAATTAGAATACAACGAAAAGGAAGATATTCCAGGCCCTCTTACTTTAGGTGTTGCTTTAACAAGGAAAATCACAGCACAACCAACACCAACACCAACACCAACACCAACACCAACACCAACACTAACACCAACACCAACTCCCACACCAACACCAACTCCCACACCAACTCCAACTCCAACACCAACTCCCACACCAACCGAATCAAGAATGGTAGTATTCGGAGATTCAGACTTTATTACAGACGGTTTCTTTAATCAGCAATTAAATGGAGACGTATTTCTTAACTCAGTTACCTGGTTGAGCAAACAAGATTCGCAACCACTTTCAATTCGTCCCAAAGAAGCTAAAAATCGTCGTATCAAACTTTCCCAAGCACAAGCAAATCTTGTTGCACTATCTTCTGTATTCGTTTTACCCATACTTGCTTTTGCAGCAGCAGCCCTACTTTGGTTTCAAAGACGGTAAAAATCAGTGAGCAGTTAACAGTTAACAGTTACTAGTAAAGAGGGAATAGGGTTGGGGGGAACGGGGAACAGTTACTACTTACCAATAAATAATTGATCAATCGCAACTAACAACTATCAACTAAAAACTAAAAACTAACAACTAACAACTAACAACTAACAACTAACAACTAACAACTAACAACTAA
>NZ_CAWUDI010000087.1:0-13779 GCF_963920925.1 Calothrix sp. CCY 0018 | reverse complement strand
AGAAACTACCCCAACACAGCTAGCAACAACGGGTGAATCACATAACCCAGAAACTGCTTCCCCACAAACAATATCAGATCAAACTTCAGAATCTACCCCAACACAGTTAGCAACAACGGGTGAAACTCAAAACTCAGAAGTTGTTTCTGCTCAAACAATATCAGATCAAACTTCAGAATCTACCCCAACACAGTTAAAAACAACTTCGGGTGAATCATCTGCGATCGCACAACCTGTTTCCTCACTACAAACAATACCCGATCAATCATCTCAAAACCCAGAAGCTATCCAAACAAAGCTAGCAACAACTACGGGTGAATTATCTCAAAACCTAGAAACAATATCAGATCAAACTTCAGAAACTACCCCAACACAGCTAGCAACAACGGGTGAATCAGATAACCCAGAAACTGCTTCCCCACAAACAATATCAGATCAAAAACCAGAAGTTACTCAAACAAAGCTAGCAACAACAGGTAAAACTCAAAACTCAGAAGTTGTTTCTGCTCAAACAATACCCGATCAAATTTCAGAAACTACCCCAACACAGTTAGCAACAACAGGTGAAACTCAAAACTCAGAAGTTGTTTCCCCACAGACAATATCGGATCAAAATCCAGAAGTTTTCCAAACAAAGCTAGCAACAACTTCGGGTGAATCATCTCAAAACCTAGAAATAAGATCGGAGCAAACTTCAGAAGCTACCCCAACACAGTTAAAAACAACTTCGAGTGAATCATCTGCGATCGCACAACCTGTTTCTCCAGCACAAATAATATCGGATCAAAACCCAGAAACTGTTTCCCCCCAAACAATATCAGATCAAAACCCAGAAGCTATCCAAACAAAGCTAGCAACAACTACGGGTGAATTATCTCAAAACCTAGAAACAATATCGGAGCAAACTTCAGAAACTACCCCAACACAGCTAGCAACAACGGGTGAATCACATAACCCAGAAACTGCTTCCCCACAAACAATATCAGATCAAACTTCAGAATCTACCCCAACACAGTTAGCAACAACGGGTGAAACTCAAAACTCAGAAGTTGTTTCTGCTCAAACAATACCTAATCAAACTTCAGAATCTACCCCAACACAGTTAAAAACTACTTCGGGTGAATCATCTGCGATCGCACAACCTGTTTCCTCACAAACAATATCAGATCAAAATCCAGAAGTTTTCCAAACAAAGCTAGCAACAACTTCGGGTGAATCATCTCAAAACCTAGAAATAAGATCGGAGCAAACTTCAGAAGCTACCCCAACACAGTTAAAAACAACTTCGAGTGAATCATCTGCGATCGCACAACCTGTTTCTCCAGCACAAATAATATCGGATCAAAACCCAGAAACTGTTTCCCCCCAAACAATATCAGATCAAAACCCAGAAGCTATCCAAACAAAGCTAGCAACAACTACGGGTGAATTATCTCAAAACCTAGAAACAATATCGGAGCAAACTTCAGAAACTACCCCAACACAGTTAGCAACAACGGGTGAATCACATAACCCAGAAACTGCTTACCCACAAACAATATCAGATCAAACTTCAGATTCGGGTGAATCATCTGCGATCGCACAACCTGTTTCCTCACTACAAACAATACCCGATCAATCATCTCAAAACCCAGAAGCTATCCAAACAAAGCTAGCAACAACTACGGGTGAATTATCTCAAAACCTAGAAACAATATCGGAGCAAACTTCAGAAACTACCCCAACACAGTTAGCAACAACGGGTGAATCACATAACCCAGAA
The DNA here is from genome assembly GCF_963920925.1 of Calothrix sp. CCY 0018. Lineage (NCBI taxonomy): Bacteria > Bacillati > Cyanobacteriota > Cyanophyceae > Nostocales > Calotrichaceae > Calothrix > Calothrix sp. CCY 0018. The sequence goes on along the minus strand of NZ_CAWUDI010000087.1, from coordinate 12,017 downwards.
ACTGCTTACCCACAAACAATATCAGATCAAACTTCAGAAACTACCCCAACACAGTTAAAAACAACTTCGGCTGAATCATCTGCGATCGCACAACCTGTTTCTCCAGCACAAATAATATCGGATCAAAACCCAGAAACTGTTTCCCCCCAAACAATATCAGATCAAAACCCAGAAGCTATCCAAACAAAGCTAGCAACAACTACGGGTGAATTATCTCAAAACCTAGAAACAATATCGGAGCAAACTTCAGAAACTACCCCAACACAGTTAGCAACAACGGGTGAATCACATAACCCAGAAACTGTTTCCCCACAAACAATATCGGATCAAAAACCAGAAGTTACTCAAACAAAGCTAGCAACAACGGGTGAATCACAAAACCCAGAAGCTGTTTCTGCTCAAACAATACCCGAACAAACTCCATCCGTTACCCAAACAAAGCTAGCAGCAACAACGGGTGAGACAGCTAAAGAGACAACACCTCAAACTTTTGCTACGGAGAAACAGGTAACACAGTTAAAGGTTGATAATAATCATCCAATAGCGGCTTCCGATACTGTACCTGCTGTATTAACACCTGGGGAGTTTGTAATAAATTCTAAAGATGCACAGAAAAATCTTCCTCTCTTAGAACATATCAATAAAGGTGGTACAGCACCTGATCTTCAGCAAAAAAAAGATACTAATTCTTTAATTTCTCCATCTTTAGGATTAGATATTACAAAACAGAGGTCGTCGTTTATTAATAATAAAAGCTTTAATTATTCTAATCATAGAAACAATGATATAGCTAAACAAAAATCGCCCGTTAATAACTACTCCTCGCCGCCTTTAATTTTTCAGAAAGCAAATGTTAATACATCTTCTAATGTTAAAAATGAAACTCCTTCACAATGGTCAAATGTTGAAGAATTAATGCATTTTGGTCATGAAGATAGCAATTTTAAAAACTTGAATAATGGAAATCCTAATATATCAAATATTCAGTCTTTTGATGATTCAAAATCATCCTCGAATTTACAAACATCAACTCAGCAACATCATTTACCTAAAGGATTTGCTAAAGGTGGTGAAGTAAAAGAAGATAATATATCGACTGAAATAAAACCAGTAAGTCAAAATATAAATATGTCGTCTGATTCAAAAGAAGATGATGAAATAGCTCTCGAAGCGCTTGCTCGTGAAGTTTATACAAGATTACGGCAACAACTCGAAATTGAGAAAGAACGCCAAGGCACTTTTACAGGTCGTTTACCCTGGTAATACGATTTTTGGTTTAGATTTTGATTTTTAGGGAACAATATTCAAATGGCAAGTCCTTCTATAATCACTCCTCAAAAACTCCAACCTCAACTTGAAAAAGCCAAACTCAAAGCTTACAACGGGGAGGCACCTGATATAGAGTTAATGTTTAATCCCAGTGAAATCAGCTTTTCTCGAACTGTTAATTGGCAACAAGACCCAGGAAATAGAGGAACAAGTTTATTGCCGAAAGTTAACTTTTCAGGTGTTAAACCTTATGAATTTACACTTAAACAGCTAATATTTGATACTTATGAAACAAAAGAGTCTGTAATGACATATATAAATATTATTAAAAAAGGAGTTGAGACTATTGATACTAAACCTGATACACGTCCTCCTGTTTATACATTTGTATGGAAGGATGAATATTTTTTCTGCGTAATGCTTAGTCTAACCTATACCCTGAATATGTTTCTTACTGATGGAACACCAGTTAGAGCAATGGTAGATATTTCATTGCAAGAAGTAGATAAGAATAACCTCCCAGGAGGTACTGAATCTGCATCTCAGGGGCAGCAGCGACAAGATAGCCCTCAAAGTGCATCTCTTTTCAACGAAAACCTAAATCAAGGAGGTGGAGGTCAAAATCAAGGAGGTGGAGGTCAAAATCAAGGAGGTGGAAGACAAAATCCAGGAGGTGGAGGTCAAAATCCAGGAGGTGGAGGTCAAAATCAAGGAGGTGGAAGACAAAATCCAGGAGGTGGAAGACAAAATCCAAGAGGTCGAAAGAAATAAATATCTCAGTGGAGTTATCTGACCTCCGTCTTCTTCAACATTACGAGTGAATTTTAAAGTTAATTATTATGGCACAACAAAATCTTTATTTATCTCAACCCATAGTCGAAATAGGAGGACAACCAGCACCTCCTGAATTAATCAAGGATTTATTGCAAATCACCATTGAAGAAAGTTTGCACTTGCCAGCAATGTTTACATTGGTAGTTCACAATAGCTATTACCCAACTAATGATAAAGCCGAATACCAAACCTGGCGACACGAAAAGGTGTTTGAAATCGGTAAAAAAGTCAGATTAGGGTTCAGTTCTAGTACTACCCAAGACCAAAATTTTAACCTGGAAAAAAAAGGCTACTTAATTGATGGTGAAATTACGGCAATTGAGGTTCATTTTAATAAAAAATCTGAGGCACCTATAATAGTTCGCGGTTACGATAGCTCCCATAGGCTGCATAGAGGGCGACAAAATCGCTCTTTTTTAAATAATACCGATAGCGATATAGTACGTAAAATTGCTCAAGAAGTAGGTATATTGCTTGGAAACATAGATGAGAGTGGCGCAGCTCATGAGTATGTTTTTCAAGAGAATCAAACCAATATGGAATTTTTACGAGAAAGAGCTGCTCGTATTGGTTTTGAGCTTTTTATTGAAGAAGGCAAAATAAACTTTCGTAAACCAGTAGCTCAAGAAGAAGTAGAACTGAAATGGCTAGATGAAATTAGTAGCTTCAGTACTCGCGTTAGCAGTGCAGAACAAGTGAGTGCAGTGGAAGTGCGTAGTTGGGACTACCAAAAGAAACAGGTAATTAGTCATAAAGCTGTATCAGAGAACGTAATAACTGATACTGGTAATAAAAAAGGAAGTAATAGCACTAACAAATTCAACATTAGTAAACCTCCGCTAATGACTGTTGTAGATAAACCCGTTTCTTGTGCGAAAGAAGCACAAGTTATGGCTCAAGCTTTATGTGATGAATTAGGAGGAGAATTTGTTTATGCAGATGCAAAAGCAGAAGGTAATCCTAAAATTCGACCGGGTAGGTTTGTCGATCTCCAAAAAATGGGCGATCGCTTTAGCGGTAAGTATTACATTACGGAAACACGTCACTTTTACAGCCAGCGAGTTTATACTACGGAATTTAGCGTTCGAGGTTTACGTTCTGGTAATTTATATAACTCGATATCACCACAAACACGTTTACAACCAGGTCAAACATTTTTAGTAGGAATTGTCACCAATAATCACGACCCCAAAGGATTGAGTCGAGTTAAAGTTAAGTTTCCCACTCTTACTGAAGAACATGAAAGTTATTGGGCAAGAATGGTATCAATAGGTGCCGGTTCCGGTCGCGGAACTGACTGGCTACCAGAAATCAACGATGAAGTGTTGGTTGGTTTTGAGCATGGTGATATTCACCGACCTTATATTATTGGCGCAGTTTGGAACGGGAAAGATGCACCACCAACTCCTGTAAAAGACAGTGTAGTTGGCGGTCGAGTTCGTCTGCGAACCTTGAAAACCCGTATTGGTCATCAATTACAGTTTGTAGATGAAGATAAAGGTGCAAGCAAAACAGGTATTTGCGTAGAAACCAAAGGCGGTCACAAAATATATTTAAATGACAGTGAAGCTTTAATCGAAATTGTCTCTAAAAGAGGTCATCATATCAAGATGAACGATAGAACTAAGTCTGTATCAATTCATTCCAAAGGTAATCTTTCAATCAAGGCTGATGGAAACATGGAAATTAAAGCCAACGGAACGATTACAGTTAATGGTGCAATGATTCGTTTAAATTAATATTTAACAGGATAATTTTATGCCTAAAGGAAAACCAGCAGCAAGAATTACCGATACTGTAGCGCACCCTTTACCTCCAGTTTTGACAGGAGGCCCCGGTAGTCGTAATGTGCTGATCGGGAAACTACCTGCGTGGCGCGGCATACCTGCGACGGCAGTACCGGCTTTGATGAGTGCTAAAAAAACTTCTGATATAGCTGTCAAAACTGCTGAGACGGCTTCTAAAGCTGCTAGCGGTACACCTGCTGCTCCTGGCGCGATCGCCGCTGAACAATCTGTGAAGACATCAGCTGCCGCTACAATGAGTAACGCCATCTCTTTGGCTGCTGCAAGTGCTGCTCCTTCTATTCCTGATATTCATCAATGCGCGACACCTTTACCCATACCTCCGCACGGTCCTGGTGTTGTGATTAATGGTAGCAAGACGGTTCTAATTAATGGACTCCCTGCTTGTCGCATGGGCGACACTATTATAGAAGCATTGGGACCACCAAATAAAATTACTAAAGGTGACGCGACTGTTTTAATTGGTAATTAAGGCTTGCTGAATAAATAGAAAAAGGTGATAATATCGTGTATTTAATTTGTATATTGCAAGCGGCTAATTTTTTATAAGTATAGAAGTAAATTTTCAACCGTCTTCTGCGAGAAGTCCCTGGCAAATTTGTTCAAGTAGATAAATTCGACCTTTAGCGAATAGGTTTATATCTTCTGCCCCCATATTTTATATATATACGTAAATATCTACTGCGAAGGACTGCCACAATGTCAGACCTGCTTTACGGTCAGCAACAGGAATATTTGGGGCAAGGTTGGGGTTTTCCACTGCAACTAAATGTGCAGGGTGGAATAAAGTTTAGTAGTGAAGACGAGAAAGTTAGAGAATCTATTTGGATTATTCTTCGTACTAGTCCAGGTGAACGGGTGTATAGACCGACCTTTGGGTGTCGTTTGTCGGAATTAGCGTTTGCTCCTTTAAATAGCGAGACATTACTGCAAATTCGGATATATGTAACAGAAGCTTTAGAAGTTTGGGAACCGCGAATCCTTCTTGATGATGTCCGTGCTGAACCTGATCCAATACTCGGCAAAGTAGATATTTTAATTAAATACAAACTTAAAAATTATCCCGACCTTTACAGCTTTGTTTATCCTTTTTATTTAATTTCGGCAGAGTAGGGACGGGTAATGATGCCCACTTTACAACATATATAATCCAAAACAAACCAAATGCATCCGTTTTTTAAATCCAAAATCCAAAATCTAAAATCGTACTGTGGAATTTGACTTTTTACCAAATTTACCTTCTTCTAATTTAGACGATCGCACCTTCGACGATTTGGTAGAAGAGTGCATTATGCGTATTCCTCGCTACTGTCCTGAGTGGACAGACCATAATCTGAGTGACCCTGGAATTACATTAATTGAACTGTTTGCTTGGTTAACCGACCAAATGCTACTGAGGTTTAATCAAGTACCACGTAAAAATTATGTCGCTTTTCTGGAATTGTTGGGCATTCGTCTCCAACCACCGGCACCCGCACACACGAATTTAACTTTTTATTTAAGTTCTGATTTGCCAGAGACTTACACAATTTCAGCCGGAATCGAGGTTTCGACGGTACGAACTGAAACAACAGAAGCTATTACTTTTAGCACTGATTCTGCTTTAATTATTGCCAAACCTCGTCTACAACATCTTTTGACAGCATTAACTGTAGAAGAAATTCCTCAATCTTTGAGAGAAAGGTTAACTGGTAACTGGAATCGCCAATCTGAAGTTTTCTGGGAAGGTAGCGAACAAACAATATTTGAGGAGGAGCCATCACCAGGTAACTGTTTTTACTTAGTTATTAATTCTGATGATCCTCTCGATGGCAATGTTTTAGAAATTACTATTCAAGGTGCTTCTGCGACACCTACTGGTATTAATCCTAACCAACCGCCACGTCGCTGGGAAGCTTGGGATGGAGAAGAATGGCAACCTGTTCTATTAAAAGAAGTAGACGATAAAACACGGGGTTTCAGTTTTTATGAAATTGCTCAACAAGGTAGCAATCCGGAACAAGGTGCCGAAATCCGGTTACATTTACCGCAAAACTGGCCCGTAACTAATTTTGTATCTTATCGAGGTCGCTGGATTCGCTGTTTACTCACTCCATTAGATGCGAATAATTCTGGTTATAATCGTCCTCCCCGAATCATAGGTTTGGGAGTTAGAGCAGTTGGTGGTACTGTCCGTGCAAGTCAAAGTAACTTAATTAAAGATGAACGTTTGGGTATTAGTAATGGTAAACCAGGGCAAATTTTTCAACTTCAACAACCACCAATCTTAGAACGTCGAGCCGACGAGTACATTTTAGTTATTCCTGCAAATGGTTTACCTCAAAAATGGGAAGAAGTTAGAGATTTTGCAGATTCCAATTCTCAAAGCCTGCACTATGTAATAGATTCAATTAGCGGTACAGTTCAGTTTGGTCCTTTGATTCGCGAACCTAGTCAATTAAAAAGCGAAACACAAGTTCGTGCGCGTATTCAGCAACCAAGACCAGAAGATACGTTTGTACAAGTTAGTGACATAGATAACAACCTTGAACGTCAGTACGGTGCAGTTCCTGTACGCGGTGCCGAAATTAGAATGGTTCGCTACCGTACAGGAGGAGGTAGACAAGGTAACGTTCAAGCTGAATCGCTCCAGTTTTTGAAATCTGCTGTTCCCTATATTGCTAGTGCGATCAATCATAAGGGTGCGATCAATGGAGCAGATGCAGAGTCACTCGAACAAGCGATTATTAAGGCTCCGAGAATTTTACGTTCTCGCGATCGCGCAGTTACAGTTGAAGATTTTGAAGCACTAGCTCAAATTGCTGGACAAGGCGCAATTGCTCGCGTCCGCTGCTTAAGTGCAGAATTTAATCGACAAGCGGGTACAGTCAGTTTGTTGATAGTCCCGAATTTTAATACAGACGCGATCGCCCAAGGACATGGTTTATCTCCCGATAATTTTGAACTGAGTCCTGCACTTAAAGAACAAGTTTCGCGTTATTTAGATGAAAGAAGGCTATTAGGGGTTCAAGTACAACTACAACAACCAGAATACATGGGCGTTTGCGTTCAAACTGAAATCGGTTTAGAACCAGCATACGATAACCCCCTCGCACGCGAAGAAATTTTGCGTACTATCCGAGTATCACTGTATAAATTTTTAAATCCTTTAACTGGAGGAATTGAAGGAAAAGGTTGGCCATTTGGTCGCCCACTTTACGAGTCAGATATTGTCGCACTACTCCAACAAGCACGCGGTGTCCGCTATCTTGGTCCAGTTTTACTATTTCCCATCCGTAAACAAGGAGACACATGGAGCCGCCAACCCTCACCAGAGCGCGTCATCGATCCAGGAGTCCAAGGTTTAATTTGTTCCTGGGCTGACAATAATTTGCGCTCTAATCACGTAGTTAATATCCTCAGTCGTTAATAGCTGATTGAAAACTCAATACTCACCACTCCTATGGTTCAAAGTCGCTTAACTTCTAATCCTAATGTCAAAATAAACTTAATTCCCATGCAAATTCCCGAAGCATTACCGGGAGTAGCTTTGGCATTTACAGGGGCAGAAAGTTTTGATGTAGCTGGACACAATTTGCTATTGCATCCCGGACAAGCAAGCGAAATGATTGTGCAAGTCAAAAACTTAACTGAGGATGCGTTGAAGTTGACATTTAGAGTAGAAGGAAACTTTCCTCAAGAGTGGTGTCAAATTGGCACAGAAGGCAGCGAGATTCTACCTAGAGAAGAAATGCAAGCTGTGCTTTATTTTTTAATTCCTGCTACTTTCTTTGAAGATCGGCAAGCGATATTACCAGGAAAACAAGATAGATTAAATCTTAACTTTCGTTGTTCAGTTCATTTATATTTAAACCCAGGTACAGACCAAGAAAAAATCGAAACGAGTGACGAATTCAATATATGTATACGTCCCTGGTCTTTGTACATGGAGTTTTTACCGCTTCTTTATCGCGAAGTAGACTTTATTGGTCGCTTCATGAATATTTTTGAACAAGCTTATCAACCAGCTATTGATAGCTTCAATGTGATGTGGGCAAACCTCGACTCCTTGACGGCACCCCAAGCATTTTTACCATTTTTGGCTCATTGGGTTGGTTGGGAATTTGACTCAGTACAGGAAATACCACAGCAACGTCGTTTGATTCGTCGCGCAATCGAATTATACCGCTGGCGAGGAACTCGTAAAGGATTGCGTCTCTATTTACATCTGTATACTGGTTTGGACTTAGATGAAGATATACCAAACGAAGATGATAAACAAATTAGTATTACTGAACCGAGTGGTAATAGTTTTACTCTTAATGAAGCAGAACTCGGAAATGCTGTGTTAGGAGGAGGACAAGCATATCATTTTGTAGTGAAGTTACGATATCCAAAGCGCCAAGCCTCCGGTTTATCGCAGCAACCAAACACCATACATGAACCATTAATAAGAAGAATTATCGAACAAGAAAAACCCGCTTTTTGCACCTATGAATTATTTATAGAAAGTTCTGATAATAATCGCTTCTTCTCCTAACTTTTAACTCTTAACTCCTAACTTTTTATGTCTCACCCCTTTCCCCCACCATCAATTGAACCTTTTGAACGTTTACAAGCTTCTGACGGTTTACTTATAAATGCCGAACGCTGGAGTAAAGCACATAACTACCATCGCACGCGGCAAAATATTCACTATCAATGTTTAAACCAACCGGGAATTGTTTGCGGTTTAGGGGTGCGAGATATTCCTGCACCTAGTAATGTAGAAGCTAAGTATAGAGATGGACGTTGGGTACAAATTCAACCCGGTATCGCTATTGATTTGCATGGTAATTTAATAGTTGTAGCTGCACTTTTCGACTTTCCAATTGATTTAGAAGTTGCAAATAGTGAACCGATTATGGTTTATTTAACAGTCAGTTATGTAGACCCAGAACAATTGCGTTCGCGTAACTCTAGAGAGATTGTGAGAGAAGTCTATCGGTTTGACCAAAGAAATTCTACACCTGAGATTTCAGAAATAGAAATTTGTCGGATACTTTTACAACCCAAACAAAAGGATATTACCCAACCTAATGATGTTTTTTTTCCCGGTTATAACAATATAGATTTACGTTATCGCCGTCAAGCACAATCGCGTCCGCAAGCAATTGTACGTATGGCACAGGTCAATCATAGTGATTCAGAATGTGCGCGTAATTTCTTTAATTTATCTTACTTCTTACAATCAATCGAACCTTTATACCCTTATTTAAGAGGACTTGATGAACCCGGACAAATAAATTTGGGGCAAAATAAAAATATTTACGAATACGATTTACTATATTTCACTGGTCAGCAAGAATTATCTATTAACAGCGTCGAATTTGAATCACTGAAAAAATATTTAAATACAGGAGGAATACTTTTAGTTGATGCACCGGCAGATGCTGAGGCTTTGATCCAAAGTACTCATGCTTTAGCAGAAAAATTAGAAACTCCTTTAAAACATGATAAAGAATTACGACGCGAACATCCCTTAAGAACGCGACCTTTTTTATTTGCAGCTTTACCAATAGTCAATCAACGAGCAATTGAAATATTCGCTGGTGGAGGGATTATTTTAATAGTAGGTGATTTAGCCTCGGCTTGGGGATTAGATAGAGACTTGAAGATGCCCAGACTGGCAATTCGCACTGCTCAAGAATTTGGAATTAATATTATCTCTTATGCTTGGAAACGCCGTCGGCTGATAGGTTTACAACAAGAAGATGATTCTGGGAAGTGGTAGTACTTATCAGTTATCAGTTCCGAGGGTGTATGGTGGGATATTTATGCATATCAATAGATTACTGTTCATGAATTTAAAAAATTTTCATTAATAGCAAAAAATTTGTAACAACAACTTCCTTAGCTTATTAAAGCAATAAAAAAACTAGCCAAAAGTCGAAATTATTTTTTCGTAGCTTTAGATTATAATCTTGATGAATTGTTTGGTATGGCAAGTTTTATCTATTAGTGATTAAGTCTAATATCACAAAATTTCCAAGAAAATTGAAAAAATTAGAATTTATTTTTACTTATCGTTAAATCCAATGCTCCCCGGTTATATTCTCCGTAATCGCTATAAAATTATCAAGCAATTAGGAAGCGGTAGCTTCGGAATCACCTATTTAGCTGAAGATTTAGATTTACCGGACCATCCTCTATGTGTCGTCAAAAATCTTCGACAAAGCCAAAACCAAGAAGAATTGCAAGCGTTCATAAATTTTTTTAATAAAGAAGCAAAAGCTCTATATCGTTTAGGTAATGAACACGATCAAATTCCCCGGCTTTTTGCCCACTTTGAAGAAGGAGGTGAGTTTTATCTAGTACAGGAATATATTGATGGACACGATTTGAGTCAAGAAATATTTCCTGGTAATAAGTTAAGTGAAGCTCAGGTGACGCAGCTTTTAAAAGAAATTTTAGAAGTATTAACAATTATTCATGATAAGAATATTATTCATCGAGACATCAAAGCACAAAATTTAATGCGTCGTAATAGTGACGGCAAGATAATATTAATAGACTTTGGAACTGTCAAAGAAATTAGCCTGTTAAAAGCCAATCCACTAGAGCAAACAAACGTCTCGGTTATTGTTGGTACTAATGGCTATATGCCTATCGAACAGTTAAATGGTTATCCTAAATTATCCAGCGATGTTTATGCAGTGGGGATGTTGGGAATTTATGCTTTAACTGGAATTAGACCGCAGGAATTACCGAAAGATCCAGATACTTTTGACGTAATTTGGCAAGATAAGGCTTTAGTTAGTCCCGCTCTCGCAAATGTGTTAGATAAAATGGTGCGTTCTAATTTTAAAGAGCGCTATCAAAATGCTGGCGAAGCTTTACAAGCATTAACAGCATTATCATCATCAATTTCTCCACCATCACATTTTTTTTTCGCAAACCAAAGGTTTTTAATTGGTGTTGGAGCCGTAGTTATGATGTTTTTTGGGATTGGGTTGTTATTTATGAATTTTTCTAGACAATCCACCAACGATGTGCAACTAGCTTGTTCAGAAACAGATTTACAATATAACCCAAATGAGCCTAACCTTGTTGATGATGATGGTAATAAATATTATGGAAAAGTAAAAGATAAAGCACCTTACGGTTGTGGAACCTTACTTTTTGTCAAATTAAATGATAAATACCAAGGAGAATTTAATAATAAATGGCAGCTTGATGGTACGGGTACATACACATTTGATAATGGAAATCAATTTATAGGTCTATTTAATGATAATTCTTACGTTAAGGGTAAATTAATTTATAACAATGGTTGCCAATACGAAGGAGAATTTCAAGACTATCAACCTCATGGTCAGGGAACTTGTATATCTGAAGATGGTAAATCTGAAAGTGGAATTTGGTTTGAGGGGAAACTAGAAGGTAAAAATAAAACTTGCTGCTACTAGTTACATTTGAAAAATAAGTACTATTACTAATTTAAAGTAGTTGGAATATAAGAATTCAGTTTGATTGCCAAAGAGTTTTTAGACATTAGCCTTACTATATAAGCTTTTAAGTGTCAGTATATTTTCCAAATTAAAATAGGATTATTATATATGAAGTATTAATTAAATTATTGGAATTTTTATTTTTTAGCTTAATCATCGAAAATGACCAGATTACATCTTTGTTAACTTTTATATTTTAGAGGCAAAATAATGAAAAACACTTTTTGTTTTAAATTGATATTAATAATTTATAAATTTAATTTAGTCACTATTGGTAGTTTAGTGATTGCTTTGGAGCTATCTTTCCAGACTTCTTTAGCTCAAGCTCAGTCAGCTAAAAATCCGGTAATTTCATTAGATTCAAATCTAATTACTCAAAACGATACAGATACAGATACCAAGACTAAACCGCCTACAAATAACAACACTGAGCAAAACCGGAATAATAATCAAAATATAATTCCAGGGAAATCACCAGGAACCGAGCAAAACCCCGATAACAATAATAATACCAATCAAGATAGAAATAATAATCGAAATAGACCAGGAATATCACCAGGGAACAACAACACTAATCAAAACCCCGGTACCAACACTAATCAAAACCCCGGTACCAACACTAATCAAAACCCCGGTACCA
>NZ_CAWUDI010000086.1:0-13862 GCF_963920925.1 Calothrix sp. CCY 0018 | reverse complement strand
GATCTGGAGATGGCTTTGGATCTGGAGATGGCTTTGGATCTGGAGATGGCTTTGGGGCTGGAGATGGCTTTGGGGCTGGAAATGGCTTTGGAGATGGAAATGGCTTTGGAGATGGAAATGGCTTTGGCGCTGGAAATGGCTTTGGAGATGGAAATGGCTTTGGGGCTGGAAATGGCTTTGGAGATGGCGATGGTAACGGTGGAGGTTCCGGCGTTGGTGCAGGTGGAGGTTCCGGCGTTGGTGCAGGTGGAGGTTCCGGCGCTGGATCTGGTGGAGGTTCCGGCGCTGGATCTGGTGGAGGTTCCGGCGCTGGATCTGGTAGAGGTTCCGGCGCTGGTGCAGGTGGAGGTTTTGGCGCTGGTGCAGGTGGAGGCTGCGGCGCTGGTGCAGGTGGACGTTGCGGCGTTGGTGGTGGAGATTTAGGTGCAGGTGGAGGTTGCGGCGCTGGTGCAGGTGGAGGCTGCGGCGCTGGAGCAGGTGGAGATTGCGGCGATGGAGTACGTCGGAAAGGGCGTATATTATTACCCCCATCCTTGTCCGGTTGCGGCGTTGGACGGGGAGGTGAATCTGGAGTTTTTAAAGGGGGTGGTTTATCGGGTTCTAAATCTGGAGGGGAGGTAGGGGATTCTTTTTCAGGTGCAATGGTCGGAGAGATTGAGGTTATTTCAAGCCCCCAAAGGGTTTGGTAAATCCCTTGAATAGAGAATCCTAAGCTGAATATTTCTTTATTTTCACCAACAATCAAAACCACTGCTTGGGAACCTTTATCGTGGCGTTCAAAAGGTTTCCAATTCTCCGGGCCGATTATTTGCGAACCCCATATGGGCCCTGGTACATTTTCAGTTACTTTGTAATCAACATACGTATCGTAAAAAGGTCTCCCATAGACTTCGTTAAACGGATCGCCAACAGTATCAAAGTGCTTGGTTACGACTGTGTAAGTTATTCCAGGTTTGCCGAACGGGATTTCTAACGGGAATTGCTTTTGAGGAATTGCTGGAGCTAACGGAACAACTGGCTTTAAAGGATCTAGGAAAGGAAGAATATTCCCCGCAACAAATCCCCCCCCTCCAGCTGTTACTACAAGTTGCTTAAGGGGATTCGCAGGCCGTACTAATTGATAGACATCATCGCCTAAGTGTTGAGCAAGTTCGGGTAAATCTGAAGGTTTTACTGTTGAAATACTACTAGGTTCCCTCGGACGATTGAACGGCACGATATTGTTCGCGCCGCTCTGGACAACGGTACGGGGGAGAGTAGAAGTAGGTAAAGATAGTACCACTATGCTGGATTAGTAAATCCTGTAGGTAAACCATTCACAGAAAATTCTTTTGCTTGATCCCATAATTTACCGCCGTCGTAGGTAAAGTCATCCTCAATCTCTACGCTTTGTCTGAGAATTACACGAGTGGTGTTATTTTGAGGCACATTGAAAATTCCAAACTCTGCAACTTTTACAGCTGGCCCGCTACCTTCAACTGCTGTTTGTGTTGGGTTGATTTTGGATAATCCCAGACCGACCCATACACTTAATTTTTCTAAAGTATTAATACTTACTGGAATATCAGAGGGAGTAAAAGCAGTCATAAAATCAAAACTAAAACGATAAGGGCTTTTCCTTTTTATTCGCGTTTCAAAAATTAGTAAATAGACCGGAAATACATATTTCCGGTACTATCACTGATGTCTTGTATCCCTTACTGTTAATACATTTGATTATGGCTAAACTGATATTCTAAAAACCAAGAGTTCTGGAATAACCACTTGACGCAGGTATTCCAGAACCCTTTTTAAAAACAAGAGAAATTGTTAATTGTGAAAAACAACCGTTACGGTCAAGCAGCAATTCTAAGTGATTCTGACTATTCTAAAATTCGGAAGAATATTAGATCAAAAAAATATAAATTGCTTTTAGATTTAGCTTGGTTCACAGGTGAAAGATGGGGCGCTTTAGTTCAGTTACGAGTTAGTGATGTTTACAACCAAGACGGAACGCCGCGTAGTTATATAACTTTTAAATCACATACTCGCAAAGCGTCTCCAGATGGAAAACGTCAAACTAGGCAGGTGATAGCACATTCAGTTCTTGTTGAAGCTTTGCAAGCATACAAACCAGATCATGATTGTGAGTACCTATTCCCAAACCGCGAACAGAACAATCACATAAACCTACGTTCGGCTGACAAAATTTTACGTGCATCTGTAGAACGTGCGGGCTTGGATGCCAAAGGAATATCAACTCATTCAACTCGTCGAAGTTTTATAACCAAGCTTCATTGCAATGGTGTTGACTTGTACACCATTAAAAAAATTACTGGCCACAAAGATTTAAAAAGTCTAGAACGCTACGTTGATATTTCTGCTGACCGCATCAAAGGAGCAATAGAAGCATTATGAAAATTGCATTCGACTTAGGGCACGGCTGCAAACCAGATGGTGGTGCCGTAGGAATTAGAAGTGAGGAGGATTTGATTAATGAAGTCGGTCAAATTGTAATTGCCGATCTTAAAGAACTAGGGCATCAAGTAATTTTGTGCCGTCCTGCAAAAGTAACGAGTGTAATGAACTCGCTATGGCAACGGTGCAATACCGCGAATCAAAATGCAGCCGACATTTTTGTGAGCTTGCATTTTAACGCTTTTAACGGGAAAGCTCATGGAACCGAAACTTATGCACTAAGCGCAAACGGAAGAAAAATTGGAATCCCAGTGCAAAGAGAAATTTGTAAATTAGGTTTTGCCGATCGAGGTGTAAAAAGTGGTAGATTTTACGTCCTTAAGAATACCGCAATGCCTGCAATTCTAATTGAAGGATGCTTCTGCGATAGTTCGAGGGATATAAAACTATTCAATGCTCAAGCGATGGCTAATGCAATTACTGTTGGGTTGGTTGGTAAATTACCAGTTAAGGATGATTGTCCATGTCATTAATTTCATTAGACTTGATTCATGAATTAGTCGAACTCAATAATTTAATCATCAATGAACAAATTATTCATCCAACACGCTTAGCTTTAAAACTAGAAGAAATTGCAGCCAGGGCATGGGAGGAAGCCAGGGAGTTAGGAGTTATTAGTTTTGAAGAAGCAGAAGGTTTGTAATAGTCATAAACAAAACTACATATCGGCTTATTGCACATAACTATTAATTAAAGTTTTGCTTTAAAGCAAGAATGCACATAAAAACTACGATTTATCAATGGTTTCAAAAGTCGCGATCGCGAAAGAAGCTTCTAATTCTACGCTTAAACCTTATAAACTCTATTCTCAATTAAATCAACAATTTCACTTGGGGATAAACCATCTAAAATAGCTTCTTCTACAATCACTTTTTTATATCTCGCCTTGGTAGAAGTTACACTACCAAGGTATTTACGTTTAATCTTCCTCCCCTCCATCCACATATACCTGAAATACCAATATTTAGTACAACCCCTTTCTACCCAGTACTTTTCCACCCAATGGGTAGATTCCCTCTCGTGTTGGGGAGCAGTTTTTTTAGTATCTTTATTAACTTGCTCCCCAACAATTTTACACGTAGATTGTGCATCAGGTAACAAATCCCATGCTGAATCATATATCCGCTCGTGTTTGATCTGACCTTTTATATATAGGCCAGTGTTAAACAGTTCAATCTGCATATTTGGTTTTTAAAAATTTTTGAAGGTACTGGATAAAGTGATTTGTTGCGAAATCGATCGCACTGGAGAATTTTTATGTAGGGTCTTTGCCACAATGCGCCCAATGCGAGTAGATATCTTTTATTTCGCCTTTATCGCAGTAGTCCTTTTTTGGTTTCCGGTGATATTTACGGGAAAAAGCCGGATCGTAAAATATATCTTCTTCATCAAACTTAGTACCATCTGGGAATAATTCATCCCAAAATGCTGTACCAGTGTACTTCCTAAATATTTGTGCGTAGTTGGTTGGTTCATCCCAGTAACGCTTTTGAAGACATACTTTTATCCATCCTTCAGGATTAGGAATTTTACCCGCTCTGTAATAACGGATTTCTCCCATAGAATCATTAACCCTACTGTCTTTGATTTGATAACAGACAATTGCTAGTAATATTTCGTTTCTAGGGTGATCCAAAGCACATATATCGTCTTCGTTGAAATGAATACCGTACTCAGCAAAAAGTAGTTGATTCTCTACCATTCTCTTATGCTGCTGCTGATAAGACACGGCATCGACAAACATACCGTTTGAGGTCACTAAAGTGTCAGAAAGTGTACGCTTGCGTAAGTTTTTTTTCGGCTTTAAATACTCAATGGGTCTGGTAACAATCTTTGCTTCAAACCATGTATACTTCTTGACAACGTTGATGGCTCTACAGTCTATGAGTTTCTTAAAAGCACTCTTTAGTTGATTTCTGCAATATTCACCTCTAGCCCTAAATTTACCTACCCACTTATTAAAGTGTTTGAGGTTCGGCTCGCATTCACCTATAAGCCCTTTCTTTAATAGCCATTGCCAGAGTAATTTCGCCGCCGTGAATACTTCGTTCTCCAAACAGTATTCGTCGTGTTTGTACGTCCAGTGGGTGATTGATTTATTTCTGTTTTGTGTCATGATAGTTAGTAATAAATTAAAGTATTTAAACCATCTAGTTGCTGTACGTTATTAATCACACACGCAACTTTTTGGTTATTTTTTTGCAAATTAAAACCGCTCCATGAATTCATAGAACGGTTTATTCTGAGTCATCTTGAAAAAACTCGCTGGATATTTGCTGAAGTCCTGCTAACTGTTGTTTTAAATCGGCTGTTCTTTCTTCAGATTCTTTTATTTGTTGTTTTGTATTTTGAATCAGCCGATTAAGGATTCCCCCAATATTCGCTTGTCCATATGAGTTAATGAAATCTCGCCACGACCAATCATTTCGACCAGCTGCGATCGACTCACCTCTAGCTTTTGAGCCAAGTTGTCCAGACCCTCTAGTCCGGTCGGAGTCAATCCCATATTCACTTGCGATTTTATCTCCCCGTATTCTCGATGCTTCGACTTCGGCATTATTGGCAACCATTATTGTCTTCCTATATAAGATAACAGGATTTTATATAGAATTTATTATATAAGATACTAGACATAAACCGCTATCTTATATAAGATAATCAGGTAGAGAAAAGTCCATCTTCCCAAAGCGGCAGAAATAGCAGCCTGCCACCCACAAGGAAAAGAAAGCTAGCTAGGGAAGTTGCGAGTAAACCGTTAGTTATGGGAGTGTATGGCGAATTTAGAAATACGTTTGACTGGTAGCCGTAAAAGCATTGATGCTTTTACAGAATTTCTAGAGGGTCTTAGTCCAGAGATGTGTGAATACGAGGGGTTAAATAATTACAGAGTCAAAGTAGAAAAAAAGTACATCCACTACGAGGACAACAATTACCGAAAATACGTTCAGCTTGAATTCCCGCTGAATTGTTTCCACGAATTTATAAAAAGCCTTCAATAATCGCGATCGCCACTTACCGAAAAATTTTGAAGAAAACGCCTAACGAAACAACCTCTACTAGCCAACAGATAAACGTAATAAAAACGCTAGCCATCTACTAGCTAGCGCGTCCTTAACCATGAATTAATCAATTTAGCAAAAATGACAAACAGTCACCGTACTGCATTATCGCCGTGGGCAATTTTCCGATGGCTTCCTTCGGGACATCCAGTTTGCATCGGACGCTTTCGTAAGCGTGGAGATGCCGAAGAGCATCTTCGATTGCATCGTATATCGTCTCCATCTCGGATGGAAATCGTGTTTGATCTACCCGCGTCCGCCCATGACCAAACGGACTAGGTAGGTAAATCATTGGAGTGCATCTATCCGACTTTTGACCAAATATAACTTACAAACATGAAAGACGAAATTGATTCAAGTATTGCTCAACCCGATCCGGAGTGGGATTATGCACAAGCGTGGGAACTGCTACATGAGGCAATAGAATTACAAGTTGAGATAGAAAGACAAATGGGAGAGAAAGAAAACTTGGATAAGCAATTCAATGAAAATATTTTTCCCATGCTTGTAGAAGCTTCAATGAAGGTAGCTAATTGTAGTCGTTTGATTAGTGCGTTGACTGAGGAGTAATACTTGAAGAACATTTTTTCGATGTAACAAATAATGAATAAACCGTTATCTTACAAAGTTTCTAACAATGAATCTGACTATGTACTTGTTCACAAACGAGCGCTAGTGTCAACAAGTCATTGTTTAGGATTAGCACTCAAAAGTTATTCAATATGCAGTGGATGCGATATGCAAGAAATTACCCGTCAGCTTGCATATCATGCTAATCGTCATGCACACGAACTAACTGAACAACAGCTAGAGATTGTTATTGAAAAGTTGATTAAACATCAAGGGGATTCAGGCGTTTTAGAACTAAAGGATGATTTATTAAATGAAAACACCAATTGAGCAAGCAAAGCAGTACATCTTAAGCCACTTAGTACACGCTGATTCATGCGTAAAAGTTTTTATTGTCCCTTGCTACAAGCGAGATTATGAAGATTTTAACCGCGCTATGAATAGTGATGACGTTCAAGAAATACTTAGAGAGCGAGGCATCACAGGACGTGTAGAAGTAGTAAGTAACGAACCTGAAATAATAATAGCTACGGTCAAGGATGTTGCTGAAGGAAAGCTAGATAGTTTTTTAAATAATCCAAGGAGGTTTCTAAAATGAATAAAAAAATTGGTTTTTGGTTTCATTGGGACGAAGACACAACCTATGAAACATTAAAGGAATTAAATCAAGTAGACGAAAAGATTGGCTTAACTAACTTTTTATTTACTTTAAAAGAAATTTTACAAGAACACTGGAATCAATATCAAAAGGAAAACGTTAACTGACAACGATCAAAAAAACGTGGTTTTGATCGTTAACCCGCCTGACGAGTCGTAAAGACGAAACGCGGGATTGTCCCGCGTCGCGGATTAGGTTCCGTAGGTAGTTCAGGGCTTTAGTCATAAATTAAGCTTAGCTTTTTTATCTTCGTAAGCTCGGCTACCGCTAAAAAAGGTTGTGTTGCTGCACAATCTTTTTACCTTAAGAGTGAAATAAGCTTAACGGCTTTTGGGTGATTCGTAGTATCACTACAAACAACAAAAAAAGGAGAATAGATTGACTAGGGTGTTAGGAGTGGATGTTTCTAAACGCTCCGTTTCTGTATGTCTACTTGAACAAAAGCCATCGGAACCAAGACAATTTTATTACAAATATGATTTTAAAACTTTTAATGCTGATGCTTCGGGAATTAAAAGTATTTTAGAGCTAAAGTCTGACGTAGCGCTAATTGAGCCTACAGGCACTAATTACAGTAAATTGTGGGTAAGTATTTTAAGCGAAAATGGCGTAACAATAAAGTTTGTTGGGCATAGCGAATTAAGAAAATATCGAGAATCCCATTTAAGATTACCTGACAAAGATGATAACGCTGATGCTTTGGCCTTGGCTTGTTACGCTTTTGACTACACATCTACTAACAGATATTTAAAAATACGTGATGCAACCACTTCAAAGTTGAGAGAACTGATACTAAGATTGCATCACTTAAATCGCGTGCAAAGTCCCATCATTAATAGGCTTAGGCAGGATTTAGCATGGCAGTTCCCAGAAGTTGCATTATCTCGATCTGCTCGTAGTCGATCGGGTGATGTTCCGCTTCTTTGGGGGTGGTTAGCTGGCGAAAGGACGAGTAAAAAATACGATATTAAATATCTTAATTCTGTTGGCTTGGGACTTACTAATACAGTAAAAAGGCACGCCCAACGAATAT
This sequence comes from Calothrix sp. CCY 0018, assembly GCF_963920925.1. Classification (NCBI taxonomy): domain Bacteria; kingdom Bacillati; phylum Cyanobacteriota; class Cyanophyceae; order Nostocales; family Calotrichaceae; genus Calothrix; species Calothrix sp. CCY 0018. The sequence goes on along the minus strand of NZ_CAWUDI010000086.1, from coordinate 6,085 downwards.
GTGACCTCCAGCGTGAGGAATACGAAATCGAAAACAATATAAAAGAAATTTTGGATAGTTCAAAATATCTTGCTTATATTAAAGCATTTAATATTTTCGGTTTTGGAATCCGGACACAAGCTTTAATCCTCAGCCAAATATACCCTTTAAGCAACTTTTTAAATGAAGATGGAACCCCAATAGTCGAATTTCACAGATCAAAAAATAATCCTAAAAAGCAATCAAAACGTAGATTGTCAGAGCGTAGATTTCAAAAAGTATTAGGACTCGCACCTACTGAAGAATCTAGTGGTGATAAGAAAAAAAAGAAGGTTGTCGGTAGCGCGTTGTGTCGTAGAGCTATATGGCTATGGGTTTTTACACACGTTGAACCAACAAAATATAGAACAAATGAAATTACTCAAAAGCTAGGGGCAATTTTAGATAAAGAAAAAGCAGGTGGTAGACCTGCTAGGCTTGTGCGTTCGCGTATATCGGTCAGAGCGTGTAAAATGCTGTTTAATCAACTAGTTTTAGAAATTCGCCAATACAATTAATACTAGAGTGAAGATAAAGGTCTGAATAATGCGATGATAGAAATGTGTAGAGAAGCAAACTTTGAGGCGATCGCCTTAACCGTTGATACAATTACTGGAGGAAACAGAGAAAGAGATTTATGGACGGGATTTACTACACCTCCAAAACTCACACCGAAGAGTTTAATTAGCTTTGCTCTACATCCAAATTGGTCGTTAAATTATCTTTTACGCCAACCATTCAGCTTACCACAATTAGAACAGCATATTAATAAAGGAAGCAATGTAGCAGTATCGGTAGGTGATTATTTAAGCACTATGCTGGATCAATCAATGGATTGGAAAGATGCCGAAGAGATTAGAAATAAATGGGGTAAAAAGTTTTGTCTCAAAGGTGTGATGAGCGTTGAAGATGCCAAAAGAGCAGTTGATATCGGAGCCGATGCCATAATGGTTTCCAATCACGGCGGCAGACAATTAGACGGTTGTATTTCTCCTTTCGAGCAGTTAGCAGAAATAGTAGATACTGTAGGAGATAAAATTGATGTAATTTGCGATGGTGGCATCAGAAGAGGAACCCATGTTCTCAAAGCGCTTTCAGTTGGTGCAAAAGCTTGCTCTGGTGGAAGATGGTATTTGTATGCATTAGCTGCTGGAGGGCAATTGGGAGTTGAAAAAGCTATTTATAATATGAAAAACGAAATAGAAAGAGATATGAAACTGATGGGGATAACTAAACTTTCCCAACTTTCAAGAAAGAATATAAAATTTAGATGATTGTAAGAAACAGAAAACCTCACCCTGCCTCTGGCTTCCCTCTCCTTAGTAAGGAGAGGGATTGAGGGTGAGGTTTTACATTTAAAGTAGTAACCCAACATTTTATAAATGAATAACAACGAATCTTTAATTCCTTTAAAAATAGCTGTGATGACTGTTTCCGACACCCGCACGGAAGCTGATGATAAATCGGGCAAAATATTAGTTGATAACTTAACTTATTCAGATCATAAATTAGCAGAAAAAGTAATCATTCCTGATGACATTTATCAAATTCGTGCAGCCGTATCTCGCTGGATTGCTGATGAATTTGTTCAAGTAATTTTAACAACTGGCGGTACGGGAGTTACAGGGCGTGACGGCACACCAGAAGCAATTAAACCTTTATTAGATAAAGAAATTGAAGGCTTTGGTGAGATATTTAGAATGATTTCCTATCAAGAAATTAAAACTTCTACAATTCAATCCCGCTGTTTGGCTGGTGTTGCAAACGGTACCTATATCTTTTGTTTACCGGGTTCTTCTGGTGCTTGTCAAACCGGATGGGAGATTATTAAAGAACAGCTTGATTCTCGCAATCGTCCTTGTAATTTAGCTCAATTGATTCCGAGATTAAGGGAAATTTAATGAAAATAATCCGTCTTCTGCTCAAAAACTCAAGCAAAAACTTCTTTTTAGCAGCAATATTTAGTTTGCTTAGCGGTGCTAGTGGTGCGGGTATTATCGCCGTTATCAATTATGCAATCGCCAATTTGCAAAACCCACCAATTTGGTTAATTGCGCTGTTCGTTTGTCTCTGCCTTAGCTTATGGATTTTTCAGTTTATAAGTTGGGTACTGATAAATCGTTTGGCTCAAGGAGTTATTTACGATTTACGCTTTGAAATGACTCAACGTATCTTAAATTGTCCTTTGCAGCATTTGGAAACTTTAGGTACACCAAAGCTATTAGCAACTTTGACAGATGATATCGCTGCTATTTCTTCGGCTTCAGTTCAGCTATCGATCGTGATAGTCAATATTGCGATCGCCTTGGGAATTTTTCTTTATCTATTCTGGCTCTCTCCGCTACTATTTTCTATCGTATTCGGCTGTATTCTAGCAGGTTTTTATCTCTACACATCTCTACAAAAACCAGGGATTAAAGATTTAGAAAACGCTCGTCAAGTTCAGGATATTTTATTTGGACATATTCGCACGGTTACAGAAGGAGCAAAAGAATTAAAATTGCACCGTCAAAGAAGAATTGCTTTTATTAAAGAGGATTTACAAACAACTGCTAGTAAATATAAGCAATATCGCATCAGCAGTATAACAGCTTTTGCTTTTGCTGGCTCTTTGGGAACAGTATTATTTTTTGTCCCCATAGGATTAATATTATTTGTTTTCCCTCAATTCAATACGGTTTCTGCGGCGACTATATCCAGCTATGCACTAGCTATTTTATATTTGATTAACCCCATAGCTGAGGTAGTAAATTCTTTACCCCAGATTGCCCAAGCAAATATCGCTTTAAATAAAATAGAGTCTTTAGGAATATCTCTTTCGGAAAAAGTTACCGAACCGAACTTTCCTACTGGTTCGGATTTTGAATCTAACTGGACAAGTTTAGAATTAGTTAATGTAAATCATGCTTATGGTGGAGATAGCGAAGAACATCAGTTTACTTTAGATAATATTAATCTTAAATTTGAGCCAGGAGAATTAGTCTTTATTGTCGGTGGTAACGGTAGCGGTAAATCAACTTTAGCTAAGTTAATTACTGGTTTATACGTTCCCGATCGCGGTAAGATTTTATTTAATAATCTTCCCGTCACAGATGATAACCGCGAATGGTATCGTCAGCAATTTTCAGTTGTGTTTTATGATTTCTATTTATTTGAGCGTTTGCTGGGAATAGAAGAAAACCGCGAAACAGAAATACAAGATTATTTAACGAAACTAGAATTAGAAAGAAAAGTAACCGTAAAAGATGGTATTTTATCAACCATAAATTTATCTCAGGGGCAGCGTAAACGTTTGGCTTTACTGACAGCTTATTTAGAAAATCGTCCGATTTACGTATTTGATGAATGGGCTTCCGATCAAGACCCCGTATTTAAAGAAATATTTTATAATAAACTGCTGCCAGAATTAAAACAGCGCGGTAAAACTGTGATTGCGATAAGTCATGATGAGCGCTATTTTGATCAGTGCGATCGATTGATTAAATTAGATTATGGGCGTGTGGTTGGGGATGAGGCATAGGGGATTGGACATTAGATAGAACCTCTCTCCAAACCTCTCTCCTGCGAGGAAAGAGGCTTAATTTTCCCACTTCCCTCATAGGGAAGGGGGTTAGGGGGTTAGGTTGTAGATTGGGTGAAGGCTCGAAAAAATTTGAATAGTAAAGAACCAATGATAATATGCCGTAACCCAACATTTATTAAGAAGGCTTTTTCTTAGCCTGATTTATTATTTTAGTAGCTAAAGTCATCAATCCCGCAAATAAAAGCGACCATAGACTAGTTTCAGATTCGGGAACTTTAACATTAGATTTTGTATTTTTAAAAGCTAACAAAGTTACATTTATATCTCGTTCAAAATACCTTTCTACAGAACCCTCAAAAAGAGAAGTGCTAATTGCTCGACTTCTACCCAAATCGTTAACTTCGATATTAGAATAACTCAAATCACTGGTAAGATTAATATTTGGACTCTTGGTATTATTAAAAAAATCAACTTTACCTAAAGCATCAATATTTGCTGCCAGGGTAAAAAATTCTAATATGTTATTTTGGCTAATCTGCGAGGGATCTAATTGTGTTGTGTTGAGAAAATCAAACCGATTTTCTGGAGAAATACCAGTTGTATCTAAAAGATAAAAAGCAATATCCGCAGCAGCACTCGCAGTTTCAACTCCTGGTTTATCTACAGAAGCCTCCAAATCAAGAATAGTTGTAAAGTCAAATGATAAAGTATCGTTGCGACTTAAATCAAAATTGGCAAAAAATCTGGGCATGGTTTCCGCAAAAGCAACGTAACTTGAACCCTCACCAAATACTAAACTATCTGCAACATTAGATATATCTAAAGGAGTTGGTTCAGCATTAGTTCTAGAAAAGTTATTAAAATCTGCTACGCTATCATCGGATTTAGATTCAGCTGAAGCATTAGCATCATTAATCGCTTCAAATGCTGTGTTTTCCCGATTAAAATTTGTAAAAGTTAACTCCCCAAAGGAACCAGCAAAAGTTGCAGCTAAACTAGGTGAACTTGCTAACAGCGAGGTAGCGACAAGTGGAGTGACTTGTAAAATTAACTTTCTTCCAAATTTTGAATGTGACTTCTCGCTAATTTTTGTCATGATTTTATGTTTTATGTATATGATGTCGGAAAAATTAACTATTATCAGCTAGTCATTTTAGAATACAAAAGGAATCGTTAAATTACGGATAAAATAAGCCTTAATGGTAAAAACTTTATAAAATGCAATTATTTTAATTATGAGAAAACCGCAAACTGTTAAAGCTTTGGAAGAATTAGGAAGAATCCAACTATCTAAAAATTTTTTCATGCGATAATTTTTGTATTCGGAAATTTCTCAAATCGAAGCTATACCGAATATTCCCGACGATGTTGATTTAGCTGTAAAATCCGGTACCAATCTCTGCAAAAACCTACTTGAGCCAATTCAAGACGCTCTCGGTAGAATCAGCATTCGTTCAGCATACCGTTCGCAAGCGGTTAACGCAAAAGGAGCAGAAAATAAAAATCAATACAACTGTGCGAGCAATGAATCAAATTATGCCAAACACATCTGGGATGTAAAAGATAAAGATGGGTATACGGGAGCAACAGCCTGTATTATTGTCAATTCATTTTTACCTTACTACACAAAAACTGAAGATTGGACGGCATTGGCATGGTGGATTCACGATAATATAGACGCTTACGCAGAGATGGTGTTTTTCCCGAAATATGCGACGTTTAATATTACCTGGAGCGAAAATCCCAAACGTTCAAAATGGATTTATAGCTACGTGAAAAATCCCCACACTGGTAAAGCAGGGTATTTAACAAAACAAGGGATGGATAATTTCGAGGGTTCTCACGAACAGTTTTATCGAAAATTTATTGAGGAGTTGATAGTGAATTAATATTTTAGAGCAGAAAATTAAAGCTTATTATCAGTTAAATAAAATCATGAAGAAGCAGCTATTAAGAAAATTACATCTCACCATTGCTCCAATTGTCATACTCCCATTATTAATCACGGTGTCTACAGGAGTTATTTATCGGATTTCTAAAGATTGGTTCGGACTATCTCGGAATCAAGTTCATTTTTTGATGGTTTTACATGAAGGTGAATATTTAGGAAAAACCTTAGAACCAGTTTATGTATTACTCAACGGCTTGGGTTTACTATGGATGTTAATTACGGGTGGAGCAATGTTATTTCAAAACTTTAAAAAAGCTTGGAAATCGAATAAATCTGGTGAGGTTGAAATATCTGATAGTAATTAAGAATAAAATCAAAAATTAATATTATGTTAAGATTAAGCAAATAAGTAAACGATATATTAGCTTCTAAAGTAGTTATCATAACATTTTTTGCATTACCTGAAGAACAGCAATTATACATTCTACCAGTGCTTGAAGAAGAAAAAAAGTACGACTTTCCAGACGGTGATTTAATCACAAATGATGCTTTAGAAATTTTGATAAATGACTACAATGCATCTTTAAACTCAATATTGTTGGCTCTTCATTACATAGTATGCTAAATTATGAGCAAGAAATCGCTGCAACACT
>NZ_CAWUDI010000085.1:0-15214 GCF_963920925.1 Calothrix sp. CCY 0018 | reverse complement strand
AAAACTGGTTTACTAATTGCTGTTACTGTACCTCATAAAACTGCAATCTGCTGTATTACCGAAAATTATTGGCTTACCGAGATTCTCCTACACAGGAAAAAGCTTACGAGCTAGAAATGGAATTTGTTTCGCTTTTTACTGAAAAAACTGGTTACGAGCAGTTGGATGAACGAAAACGATTAACTGCTTTAAAAGTTTCGGAGTTGCTACTGGTTTTGGAGCATCCAGAATTGCCATTACATAACAACCCTGCCGAACTCGCTGCTAGAACTATGGTACAACGGCGTAACATTAGTTACGCAACCCAGACAGAACAAGGTACAAAGGCTTGGGATATTTTTATGTCCCTTGTTGACACCACTCGCAAGTTGGGTATCAGCTTTTTTGAGTATATTAGCGATCGCATTTCTCTAATTGGAAATATTCTACCTTTGGGGACAATTATTCAGAAGAAATCTTCTTCCAATCCTTTTGGTTGCTCATGGATGCCTCAATAATCCCTACCCCGAAATTTTGAGGGGATACAAAATATTGATGAAAAATCTTACTTATGGCTTGAACCAGGAGATATTTTAATTCAACGCAGCAACACAATAGATTATGTAGGAACTTCAGCAATTTATACTGGTGATTTTAGAGAATTTATGTATCCTGACTTGATGATGAAAATTCAAGTTTTGGAAGAAAAAGCTACTTCTGAATTTATTACATATGCATTATCTAATATAAAAAATTGCGAATATTTTAAAAATAATGCAACTGGTACAGCTGGTAATATGCCAAAAATCAATCAAAAGATTGTAATGAACACACCTATTCTTCTCCCCCCAGTTGCAGAACAAAAAGAAATTGTCCGTCAAATACAATCTTTTTTCAAAGCCGCTGACACTATCGAACAACAATACCAAGAAACCAAAACCAATCTTGACTTATTAAATCAATCAATTCTCGCCAAAGCCTTTCGCGGAGAACTCGTACCCCAAAACCCCAACGACGAACCCGCATCCATCTTATTAGAACGCATCCGCGCAGAAAGAGAAAAACTTCAACAGCAAACCAAAGCTGCTAAAAAATCTAAAGGTAAAACTACCAAACCCCGGAGTAAAAAAGCACCGCAGCAACCAGAAGAAGCAATTCAACTAGAGTTACCGGGGATGGAGGAGTAGGAAATTTATTTCACCCCTGCGCTTTTTTTTCAAGCTTTTCAATTGCTTGATTGAAATATTCTTTTGTTAGTAATTCTAAACGATATCCGCTTATTTTACCCTTTCTAGTATCAGCTTCTTTTAGCAATAAATCTCTTATAGATTGTAGCCAATCTAATTCTGAAAGCAATTTTTCATTAGTATTACTAAATTTGTATCGTTCAGTTAATGCCCCACCAACACATTGTTTGTCGTCAAACTTCATGCTTAAGAGTTTTTCTACAAAAACAGATGGTTCTATATATTTTAATATTGGAATTTTAGAATATTTTTGTTCTTGCGAATTACTTATACAAATCATTGTATAAAACTTCCATACATCATCCTGCATGATATTTACTAAATCTTGAGCAGCACCAGGCATACTTTCAACCTTTGCTAACTCTTGAACTTCTTTAATGTAAGAGCATAATTCTTTAAATTCTTGAATCTCTTTCCCCTGATAACCAAGCCCATTATAACCTCCTCCGATTATATATCCAATAGAAGTATATTGTGACTCAGGAATATTAATTGTTTTATTATCCTTCAAATAATCAATATAAAGTTTTGCCTCTTCAAAAATTTCTTTTTTACTTTTATGATATACCCCAACATCGGAGAACATTAAGAAAAGTCCCGCAATATGCTTAATAATTCCAAGTTCAATAAATTGTCTATCAGCATATTCTGATTCTACTTTTTTAAGTAAATTATCAAATTCATCGTCAGTTAAATATGCAAAGTGCCATAGTTTAACCCAATTAGGGGTGTTTTCATCTTGAAAATATTTACTAGTTGATAGTGATGTTTCTAGTTCCTGCGTATCTAAAATACCTTTATCAAAAAATGTTTGCCACCATACCTTACCTAAAAATGGCTCGGGTAAATCAAGTTCGGGGTATGTATTAACAATTTTTGCAAGTGGGCTTTCTTCTTTATTATTCTCTTCAATTATATTTTCCTTAACTACTGAACTAGATGCTTGAGGCACACCAAATGTTTTCCTCAGCATATATTCACTTATACGTCCATACTCTAATTTGCTAATATCTGTCGCAAGCATATTTCCACGTTTAATTTCAATAGAAAAAGCCATAAGCACTTTCAAAATTTCTTGAAGTATCTCTACCTTACTTGTCGCTTTTTCTGGTAAAACTTTATAGATTCTGTCAAAATCTAATATAATCTGTCTTAAACATCTTAAATTTTCAAACTCTGCTTTTTTATATAAGTTTTCTATTAATTCAATATTATCGGATAAAAACTGTCTAACATCTGAATTATCTACTATAGCGATAAAACTTTCTAATGCTCCTTCAAAATCCAGCGATACGCCAAAAGTTTTACCAATTAACTTTTCTTTAATAACTTTATAGCTAGTACTGGAATTATCTTTACCGGAATTATCACCACCGGAATTATTAATATCTGGTTTTAACAATTCATCTTCATTAGCAATGATAATTACTTTTAAATCATCATGCTCTACAAAGTAATTAATATAACCTAATAAATTACTAATATCTATTTGACAACGTTCTAAATCATCAAATATCAAAATACTTTTATCAGTATTTTTAAGATATTCAGGAAGGTTTATATCTGGAATACCAATATTCCATGTCCCATCATTATTGCTATCATTATTTAAATCAATTTTTAATGTTCCTTTTAAAAATCCTTTAAAAATTTTTCCAGTTAATGCCATTCCCTTTGATGACAATACGGGATGCAACTGCTGAAAAAAAGCATCTTCTATTTCAGAAAAACTAGTCATCCCATAAAGGCTGACATACAAGCATTTTTGATTATTCTTTTTTAACTTCTCGCGGTACTTTTCGATAAACCATGTTTTTCCACATCCCCATTGTCCTTTTAATAAAACGGCGAATCCAGGAGCATGAGATAAACTACAGTAGTAATCCAAGTACTCTTCAATATGGCTGTTAATTGACTTGTTGTCTTGAGTCATTTTTGATTTAATCCTAAATACAGAACCCTTCACCAAATGCATATAAAACCAACGAAGCATTTGATTGAGCAATTTAAACATTATTGGGTAAATTTAATGATAATCTTTAAGCGGTAAAAATATTATTATGCATTATGCCCTTTTACCAAGTAGATACAGCAAATAAAAAATTACAGCTTATAAAACCTAAAACCTTCACTAACTCACAATGGCTAGAACGAGAACACCTACAACCTTTATTTAGAGACAATCCTCAATCCATCGACCCAAACTTATTCATTATCTCAGAAGAATTCACCAACTGGGAAAACAGTTCCCGCAGAATAGATTTACTCGCTTTAGACGAAGAAGCTAACTTAGTTGTTATTGAATTAAAGCGAGTAGAAGACGGCGGACATATGGAATTGCAAGCCCTGCGCTACGCAGCAATGATATCAGCAATGGACTTGGAAGACGTAATCCACGCCCACGAACAGTTTCTTCTCAAACTAGGACTCGACTCCAGTAATGCACGTTCAGATATTAATAAATTCTTGGGTTTAGAAGTAGAAGAAGAAGGATTGATTAGTAATACTCCCCGCATCATCTTAATTGCTCCTAGCTTCTCACAAGAAATCACCACAACAGTTTTATGGCTCAATGAAGCCGGAATTGATATCCGTTGTATGCAAGTAAATCTTTACAACATTAACGATTCCGAATTCCTGAATATAGAACAAATAATTCCCTTACCTTCAGCAGAAGATTATCAAATTAAAATAAGAGAAAAAACCAATCAAGCAGTAAGAGAAGCATCCAACAAACAGCGCCGAGAAAAAAGCATCAAAACCTTAATAGATAATAATATTCTCACTGATGGTAGAAGAGTTCAACTGATACGTTCCCCTAAATCCGAATTAGATTTTAAAGATATTGAAGAAAAAGCCAAATATGCCACATTTGAGAAGACTTCCCAAAAATTCAAATGGGACTTCGACGAGCAAATCTATTCTTTAAGCTCCCTGTGTAGAACTATTTGTCAACTATATAACGCTCCAATTGGTGCTGGCGCTTTCCCAGGCCCCGATTTTTGGGCTGTGGAAGGTGATGATAAACCACTATCGGAACGAGCTAAAGAATCGCTTTTAAGTAATAATATTTAAGTCACAAAGCAAAATATAATTGTGGGGTGTGTCAAATAAAGGATGCGCTCTATGTGGCTCAGATACGGCGTTAATCAAGACAATAACCTTGTTCCGATTGAAGATTCCCCCAGGGGTAAAACCCAGTTAAGGTGCCCGTACTGCGGTGGTAAACTTACAGCTAAGAAGGGACGCATAAAAGAACATCACTTTGCTCATGATGGGGAAACTTGTCGAGAAGTAGCTAGTAAAAACCGTGAAGCGCCCAACCTACCTTTGTATGATAGCTTCAATATATCGCTGACTGGTAAAGAGTTGGAACACTTGAAACAACTTTGGGACAAGTACGGATGTATTGATAAAGGAATTTATGAAAGCGAGATTAAATCAGTTTTCATTAAAAAGGAGTTGTTGAAATATAACGATTACCGTCTTAGAGGTTCCTATGAGTTTACAAAGCTGGGTAAAATTCCGGTAGGTGCTTTATCTTTAATGTTGTTTAACCAGGTGCAAGAACCTTTGATTGAAGAGAAATTGCAGGAATTGGATAAAAAAACTCGGGTTGCGTTTTTAGACGGGGAATCAAATTTTAATGAATGCTTCAGCGACTTGCAGATATTTCGGGCTGAGTTAAAGAAAATTTTATCTAATACTCTATACTACCTCCAAATTGATGCACTTGAAGAGACATTTTACAAAATTGGAATTACCACTCGTGATGTTACCGAACGAGTAGCAGAGGTAAAGCACGATTTACTCAAACACTTCCAATCCTGTTCTATTAAAATATTATTTCAAAGACCGCATCGGGGGAATGTTGAAAAATATTTTAAGTATAGGTATTCCCCACATAATTATCCCATTGGCAGCCTTACTGAATACTATAAATTTGCAGACCAGCAGGAAGCTAAAAGAGCGCTGACCGATTTACGGAGAATGAAGAAGAAGGTACTGTCTTCTATTGAATCCGATATTTTAGCAGGTAAACCGAGTGTAGTTGAAGAACTTCTGGAAGAACTTTCAAGAGAAGAACGCCGTTCAGTAGCAATAAAAACGGGGATGCAACGAGCTGCATATTGGGGTACTCATATTGGTCGTCCCGTGGGTTCGGAAAGGACATCGGAATTTTTAACTAAACCATCATCGCAGCGTGTTGTAGCAGCATTAAATGAAGGATTATCGCTGAGAAAAGCAGCTCAGAAAGCGGGTGCTTCAGTCAATACTGTGCGGAAGGTTAAAGCTTTGTTAGAGAAATAAATTTAGAAACATCTACAACTAAAATTTTACCTTCTCAGTTTTCTCAGATAACTCTTACCCTTACCTCAGTTACCATTCACTACTACCTCAGCTTCATCCCCGATATTAGTAATTAAGGACAGGAAAACAAACAACAAGAGGTAACGACAAATGAAACTTAACAAATTAGCTGGCTTCGGAATTGCATCAATCGTATTATTCGGTAGCGTCGGACAACTAGCACTTAATGCTCAACCAGCCCAAGCTCAAAGAGCGGTACAAAGTATTAGAGTTGCAGCAAAATCTCAGTCATTGATCGCATCAGGTAGATTTATTACTACCGAACAAGACCACCCCACCAACGGTACTGCTAAAATTGTTAAAGTTAACGGTAAGCGTTATTTGGAATTCAGTAAAGGATTCACTACAGCACGCGGACCGAAAGTAAGAGTTGTTCTCCACCGCAATTCAACTGTACCCGTTAACTTACAAGAAAAAAATTACGTAACTTTGGCTAACTTACAACGCTTCGATGGCGCTCAACGTTATGAAATTCCAGCTAACTTTGATTTGAAAGATTTCAAATCTGTAGCTATTTGGTGTGAAGAGTTTAACGTCACCTTTGGCTTCGCCAGTTTGCGAGGTGCTTAAATTAAAAATTCACTTTTATATGTAAATTTATTTTCTTATTGCACGCTTAACCATACACACCATTCTATCAGCAGTTTTCTGGACAAAGCCGGATGCTGCTGATTTTTTATAGGTACGAAGATGCATACGGGCGTTGCTATCCCATTAGTGCTTCCATTTGTGCCAGCAACTTTTCTATCTTTGCTTTTTTCTTCGGCTCATCCCATACTTTAGATTGCTTTAAACGCCGGAAAGTATCATCAGCACGTTGCGATAGTGATGGTGTTACTGAGCTTTCTTGACCAATATCTTTAATTAGGAGCTTGATTTCGTTGAGCGATAAATTCTGTTTGATAGCTGCTTCTAAAAGTTCTTTCCGGGTTTGTTCGTTTTTTACCTTGGCGATCGCCCGCGCTTTGGTATACTCCAATTTCCCTTGTCGCAGTACTTCTAACACCGAAGGAGGTAACTTGAGTAGGGGTAGGCGATTTTTAACAAACGAATCCCACTTCATTCTTCCTAACGATGCGAATAACTCTTCAATAATCAAGCCTTGGGAATTACCCATAACGTTAGGGGTAATTTTTCCCTTAGCTTCATTTTCCATTTTTTGTAGTAGTTTTATGGCTTCGTCTTGGCTTGTATCCAAGCGTATTGCTAACAGTTCCAAAATCCCCTCGGTTTCTTCTAAGGGGTTGAGGTCTTCTCGTTGCAGGTTTTCGACTAAGCGTACTTTGTGGGTAATGGTATCGTCCATCTCGCGGACGATTACAGGTACTTCGGTTAGTCCCGCCATAGTCGCGGCTTTGAAACGACGTTCCCCAGCAACTAGTTCGTAATTATTAGAAGGTAAAGGACGAACTAACAGAGGTTCGAGAATTCCCAGTTCTTTTATTGATGCTGATAGTTCTTCTAGTCTTTGCGTGTCAAAATAACGGCGGGGCTGGGACGAGGGTAATTTGATTCGCTCCATAGCTATGCTCGACGGCGTGTCGAAGTGATTTTCGCTATCTTCGCTCTTCTCCCCTTCTCCAAGTAAAGCGGCGACACCTTGGAGTTTACTGGTGTAGGGTTGTTTTTTCTTGGTTATTTTATTCATGGTAGTTGCTCTAAACCAGAAGTAATTTTTTTCATTACCCTAACTGCCGGATGTTTGGGATTCGTTATAGCTAAAGGTAAACGAGCTTCACTAGCATCGGCAAAGGCGATTGTTTTGGGTATGGGGTCAAAAACTGTAGCCAGGGGTGATAATTGTTCTTTAATTGCCTCATACGTCCGACTTTCTTGAGCGGTACGGGCATCATACATTGTAGGAATAAAGCCAGCAATCGCCAAAGAAGTATTTGCACCTTTTCTCAGTGAAGCGACTGTTTTGAGTAACAAATCGGTTCCTTGAAATGATTTGAACTGGCACTGGATTGGAACTAAAACGTGAGTAGCTGCAACTAAACTAACAACGCTTAAAATACCGAGAGATGGGGGACAGTCAATAAGAATATAATCGTATTTGTCAAGTACGGGAGTAAGTGCATTTTTCAGTCGCATCTCGCGCATTAGTGCTGCTACCAGTTCGAGTTCGGCAGCCGAGAGATTAATGTTAGCAGGAGTAAAGGACATACCGTGAAGAAGTTCCGGATACACGGGTAAATCTTCTTCTCCTACCACTGCTTCATATATAGTTTGAGTAAGATTTTCCGGCTCAAGACCCATAAACGTCGTTAAAGATGCTTGCGGGTCCATATCAATAAGTAGGACGCGATTTTTCTTTTGTTGGGCAAGGTGGTAGCCCAAGTTCATCGTTAAACTTGTTTTACCCACTCCTCCGGACTGGTTAAATAAAGCGATAATGTGGGTTTTCGTCACGAGTTGTATGAAAGCAGTTGTAATAAAAATTGCTTCTAATTAAGCCAGATTTTAGCGCCGTTAGGTGCTGTAATACAACTGGGTTGAGTTATATATTTTACTTTTTAATTCGTTTTATCCGCATCTCGATTTAAACAAAGCTACCCATATTGCAGAGTGCAATATATAGGTAAAACTGTTAAACATCTTTATAAATTCACGAATTGCGCTAGGGCGACCAAGCTCGAAAATTAAGTTGAACTGTACGGAGTAATAATGTCAAGCTCGAAACTGACAATGAGTTCTGTGTTGACTGTCTCTCTTTTGACGATATTATCGCAACCTATACAGAACGCATATGCGGATGAACCTGTAGAAGAGACAGCAGAAACTAATTATAAACCCGATACCTTTAATGATATTGCGAATCACTGGAGCCGCCATGTCATCAACTGGATGGCTGGAAATAATCCACGTTCTATTTCTTATTTAAAAGTTTCTGAGAATAATTTTCGACCGGGATGCCCAATTACGCGAGGGGAATGGGTTGCTATGTCCTCGAACATACTTGATTTAAAAAATAGTCCGTCGGCACCAGGAAAGCAAGTCGCCAATGTTCCGAGATGTCCAGATATTCCTTCTTGGCGCTGTCCATTTTCCGACATTCGAGCAACTGAGAGTTCCAACCCACCCGAACTCTTTCAATATTACCAAGCGACCTTTCATGCCTGGAGGACTGGAATGATATCCGGCTATAAAAATGGTACTTTTCAGCCTAGTAAGCCATTAACTTATACCGAAGCCATCGCATCATTAAATGGTGGACTAAACCTAGTCGCACAAATTGATAAGCGCAAAAAGCAAAGCGGCGAAAAACCATCAATTGTCGGTACTGATTATTTTATGAATGGTAGCGTGATGGAAGATAAGTGGTTTGCAAAGCCGCTCCACGGTGCATTGCTGGCTAATTTAGTTGTACTAGACTTGCCGCTTGAATTTTACCCCGAAGCATCACTTAGTCGAGGCGAAGCCGCTGTAATAATGTACCTAGTTCTTGCTTACAAAGGTCAAGCTAGCTTGGATAACCCGATTCTTAAAAAAGAAATAGCGCTGTCGAGCGGCGAATATGCATTCAGACGTATTCGCAAAGCCGGAGAAGTTGATTTTTCTTTTAGTCCGCCTTCTTTTAAACGGCAGTGTAACAATTGAGATGGGAGCTTTCTTACAAGGGAGATCCGAATGCAGAAAATATCCAGCGCGGCTCAAATACATTTCGGAGAAAACTGAGAGTGATGGGGGTTCCCACCTGGTGGGAACCCAAAGCTGGATATTTTATTACTTGCAAGTGCCAGAAGCTGAAATTGTGTGGATATAACCGTCTTCCTCCCAACACTTCCATAAAATATCGCCCGCGAGTTCAACAATGGCTGAGCCGTTTATTTCACGCGCATCCGCGCCACGCTGAGTCCCACGCTCTGCGTGAACGCTACCCATATTTTCAAGCTACAGTTGCAGCTCGTAGTGAGAGAGTTTCAACAAGCCTGCGTAAGAATAATTTAGATTTTTTTCTTACTTGGATTTAAAAAAGGTTGAGTTTCCAATAGTTGTGGGAACCATTACCTAGCAAGAATCCTGCTCGAAACAGGTTGGGACGGGCGCAATACGAGCAAAAAATGTCTGCAATATAAATCG
This sequence comes from Calothrix sp. CCY 0018, assembly GCF_963920925.1. Taxonomy (NCBI): domain Bacteria; kingdom Bacillati; phylum Cyanobacteriota; class Cyanophyceae; order Nostocales; family Calotrichaceae; genus Calothrix; species Calothrix sp. CCY 0018. Next base: position 5,534 of record NZ_CAWUDI010000085.1, on the reverse strand, counting down.
GTATTTTAATCTGTTGAGTCGGTGGTTAATAAAATAGCAACCTCCCTTGAGCAGAAGTCACAACCAGCAACGCACGTAAATTGCACTACACAAATTAATCACATAGCATACTGCTTACCGATACCAAACATACTTTAGTCTAGTTTTCGATGCGAAACTCCAGGAATAATCTACAGCTACTTATCAAGATTTCATTATTCTTCTGCTATTACTAATATCTCGTAATCTTCAGTAGATATTTTATCCTCTCGGCTGAAAGCACCAAGTATTGAAGAAGATACAGAGGTCTTAACCACAAGAATCTAAACTAAGTTTCTGGTAAATCAATTAGCGTACAAGGTTTGTAAAACTCAATTATATTACTCTTCCAAATCGAAATCTTTAGAATACTTACGAATACTATACCATCCTTCCGAATAACATCTATTTTTACTACCTCTTAAGTCCTCTTTATAATCTTCTTTGACAGCATACATACGCTCTACAAATAAACAGAAATCCTCAGCTTTCTTACATTCATTAAGCGAAGAAAGGTAAGTAATACTGCCACCCCATTTATAACTATTAAGGCAACCTGCATATCGTCTTAAATACCCTGCATCTTTTTTTAATTCTAAGTAAGTCTCGGTATTTCTATTCAATACAGCTTCTGCTGCTATTCTCTCCTGTTCAGCCTTTGCTAATCTTACCGACTCATCATGCACTTCAACAATATCAAGCGGTATATTCACATATGTTAGTAATAAAGTAATAAATAAAAGTGAAGTCAGGATTTTATTTATAATCTTTCTAACTATTTTCAAATATACTATTAAATACAATATCGACTGAAAAATAATTTGAAAGATAAATGAATTTACATCATATTCAAGACTTAATTCAATTGATTTTAATATGTTAGGAGGATAAAAGTTTTGAACAATAAAATATATATTGTACCCTACCTGTTCGGATTCTCCTGAAAATATAAGAACTAATTGAGCATAAATCCACAATGAAATTATAGAATTTATGATAAAAACAGATATGACTATAAGCGGATTTAATTCAATTCTGCGACCAGTATGTTTACTTACGTTCTTTAAAATAGAAGGAACTATAAATTTGAAGGCAAATGACAATGATAAGGTGCAAAAAAGAATAGCTACCAGAACTAGCATATTAAATCATTAGTAATAATTATTCTACTTCTTATATATTTCCCATTTTTATTAGTGAAATAACAATGTGTGATAGGACTGCACCAAAACTAGTTTACATATAATCTGAAAGCAGCATGAATTTATGTTATTTAGCAGCGATGGGGCTTACTTCTTAATAAAATGTTCCTATCACGAACAGGTTCGCGAAAAAGATATTAACTACAGTACTAATACTGATGACGCTTTTCAAGATTATGCTATCTTTGGCTTGGAAAGAAATTAGGCTTTTTAGAGTAGCCGACTTGTAAAAATTAAGTTGGTCAATACGATGAAAAAGACTTTCCATAAATTATTAGAAGTTAGAAATGTTGTAAGCCGTGAATTAAAAAAGCTACCCAAAAGTAGCGAATCTGAAAGATGTATTCTAAATGTTATTTTAGAGTATACCGAGATGATGATTCGCATGACTGAAAACATGGAATAACTTTTTATAAAAGCCTAAGATGCCAGGATTAAGTTATCCTGGTTTTTTTTACGACAAATCAATCTTAAAAAAAAATAACCATCACTTCGCAGTCACGGTGAAAAGCATCGCTCCTAAACCTACTATACGAATTAATCACCAATTTTTTGACGATTTTCTCCAATGGGAATAATTTCCTGTAGAATACTTGCAAGCTATTAGATGTTTCTTATACGAAGATAAAACCATGTAGCTTGTTTATGCTACAGTTTTACCTTGCTTTTACCTTAAGAAAAGTAAGCTGTACTATACAGCCGATTTTAAGCAGCCTCGTTGTCCAGTATATTAATAATTTGTTAAAAATATAGTTAAACCATCCCATGATTCAGAAACGCCATAATTGGTTTTTAACCCACATAGAATATCAGGGGCATGGAAAGGCAAAGTTTGAAGATCCAAAAGGAATTTTAGAAGGTCATGTTCTAATCCGATTCGACGAATTTGGAAATTATACTGTTGAAATGGATGTAGAAAATTGTAAGCCCGATCAACCTCTTCAATTCGATCTTCTCGAATTCTTTAGTGCTGAAAAACCTATTAAAGAAAATAGAGAAATTGAGTTCACCCCAAATCTTGGTAGTAATAAGTGCATCAGTTTAATAGTCGAAACATCAGATGGTATTTACTCTACCACCAGAAATATTATCTATAATCCAATAATTAGCTTTTCGTCGAATAATCAATGTAAAGTAGTTTTTTATATCCTAGAGTCGCAGTTTGATGTTAAGCAAGAAAGAGTACCTAAGTACTGGGTAATGCCGCTATTCAATTTTGTCTCTAAATTCCAGCAAAGAAATTTACAGTTGGATAATCATCCGCTCCGCATTCGTCCAAGACAAGATGATATGCAAAATACAACCTCGGCGGAAAGAAAAAATTTTTTATTCCCAAGTAATTTAATAACCTTCACATTCAAAAATAATCTAGGTTTTATTGAACCACTAGTTGATTTCAGCAAACGTAAAGATATTCTTTATTCTGGTCAATCACAATGTGTAATTACAGCAGTAATGATATGTGAAGTAGATTGCCAATCTATAGATATTGAAAATCTTAATACATGCTTGCCACTCGGATTTTTATCTTTATTGAGTCTTGCGACAGGAACTGAAGTAACAAGTCCCTGGGTTGAATTTAGAGATGCTAATGGTGGAATTGTTAAACGCATTCATCGCAATTTTGTTAAGCCAACATTTTCTAAAGGACACATTACTATTTGTGAAGTAACTCATCAAGGAACTGGCGACTTGCTTACTTGCGCTCAGTCTTCACCACATTATTGTAAACAACCATTAGGATCTGTACTATTTGACCTAGTTCAGAGCAGTTCTGGTAACTTTACCATTGAAGATAAACTAAATAAAATCTGTCGTGCTTTTGATTATCTGTGCAAATACTACAATTTAGATACACAAAATTTATTATTAGGATTAGATTCAACTAATCAAGAGCTTGTCAAAAAGACTCTTCGATCTGCTGCAAAAAATATTCGTGATATTGCTAAACACACTACCGATCCACAACAAAGTAAGTTACTTAAAAAAATTGCTGATAAAACAATTAATGCTAGCAATAAAGACAGAGATTTTGGACTTGCAGTTACTGACTTACTTAAGAAGTTAGGCTTACATGATGAAGTCATTATTGATTCCTACTATCAGAGCAATCCACGTACTGATGGAACGCAACATTGGAGTGGTGTTATTTCTAATTATCGTGGAATCGTAGTACATAAAGGGGATTTTGGTTTTCAGTTAGGAACATATGATGTCCATGATGTGGTTAGGATTACTCATCATTTGCATGATATTCTTGTTCGTATCGTTTTTCAGATGCTAGGCTACAACGGTACATACCAGCCAATAATGGTAAGAGTAGCTGTAAAGAAGCCTGTAGATTGGGTAAAGAGTAATCTTTCAGCAAAAGAATTGGGATACTGATAAAAGAATTTATAGTTGAGTAAGGAATTTTCAATAGTTATAGAGTGACAACGGGGGTAATACTGCCAATAGTGGTGTAATGCCAATTCTCACACTATCTCCTCTTTGGAAATGCAAAGTTTTCAAACCGAAACGTAATAAATTAAGAGTTTTAACATTATTTTTTTAGCTGTTTAACCTTTTTATATTCACTAAATATACGCCGCAAATATATAATGCTTGCTACACACAGAGGATAGACATATTCTTGCTCTTGAGGCTCATATTGACCATGCAGTACTTTATTGCGACCAGTTGTTATATCTATAGACATTGATAAGTCAGGTGAAATAAGCTTTAATTCTTCAAGTTTTTTTAACTTATTTGATAATCCCGAAAACTTTTTGCGGTCGTCTGGATTTTCACCTACTTCCAACAACATCCGATTGGCTACTGCTTCAATAGACGGGAAGAAAATTTTAAGTGCATCTATGTAACTTCCTCTTTCATAAAGATTTATTCCATTTTGTAAGGATTTTTTTATACTTTCATCTAGTATTAAATTTAATTCATTTTTAAAAACCTCTAATTCTTTTTCTGCACTCTCAAATTTAATTCCTTTATTTTCCCCATCAATAAGTATTTGAGTAATATCCTTCATCGGATTATCTTCAGATAAAACTCTCTCTATTACAACTTTTCCCAGAGGAGTCAATGTGTATTCAGAATTTTCTAGAGATACCCGTAAAATGCCAAGAGACTTCAACATTTTTTCATGGCAACATACAATATGACTATCGATAAAAATATTATTTTGATGATGTATCTCCTTTAATATATTTAAATAAATATATCGTTCATCCCAATTATTTGTATTAACAATTGAATCGATAGAAAGAATAAATATAATAAGTTGTATGGGTTCTAAACTTAGAATAAATCTTCCCAAACCAGTAACTTCCCAGCATTTTCTAGTGTAATTCCAAGAAATTAAAAACCTATCTTTAGCTATATTATATAGAAAAGTAGTGTCCGAACCATTTTCCTCCCAAACAGATGTAAGACTATCTACAATAGCTTCATCAACATTCATCTGAGAATTACGGCGAATTTTAAACGAGCCTCCATCGTCATCAAGTAAAACTTCTACTCTTTTTTTTACAATGATGGTTAATATTCGCTCTACTTCTTTCGGTTTGGTTATTCCAATTTCAGCTAAATGTATAAAACAATTGCGAATGCATTTATCAAAATAACCATCTTTTAACTCTTCCAAAAAAAATGTTGTACAGTCTGGTAATTTTGTAGGTATTTCTTGTAAGAAACTAATAGCATAAGCCTTAAGATTTTGTAGTAAACTAGATGGAGGTAATATTTTCTGAAGGGGATTACCCCCATTCATTTCTACATCATAGATAAGTTCCTTAATTTGTTCAGCAAAAACTAACATTGACTTATTACCCTAAAACTATCTTCACTTTTAATGATAATTGCAGCGATTGACCTTCTTTATACCAATTCTTTATGAAGCGACGCAAAATAAAGCTTCAATAATAAAAACTGTATACAGAACCTTCAGGAAGATTAGTTGCCCCCAGTGTGATTGAACGCAGGAGTACGAAGACGCAAAAACGCAAAAACTCATCTCAGCTTCCGCGCTATCGAAAAGGTTCATTTGAAATAACTGAGATTAATAGCTTAAACGCTTTCTCTCAAATAAAATCATCTTATCGCGCTCCGTTGAAGCGCGATGACTTTAATTATGTGCCTTGATATCGTATCCTACTTCACGTCTAGTATGTCTATATTGTCCCACTGCCGTCGTTGGGGTATTGTTAAATTTGAATAGCAAGTAGCGCTATAAATTGTATGAAACGCGATATGGATTTGGTGAGAAATACAGCAGATTGCAGCTTTATGAGGTACAGTAACAGCAATTAGTAAACCAGT
>NZ_CAWUDI010000084.1:0-16345 GCF_963920925.1 Calothrix sp. CCY 0018 | reverse complement strand
TACGTAGTATCCCCATTCCTAAAAAGGACGGAACTACCAGAATGCTGAAAATTCCGACGATGTATTCATATTGCACCTCGACTCAATGAAGCTTTGGGATACTTTAGAAGAATCCCTGTATTTCCTCATGTTAAAGCTTTTTGATTAAATGAGTAGCATAGCCATCATAAAAATGAAGAGTAATGTTGATTCTCAAGTTGTGTTACTAGTGAGTCACCAGTGGCATTATTAAATATTTATATCTTGTTGTCACTTTCCACAGCGTTAATTATTAACCCAAGTTGATTTGTTGGAGCGGCGAATTGAACCACCGCTTCGCTCTCCTCGTTTGCACCAAGACGGGCTACAAATTAACTGGTAAAAACCCAAACCGCCTATAGCCCGCCTTGATGCCGCTGCGCTAAACGAGTCGTGGTTCAATTCTTAAATCTAAAAAATTCCTACAACTATATCTCTTATGTGGTAAGGGTTCGACCCTTGTATAGTACATAAGCTTCGGGGTAACTTGAGGGACTTGCAAGTAATAAATTGTCCCACCGACGCTTTGACAATTAATTTTTTGGATCTTCCTGAGACTAAGTGGCTTACTAGTAGTCTACCCAGTCGGTAAAGTTGGGTTAAACTAAAAGAGGAACTATGGAAGGAATGGTGCTTTATGGCAACGGACAATCCGCGTGTAGCAGCCTACCCACCCAAAAGAATTTATGATGCTGTAGTTGAATTTAAGAATGAGCAAGGATTGAAATCAGATTCTGCTGCAATTATCGCAATCCTTGAAAATTATTTTTTTAGTAGCACACCTACAACACCTCGTGACACACCTTCGACAATTAAACGTCTTGATGAGTTGGAGGGAAAGGTTTGTAGCCTGCTTGAGGAAGTAACATTTCTTAAGCAGGCTTATCAAGGCTTACAATCGGATTTACAACTTGAAGTTAATGCACAAGCAGATAGCAAGTTAAAGACTAAGAAAGAGAAAAAACAATCTGAGTTTTCACCATTACCAGTCAGTGAGTCACCAGTAGACCACAATCAACCGGACTTGGAGCAGAAAACTTTTCAGGATGATGAGTCAAAGGAATCTTCTTTCTTATCATTCAGTGAGCTACCAGAGTCACACCTTACTAGTGAGCCAATTAGTAACTCACTAAGTGAGTCAGTCAATTCTGGTGAGGAAGATGAACCAATTAGTGACTCGCCGAGTGAGTCATTAGAAGATATCAAGTCTACTAGTACTTTGAGTGATTCACCATTAGGACTGGTAGAGTCTAAGAAGACTACTGGTGAGTCAATCGTGAGCTACCTGAGTGAGCCTAAAAGTGACTCACCTCCTAAACAATCATCAGTATCCGATGATAATTATCCTAAAACCCCAACAGAAAATAGTGAGTCACCTTTGGAGTCATTAAGTAGCTCACAATCAATTAAAGAAATTCAAAATTCTAATGCAATACCACATTCACTAACTGGTGCAGCCTTAGCAAGAAGATTAGATGTATCTCCGAGTACTCTTCGCCACAAGAAAACCGCAAGAAATTTTGGAAAATGGACATTGGGGCATGACCCAGATGGAATTGCTTGGCACTATGATGGTAAGAAATTTATCCCGCAGACTTAAAATGAATACGCAAAAACCCTTTGACTATATTTTTAATCAAAGGGTTAAATGTTGTTCCGACATTACTGTTTTCTTGGCGGAAGCGATAAATTACTTAGATTTAACTGGTACACGACGAATTTTTTCACGTAAAGTATCTAACACGAATGGTGTCACAATGTACCACCAAGGACTTCTTTCTGTTTCTTGGAAAGCCTGGATAATTCCTTTGTCTCGCCAGTAGTAAATTGTATGAATTCCAACACCTAGTAGTGATGCCAAGGCACTGGTGGAATAATAGCCCTCCGGGCTAACCCCTGATTTTGCAACAATTGGGTCGGCTAAAGGCTTTTCAATACCAAACTTCCATCGAATCCAAGCAACACTGGCTTTGGTAAAAGTACGACCAGTACCACTCAACAAACCTCGTTGATTCAGTTCCAAAGCAATTTCGGTATCAGTTCGACCAGAAGCTAATTCCTCAATCAGTTGAACACAACATGAAGGTGTTTGGAATCTTTGACCAGTTGTTGGACGTAGTGCATATAAAATACTCGTAACTCCTGTATGCCACAGTATTTGGATACGAGTAGAGCGTTCGGGAGTATCAATTGGAGTAAGAGCAACTTGTTTTACTAACAATCCTAGTATCTCTTTACGTTCTTGATTAGTAGTGCTACTGGCATGCCAAAGCGTTGGAATATCTTTGGCTAAGTGTAAAATTTGTTGCCTTTGTACTGCTGTTAACTCCAACCTTTGTACTTGATGGGCTTGCGAGTATGCCTCTTCTAGTTCTGTTAATTGCTGTAATTTTTCATTCCACCGTCTTTCTAATGTACGGGCAACTAAACGATTTTCTGGTTCAGTTGCGTCATATTGACTATTGCCCTATCAGCCTCGTAACGCCCTCTTTCCAACCTGAGTTGCCATGTTTTGTCTGCTTCCTGGGCTTGGTCATCAAGTTCAGAAAGCACTGCAAGAGAAATATCGAGTTGTTCGCTACTTATAGCTTCAAGCACATGATCTGCAATGGCTTTGTCAATTGCTGCTCCGGCAACACTCCAACAAACACCCATGTTGCCATCTTGTTTACGAGCTTGGGTGCATTCATAAGCCGCTCTACAACCACCATTACCGTGGTAACGAGGACTCATCTTTCTTCCGCATTTACCGCAAATAACTAAACCTTGAAGTAAAGCAAAACCTTCTCTAGGCGTGCGCTGGCATCCATCTGATAAAGAAACTGGACTATTTTGTTTGAGTCGCTCGCAGTTAGACAAGTATTCCTCCCAACTGATATAAGCCTCATGAGCATTATGGATTATAACTTTCCATTCATCCTGTGGTAGAGTCTGGATTTTAACTTTCTTTATTTGACCATCCTCGATTACGTTAATGCAGCGCCGTCTACCATATACGTATGTTCCTGTATAAGTTGGGTTATGCAGTAGGGTAGTAATACGGCTAAGATTAGCTGGTCCCCAATAAAGTGTACCAATTTGCTTTTGTCGCCAGCGTCTTCTTGGAAAAGGAATGTCGTTTATACAAAAGTAGCGCATCACTTTAAATGCCGTTCCAAGAACGCGGAACTGTTGGAAAGCCAGCTTGATTGCAGCAACTACTCCTTCGTCTGGGTCTATTACTAGTTTTCCTTCTGGGTCATAAACATAACCAGTAGGTGGAGAGCAGCGCAATTCACCTTTTTTGGCTTTATTTAACTTGGCTCCTTGTAAACGCAGACGCATACCGTGTAACTCAGTATGGCTCCAAGTTCCCTTGAATCCCAATATTACTCGGTCATTAAAATCGTTCGGGTCATAAATCCCATCATGGTCAATTACCAATGTATCTGTAAGGGCACAGATATCTATAAGTTTATGCCAATCTGCTTGGGAACGAGAAAATCTAGAAGCTTCTAGAGCTAAAACCGCTCCCACTTCTCCTAAGCCTACAGCAGCCATTAGTCGATGAAAATCTTCACGTCCGGTTGTGGTTTGACCACTTTTACCGAGGTCATTATCAAAAACGGATATTTGGCTTTTGTCCCAACCTAAACCTGATGCACGGTCAGCCAAAGCATATTGTCTATCCGTACTTTCTCGGTGTGATTCTACCTGAGTCAGTGTAGATTGTCGCAGGTAAACTACTGCACGGCGTTCCAGATGGCTCGTTCTAATTTTACTATTCATCTGGCTTGCTCCTCGCTATCGCCGCGTCGAGACTTTTGCTTACCAGTACCTTGTCCACTAACCTTGCTGTTATTTTTATCAGACGATTTATTTTTTCTGAGTGTTCTGGTTGAGTGGTGGGTAGTAGATGCTTTTGGATCATGATTAATTTCCCTGTGTTTTGCACTTTTATTTTCTTTCACACAAGAAAATTCATCAGTAACGTTTTGCGAACGTGCTGCTAACCATTCACTCAATCGCAATAATTTTTCAGGTAAAAACTTAGAACCTGTTAAGTGCTTATTAGTTTGTTGTGTCCACAGGTCGGTTTCTGATGCCGGAAGAGACAAGAATCCTCCTAGTGGACTTTCTATAGTTATTTTGGTTTCCTGCCCAACTTTGCGAATCTGCTTTATTACAACAGATTGACCGTACAGTGGGTGGATGGGATTTGTAATTGTGACATAACTTCCCAAAAGTGAATTGAAGTTATGTGCAGTCTTATTATATCGTCCCAACTATGGCGGATAGAGCGTGGCAATGCCTCGTAAAATATGCTTTAGAACCTGCACACGAAGCAACCTTCCACGCAAAAAGCTACGGTTTTAGACCGGGACGTTCGGCACACGATGCCCAGAAAATTCTGTTTAACAACCTGAACTCTAGCGTCAATGGAATCAACAAACGAGTTATAGAACTCGATATTGAAAAATGCTTCGATAGGATAAGTCACACCACAATAATGAATAACCTTACAGCCCCCAAAGGCATAAAGGAAGGAATATTCCGATGTTTAAAAGCCGGAATAAACCCCGAATTTCCTGAACAAGGTACTCCTCAAGGAGGTGTGGTAAGTCCTCTTTTAGCAAACATCGCCTTAAACGGTATTGAAAGCATTCACAGATACCACCGTTCCCCCAGTTCACGTGGTAGAAGAATCACAGAAAATACCCCGGCAAGAGAAATCGTGGAACCAACAATCCGATATGCGGATGACATGATTATAATCCTAAGACCGGAAGACGATGCAAAAGAGATACTTGATAGAATAAGTCAATTTCTAGCTGATAAGGGAATGAAAGTAAGTGAGAAAAAGACAAAGATAACCGCAGCGACAGATGGATTTGACTTTTTAGGCTGGCATTTCAAGGTGCAAAGCAACGGAAAATTCAAAAGCACTCCCTCAGTGGAAAACTTCAAAAAATTCCGAGAAAAAGTTAAGAAAATCATCAATAACTCGAATTATGGTTCTAAGGTAAAAGCCCAAAAGCTTGCACCAATAGTTAGAGGATGGAGAAACTACCACAAGTTCTGTAACATGGATGGGTCAAGATTCTCATGTTGGTACATCAATCACAGAGCGTGGAAAGTTTTTAATAAAGAAACTAAGAACACCAAAGAATCAACGACCAAGTTGATTGAAAAAGCGTTCCCAAAAGTTTCCTATTCCGAAAATAAACACGTCAACGTTAAAGGGATTAAATCCCCTTATGATAGAGATATAATTTATTGGAGCAAACGCAACAGTAAGTTATATGACGGCGACACCTCTAAAGCCCTTCAAAGGCAAAACCATTCATGCACAAAATGTGGCTTAAAGTTTATAAGTGAAGAACAAATAAACCTACATCACATTGACGGTAATCATAACAACTGGAAAACTAAAAATCTAGTGGCAATACACGAGTCTTGTCATGATTACACTCACATGAGCAAAAGCCGAAAAGCTTAAGAATATCGGGAGCCGGATGCAGGGAAACCCGCACGTCCGGTTCTAACTGAGAGGTGCCCCGGATAATACCGGGCATCGACTCAACCAGCTATCCGGACTACACAGTTCATCAGAAATAAGTGTATTCGCTACTGGATGGATTCCAAAAAAGAAGACAAAGTAAATAAATTTGCTTTAAATAAATACTCAACAGTCTTACGAAACGAGTTTAAATTCGTTAAAGATTTAAACAGTATGGCGGTACAATCTGCTGCTGAAAGAGCATGGTCATCAATTAGTAGATTTTTTGACAATTGTAAATCTGGTAAGCCTGGTAAAAAAGGTTTTCCACGTTTCCAGAAAGACAACCGTTCAGTTGAATATAAAACTTCTGGATGGTCGCTGCACAAATCTTCATAGGCGTATTACTATCACCGATAAAAAAGGTATTGGTGAACTTAAATTAATGGGGAAATGGGATATCCATACTTACCCAGTTAAAGCTATTAAAAGAGTTCGTTTAGTGCGGCGTGCTAATGGCTATTATTGCCAGTTTGCTGTTGATGTTGATAACTCAAAACAGTTAGAACCAACAGGAAATCAGATAGGCTTAGATGTTGGCTTAGAGTACTTTTACTCAGATAGTAATGGTAATCACGTAGATAATCCTAGATTCTTACGCAAAGCTGACAAGTCAATTAAACGCAGTCAACGACGCATTAACAAACAAGAAAAAGGTTCAAACAAGCGCCATAAATCAAGAAAAATATATGCTTTGAAGCATTTGAAAGTAAGTAGGCAGCGTACCGAGTTTGCTAAGAGAGTGGCACTCGCGCTTGTATCATCTAACGATGTAATCGCCTATGAAGATTTAATTGTTAAGAACATGGTAAAAAACCATTGTCTTGCTAAGTCTATTAATGATGTAGCTTGGAGACTTTTTAGACAATGGCTTGAATATTTTTCTAAAAAATATGGGCGTTTAGCAATTGCTGTTAAGCCACATCACACATCACAAATTTGTTCTAGTTGCGGGATAAAAGTTAAAAAATCTCTTAGCCAACGAACACATATTTGCAAATGTGGATGTACTTTGCCTCGTGACGTTAACGCAGCAATTAATATTCTTGAAAGAGCTAGGGGAGGGCATCCCCAAAGTAACGCTCAGGGAGTAGCAGCCACTACTCTACTTGGGGCAACCCTGGTAGAGCAAGCAGCTACGATGAACTGAGAATCCCTGTCTCTTTAGAGCAGGGAGTGTCAACAAAATAATTTTACCGATTGTGTGCTACATTCCGTTATCAAGGCTCACATAATCTTTTAAATATTCATAAGGTTTATTTAACTCACCATCAACGGCGATAGTCCCTTCATAAATCATTTGGCTATCAGCTTGATTTAACTGCGACCAAACTTGGGTGATTAATTGATCGCCAAAATCTTCTGAAGCATCCCTCGGCAGTTCGTTCGGCAAATTATCCACCGCCATAACATCGATACAGTGACTTTGGAATGGCTCGGTTTCTTTGGATGATAAAGGATCGTAACCATAAATCGGATTGGCAATTGAACTCGATCTTATTGTAGAAGGGATAGAAGAATCTGGAGCAATATCGCAGGTGACATCGGCAATGACACGAATAGTAAAGTCTTTACGTTTCATATCCTCCTGACTAAAAAAGGCTGGAATACGCTTATCCCAATAGATACCATTGAGCATAATATTCGCATTATGAGTATAGGGGTCAAAATTAGAAACATATTGTTCGGGATGTTGATAATAATGACTTTCATCAAAATTCTGTTCTCCTTCAAGGCGATACATATCCTTGACTGCTAGCTGTGTATAAACGGGTTCGTCAAAGTTTTGTTCGAGAAATGCTTGAGGTGAAATCCTTTTAATTTTCATTAAGTCCAACACTTCACTAGCACCACTGGCAACTCTACCTTCTCCGGTAACTACCAGCTTTATATTAGAAAGAGGTAAATTCTGATAATAAGTTTGAGCTTCTGCCCAGTCATGACATTCATGCATGGGTTTGAGATTAAATTTTCCCTCGCGTCGCCCCCAGGTGAGAATGGCATTATGAGCGCCAACAATCCCTGCCCAACGCCCAAAAGCAATTACTCGTTTACCGCGCTCATCATGTAAACATTCATAATCAATTAAGCGAATTTTTTGTTGCAAGATTGAACGCAAGAGTTCGCGATTATATGGTTGTTTTTTAATCGTATGAGAGAAAAATAGATAGGTTTTCTTCGGCAGCAGCATTGGAATAGGAACTTCTTTTACTCCTAACAACAGTTCGCATTCCTTCATGTCTTCTCTCCTAGAAATACCTTGACTTTGATATTCCTCATCACTAAAGCAACGTTCTTGACTGGGCTGGACAAATATTTGTAAATCTTGATATTTATCAACCAAATATCGGCATTGCTTCGGTGTTAGCGGCACTCTAGTATCGCTATGAGTTTTGCCTTCTCTGATGATTCCTACTTTCATAAATAGTTTTTAATTCTAAATTATCACTGTTTTAGGATGACCTAAAAAAAATATTTTAAGTACTTACGCCTGCATTATTTATATACAGGACTTACGCAATCGCAACCAAAAAGTAGGCATTCCAAACTTTAAGATCCCCCCAACCCCCCCGCTAAGAAAGGGGGGCTTTGCGTAAGTCCTAATATAATTACTCGTGAGTTATATAAACCTTCCCTGTTCCCTATTCCCTTACCAAACGAAATGTTTAATTTATGAAGGCACGAGTACTTAGGTAAACCCAACTATTACCCTAAAGTGAGAATGCAGCCTTTTCAGATGTAGAAACAGATGCTGGCGCGATCGCACTAAGAAGCACAAGCACCGTTTGCCAGCAGCTATCGCAGTCAAAATAAACGGAACTAAGCATCTGATAAATACAAAGATACCCCGCGTGGGTACTGCTGAACTTACAATCAAAACTTTATAATTTAACTAAGTTCAACACACACCAAGGGTACACAAAATGGATTATCCAGAAAAAGCATGGTTGTTACTCACTGACGAAAACCTTTACCTCATGTCTTCAGAAGAAGATAACAAGTACTATGCCAAACTCGAAGTAACAAGACCTGATAAAAAACAGTTATTAATTAAAGAAGTTCCTGCCGAATGGTTTAAGAAACCAAGAAATCTTTTCGTTAATTTGGATAAAGAACAACCAAAACCTCTGTAACAGTTTTTAAGGGGCGGCTCTGTACGCTCGCGTCATTTCAACTCCCCCTCTTCTTTTCTTGAGGGGGATTTAACTTTGCGATCGCTTACCGATCAACTTCTTCTCTGGCTTCATCCAGCAGCTTTGGGCGCACCACCGCGAACGGACTGAGCTTGCTTGATTAACCGCACCGCTAATTGGTTGACATGAAACTACTACTAAATCGGTACGAAATCAACTTGCTCTACTAGTACAAGTCGGCGTAAATAAGGCAACCATAAAAAATGGCTGAAAAGCTTAGAAAATCAAACTTCTTACTTCTTACTTCTTACTTCTTACTTCCGCGAAGCGGTACTAGATTTAACCAAACCCGCCGCTCAAATTATATTAGTTGATAGCTTTAAATATTTAATCATAATGTAGAGACGCGATATATCACGTCTCTACAAGATATAAAAGACGCCTTCCGAGTATTCGGGAGGCGTTTTTTGCTAATAACTCTGAATCCGGTAAATTTTATCGTTAAAAATGAATATTTATATTTTTTTAATCAAGTATAATCCTCTTGACAATAATGCTTTTTGGCATATAATCGAAGCTAACTATATTGAACATTGAATTATCAAAAAATGAAATAAGTACTTAAAATAAATTATTATCTAGAAATAAAAATAACTTTATCAATTCTTTTTTTCTTTCACCGTAGGATTAATCTAATCATACTAAATAAAATATATATATGATATTATTAAAAATGACAGTAGCAATTACTACTTGTAATTCCAAAACACTTAAGGAGAATATTAATTGGGGTTGATGTTTCTCCAAGTGCTTTAGAGATGGCTGGCGAAGTTGGCTATACACCAATTTTGACTGATGCCCATCATCTACCGTTTCTAAATAATTTTACTGGTATTGCGGTTGTTAATATTACAGCTTGTCATTGCGATGATATGGGTAGAATTTTGACAGAAGCTGCACGTTTGGTGCGTCCCGGTGGATTATTATTTACCGACCAAGACCCCCAGCGCACAGCTTGGAATTTGAAAGGTGCAGGTTTATTTGTACGGGATGTTCGATACCCTTTGTATCGTTTGCTTGGAAGCAAGCATTATATTCCCTACAAGGAAAGACACGCACGTTGGAAAACTGAGGTTGAGAACCAAAGACCTGGGGATGGGATTACACCGGATGTGTATTATAAAGCTTTGGAACCATTAGGTTTTGAGGTGAAATTATATCCTCATTCTCACGATTTAGGTGCAGAGGTACTTGAAGGTAAAAATGGTCGGAATTCTTGGAGATTGAGATTAAGTCAAAGATTATCAGGCATCAACCGCGACACACCAGAAGCAGCACAATTGATCGTGTGTATTGCTAGACATACCAAGTAGTACGAATGAATATTGCATCACCTTGATAGATGGCGGTTGAAGCAGATAATTTCTCTGTTTCACTAAGAGTTTCAGGGAAGCCATCATCGAAAAATTTATGTCAGCTTGGATTTTCAGATTTGAAATTGGATCGGGTTTCTGAATCGATTTTCTATCTGAGAAGTCAACTTGGCGTTTTTGGTTTTAACCCACATTCTCTTACCTAATTGAATGCAAGTAAGGAAATAAAAGATGCAAAATACACAAATTTCAGAATTACGCAAATACGTTGCAGCAGATGCTGTAGTTAATTGGGAAGAAGATATTCCTCAATCTCCGATAACTAATTTGACTGAAGCATTGCAAGCAAATATCGATTACTACGAAAACCCCGAATGGGTGCAAGGCTATTTTGACCATTGTCACCGAGATAATTATTTTAAAGAATGCTGGCAGGCAGCAATGGGTAGTTGGGATGACAAAATAGTTGTAGATATCGGCTGTGGCCCTGGAAATTTGTATGCAACTTTAGGTGGCAAGCCACGACTATTAATTGGCGTTGATGTCTCTCGCACCTGTTTAAAGATGGCGAAATCTATTGGCTATACGCCTATTCAAGCAGACGCTCATCAACTACCATTTATTTCGGATTTTGCAGATATTGTTACAGTTAATGCAAGTCTACATCACTGTGATGATATGAGTGTGGTATTATCGGAAGCGGCGCGTTTGGTGCGTCCCGGTGGAGTTTTAATTACCGACCATGACCCGCAACGAAGCGCTTGGAATTGGAAAGGGTTGGGGATGCTTCTGTATAAAGTTCGGGTTCCATTGTATAAATTAATGTCTCTTGGTAATTTTATGTCCCAAGTAGAACATGATGCAATGATTGCTAGCGAAACCCACCACAAACCAGGAAAAGGTGTCACATCTGAGTTTTACCATCAAACCTTAGAGCCATTGGGCTTTAAGGTCAAAGTATATCCTCACAACCATACTGTAGGTGCAGAAGTATTACAAGGTAATTATGGTAAGGCTGATAACAAGTATCGCTTGAGCCAATTTTTATCTGGGATTAATTCTAAATCTTTATCAGCTGCATTGTCTTTGATGTGTATTGCACAACGTCAAGCCTTCTAAAGATGAAATCTATCAAATTGTGAAACTTGTTAAGTTAAACATCTGGGTTAAAGCAGCATAATTCATAGAGGTAATCTTACTTTTGGCTTTGCTGAATTAAGGTATAAATGTTGATTCAGTAAAGCCTTTAAGTTAGGATCAAATCTAAAATTGCTGTATATATTGCTAAAAATTAATTAGTTTTTGGAAAAGAATTATAGTTGATGCCATTCTGATGATTTTTTAAGCTTTAATGATTCATTTTCCTGGATTTTGCTGTAAAACCAGAAGAATGGAAAACACGATTCAGGAAAATATGAATTCAATTCGCATTGAAGCGGAAAATTATAAAGATGGTATCGACAGCACCGTTGGTAACAGTGGTGAAAAGTACCGCTCTGATGATGTTGATATTGCATATAGTAACGATGTTGATGGTGGTTATTCAGTTGGCTGGATTGAATCGGGAGAATGGCTTACTTACGATTTTACCGTTCCGACATCGAAAGAATATCGCTTGGTTTCGCGTATCTCTTCAGATGTAGATGGCGATACGCGGAGCGTGAGCAAAGCGGCATATCCCACTTTTCAAGCAACTTTTGGACAAGAAAAGGCGAATTTTAATGTAGGTAATACTGGTGGTTGGTGGAATTGGCAAAATATCGAGTCTGCACAAACTTTTTCTTTGAATGCAGGTAGTTATGAAATGCGTCTCGATATGTTCGGAAGTTCTTTTAATCTTAACTACCTAGAGTTAGTCCCCGTCTCTGGGGTAAATAACAGTAACAGTAATTTAATTTATGGGGGTACGGGTAATAATTCGTTCTATGGCGATAGCGGAATAGATACTATTACTTATGATGCAGCCAATTCTAGTATTGTTGCAGACTTGAATGCTGGTAAAGTAACTCACAATTCGACAAATTTGACTCAACCACTTAAAATAATGCCTTTGGGTGATTCCAATACAGAAGGTTGGGGAAGTTGGGATTTAGGTGCTTATCGCGATGATTTATGGCAATTATTCGAGAACAATTTTGAGAATAATTCTGAGAATACTAACAAGAGTGTAGATTTTGTTGGGCCTCATGCAACTGGCCCGGAAGGTTTCGATCGCGATAATGCTGGATTTAGCGGATGGAAAATAGCTGAAATCGACAGTGCTGTTGATGGTTGGTTGAATGATGCTCAACCAGATATGGTGCTGTTAGAAATCGGCACTAATGACATACTTCGTTCGGACAATATCAGTCAAGCACCCAGTCGTCTCAACAAACTTATCGACAATATTACCAATCAATTACCAAATACCCAGCTTTTAGTCGCTTCTATTCCACCAATTAGTCGTACAGAAGAACAAAAGCAACAGGCTATAGAATTTAATTCGCATATACCGGGCATTGTTGATAGTAAGGCTGCACAAGGTAAAAATGTCAGTTTTGTTGATATTTTTAGTGCCTTAACACCCGATGATTTACAAGATGGAGTCCATGCGACTGTAGAAGGTTACAGCAAAATTGCCGACGTTTGGTATGATGCAATTCTTGACAAGAATAAACCTCAAGATAGTCTCAGCAACATTGAAAATATCGTCGGTTCAAAATATGACGATGTAATTACAGGTAACAGTGGTGTTAATACTATTAAAGGTGGTTTTGGTAACGATACATTAACAGGTGGTGGTGGTAGCGATCAATTTGTTTTAGCATCGAGGGAAGGAATTGATACTATTACCGATTTTGCAGTAACTGAAGATTATTTTATATTATCTAGCGGTTTGAATTTGCACGATATTACTGCTACTCAAGGTATAGGTAATAATATCAGCGACACTTGGATTACCCATAAAGGTGAAACCTTAACTTTATTAACTGGAGTAGAAGCAGGTAGTCTTTCTGCTAATAATTTTGTTTAAATTTAGTTGTTAGTTGTTAGTTGTTAGTTGTTAGTTGTTAGTGGTTAGCAAAATCTTCAACACCTAATTCCTAACTCCTAACTCCTAACACTTTAAAGCTGTAATTCTGCTAATCCCAAATACTTAACTCCTTCGGGAGTGGTTTCAAAACGACAGGGTAATACTTCTAATCCCATAGATACAGCTTGCCGTAGTAATTTACCATACAAAGGGTCGGCAATATCTCCGGGTGCAAAGTGAGTGCAGTCGCTACGGTTAATAAAATACAGCATTACTCCACGAGTTTCAGGCAAAAGTGCCATTAATTCGCGTATGTGCTTTTGTCCCCTCGTGGTTTCCGTGTCGGGAAATAAAGCTAATCTTTTATCAGTCCAAGTTGTATTTTTGACTTCTAAATATATTGGACGATTATCATCTTTTGGTAATATTTTATTCTTTGTTCCTATATTATTACCATCTATTACACTATCTAAAAGTGAAATTTGATTTGATAAATTGATTTCTTGTGCGGAGGGAGGTAAATAGAAATCTACTCGACTTTTTCTATCTTGTCCGTAAACAACTTCACTTTTAACTTCATCGTATTTTCCTAATTCTGGAAAGATATGTTTTTGTAAGGCTATTTTAATAATTTTATTTGGTAAACCTGTATTTACACCTACCCAACTTGGTTCGTTATCATGCAATTGAATCATCTCCCAAGTGTAAGCTAATTTACGTTTGGGATTGTCTGTTTTTGATAGCTGTACTGGATTTCCGGGAATATAAACTCCTTTCATCGGGCCAGTATTTGGGCAGTGTGCTGTAACAATTTCTCCAGAAGCAAGTTCCACATCTGCAAAAAACCTTTTGTAGCGTTTTACTAAAATTCCTGGATATAAAGTTGGGTAGCGGTAGAGAAAGTCGGACATAACAGTTAGCAGTTAGCAGTTAGCAGTGAGCAGTAATTAAGGTTACAGGTTAAAGGTTAAAATTCTCCTTGTCTCCTTGTCTCCCCCTCCCCCATCTCCGATTCCCAATGCTTAATTCATAATTCGTCGGTTAGGATATGTATCTATAATTAATTGAGTTAACCGTTGAGTGTAATGGGACAAGAATCGTTTGATAAGGGATTGGAGAAGGCTAAGAAAAAAGATTATGCTGGCGCGATTGAGGAATTTACGGCATCGCTGCAAGTTAATCCTGAATTTATCGAAGCTTATTATCAACGAGGTTTAGCATACTACGATTTGGGAAAAATTCCGCAAGCGGTTTTTGATTATGATCAGGTTTTAAAGCGGGATTCTTATAATGCAGAAGCATATTACTGTCGTGCTTTAGCAAGATTGGCACTGAAAAATTTACCCGGTGCTTTGAAGGATGTTGATAAAAGTATTGAGCATAACTGTTACAAAGCTGGTGCTTATAATTTACGGGGTGTCGTAGAGCGTAAATTGGGGAATATTGAAAGTGCGATCGCTAATTTTAAAAAGGCAGCAGAGTTATATTTGGAACAGAAGGATACCGAAAATGCAAAGCTGTGTTTGGAAAAGGTGAAGCAGCTACAACCTCGCAAGCAAGAGGTTATTGTAGAAAAACCACTGTTACAAACTACGCCGTTAATTTCGCAGCAGGATTATTTTACCTCTTTGTTAGAAAAGGCGGAGAAAGGAAACACCCGCGAAGCGTTGGAAGATTTGAATTGGGTGTTAAGAGCAGATGCTCAAGATGGCAAGGCTTATTGCTGTCGCGGGGTTGTGTATTGCAAGCAAGGTAAATATAGAAAAGCGATTGCAGATTTTAATACAGCGCTACAGTTAAATTTTGAAGATGCTGCGGTTTATCGCAATCGTGGTAAAGCACGTTTACAAATAGGTGATAATCAAGGAGCGATCGCTGATTTTAATCAAGCTTTAATAATACAGCCGGAAGATGATTTAATCTACGTTGCTAGAGGCAATGCTTATCAAACTATAGGTCATTATTTAGGTGCTATTGAAGATTATAATCAAGCTTTAGAAATTAATTCTAAAAGTGCTACAGCTTTCTACAATCGCGGTTTATGTAATATTCGCATGGAAGAACTTCCTCAAGCAAGTAATGATTTTCAGCAAGCAGCAAGTATTTATTGCGAAAAGGAAGATTGGGATAATTATCAGCTAGTTTTAAAAAGTTTGAAAAAAATAAATGCTCCTGCTCCTGAAGTTGAAAAAAATGACTATGAAAAGTTACGCTATCGGTTATTAAGATTGGTTGGTGGGCAATGGGAAATTGCTCAAAGATTAATCGAACAAGCCAAGTTTTATTATCCCGGAATGTCGGAAGAATGGTATCTCGAAACCGTTATTCACGATTTGGAAAGGGATTTGGGGAGTAATGGTAATTGGTAATAGTAAAATATCAAGAAGTTGGTAGGTTGGGTTAGACACGAAAACTAATTTTATTTGTAACGTAAATCTTAATTAATTGTGTCGTAACCCAACATCACAATTGCGGATGAATATAATGTTGGGTTACGGTTAAAATAGAAATGAATTGTTTACAACCAAGAAGATAGTGAACCGTGAAGCTAACCTACTAGTACAAGTCGGCGTAAATAAGGCAACCATTAAAAATAGCTGAAAAGCCTAGAAAATCAAACTTCTTACTTCTTACTACTTACTTCTTACTTCCGCGCAGCGGTACTAGCTGGACACTTATTTTTTTAACGAGTAGCATAGTATTAGTTAGTAGGTTGGGTTAGACACGAAAATAAATTTAGCTTGTGACGATAAAGTTAATTTATCGTGTCGTAACCCAACATGATGATTTTGTATAAATGTAATGTTGGGTTACGGTTCAAATATAGATAGTAGGTTGGGTTAGACACGAAAACTAATTCCATTTATCACGAAAATCTGAATTAATCGTGTCGTAACCCAACATTATTAATTATGCATAAATCTAATGTTGGGTTACGGTTCAAATCTAAATTATTTGTTTACAACCAATTTTTCGTGAACCTAACCCAACCTACAATTACTAACTATTAACTACTAACTACTGCCTGTATTCTGCTCAAGCCAAGTAACTAAATCAGAAACATCTGAAAAACTCAAAAATTCTTCCCCCAACGCTTCCAATTGTTCGGTAGATAATACCCGAATACGTTCAATTATTGATGAATCTACTTCACCAAAGCGTCGATTTAATTGTCGGCTCAAAAAGCGAAATGCTTCCTTCTGCTCGCCTTTTTGTAAAATATCTTGATAAATAACTGAATCCTGCATAATATCCTCGCTTAATAATT
>NZ_CAWUDI010000083.1:0-18898 GCF_963920925.1 Calothrix sp. CCY 0018 | reverse complement strand
CAAACAATTGCTAGTGCTAGCGATGACCAAACGGTCAAACTTTGGAAACGAAATAGCACAGGTCAATTTAATACTCAACCCGAGCAAACTCTTACCGGACATCGTGGTGGGGTAACAAGCGTAGCTTTTAGTCTTGATGGTCAAACAATTGCTAGTGCTAGCGATGACCAAACGGTCAAACTTTGGAAACGAAATAACACAGGTCAATTTAACACTCAAGCCGACCAAACCCTTACCGGACATCGTGGTGGGGTAACAAGCGTCGCTTTTAGTCCCGATGGTCAAACAATTGCTTCTGCTAGTCAAGACAGCACGGTCAAACTTTGGAGTCTTAATGATGGTAAGGTAATACAAACACTTGTGCATGGGGCTGTGGCAAATAGTGTTGTGTTTAGTCCTGACGGTGACGGTCAGCTCCTGGCTTCGGCAAATTCCAACGGAACTATAAATCTCTGGAAACGAGACATTACAGGTCAATTTGCAACTCAACCAAAAATATTAGATTTTAGAGATGTACGTTCATTTCGCAGCGTCGCTTTTAGCCCCGATGGGCAGACACTTGCCTTAGCAACTGAAGACAAAACTGTTATACTTTCTGACCATTATGGTGGGATAATACAAACTCTCACTGGGCATACAAGTTGGGTTTTCAGCGTCGCTTTCAGCCCTGATAAAAAGACGCTCACTCTGGCTTCCTCAACTGACCTTACAGTCAAGCTTTGGAGATATGAGGGCAAAAAACCACCAACTCTTGGTAATGTGCATGACGCAGCAATCTGGAGGATTGCTATTAGCCCTGACGGTCAGACGCTTGCTTCGGCAGATATCGATGGAACCGTCAAACTTTGGAAGTGGGATGGCACAGGTCAATTTGAAACTCAACCTTACCAAACCCTGACTGGGCATACACCTTGGGTAAGAAGCGTCGCTTTCAGCCCCGATGGTCAAATAATTGCTACTGCTAGTGATGACAAAACTGTCAAACTCTGGAGCATTGGGGGTCAAGAACTGCAAACTCTCACCGGGCATAATGGTGGTGTCGAAAGCGTTGCTTTTAGCCATGATGGAAAAATAATTGCCTGTGCTGGAGGAGACAGAGTTAAACTTTGGAAGCGGGACGACAGCACAGGTAAATTTGCAATTCAACCTTATAAAACCCTGACCGGGCATAAGGGTAAAGTTTTCAGCGTCGCTTTTAGCCCTGATGGTCACACAATTGCTACTGCTAGTGATGACAATACAGTCAAACTCTGGAATTTTGATAAGAGTAAGGAACTACAAACCCTTACCGGACATCAAGCTGCCGTTAACAGTGTTGTGTTTAGCCCTGATGGTCAAACAATTGCCACTGCTAGTGCAGACACAAACATCAAACTGTGGAAGCGGAACTTTATAGGTCAATTTGAAACTCAACCTTATAAAACCCTCACGGGGCATACAAGTTGGGTCAATAACGTTGCATTCAGCCCTGACGGTCAGATGCTCGCCTCAGCAGGTGAAGATACAACTGTCAAACTTTGGACTTTAGAGGGAAAGGAACTGCAAACCCTTTATGGACATGATAATTGGATTAGGAGCATTGTTTTCAGTCCTAATGGCAAGAAAATTGTCTCTGCTGGTGCCGGAAAAGTGATTTTATGGAATTTAGAAGATTTGTCGTTGGATAAGCTAAATAAGTTAATGGAACCTGTTTGCGATGGTGTGCATGATTATCTACAAAATAACCCCGATGTCAGTGAAAGCGATCGCCATCTCTGTAACTAATATGTAAATATTTGGTAAAATTATTAACATCATAAGACTTTATGACTAATATATAACGAAGGTAAACTCAAGTTATCATGGAGATAAAATTATCAATCTTATAACCATGAAAAAAATTCCTTTACATTTATCTCAAGCAGAAATTAAACAATTTTGTCAACGTAACTCAATTCGCAAGTTGTCTTTATTTGGTTCAGTATTAAGAGATGATTTTACAAAAGAAAGTGATGTTGATGTTTTAGTAGAATTTGAACCGGCAAAAACTCCAGGTTTAGCTATTACTACAATGGAGGATGAGTTATCAAATATAATAAATCGCCAGATAGATTTAAGAACATCGGCAGATTTAAGTCGTTATTTTCGCGAGCAAGTCTTAGCAGAAGCGATGGTCATTTATGAGCAAAATTGATGATTTAACTCGGCTAAAACACATTAGAGATGCGGCAAAAGAAGCATTGTCTTTTACTAAAAATCGTACTAGAGAAGATTTGGATAGCGATCGGATGCTATCTTTGGCTTTAGTAAGATTAATTGAAATCATCGGTGAAGCAGGTAATCGCGTTTCTGAGCCTTGTCAAGCTAAGTATTTAAGAATACCTTGGCGACAGATTGTTGGCATGAGAAATCGTATTATCCATGCTTATTTTGATGTTGATTTAGATATTATTTGGCAAGTAGTCACTCAAGATTTAGGTTCACTTCTGATTGAGGTTGAAGAGGCAATTAAAGATTTAGAAACGTGAATTACAAGAATAGAGAATAGCTTCGCATAAATGCTTGGAGAATCATATGTTTAAACGCAATCTTGCATTTATTATCGGCATCAACAATTACAGCAACGGCATTTCTCCCTTAAAAACTGCCGTTAACGATGCTAAAAAGCTTGTAGAAATTCTCCGAGAAAAGCATAATTATCAAGTCTGGGTATGCTTAGACGAAGTTGCAACGCTAAGTAATTTAAATCAACTTTTAGAAAAAACTTTACAGCAACAAGTTACAGAAAATGACCGTTTATTATTCTACTTTGCCGGTCACGGAGTCGCGCTCAATGGCGATGATGGCCCTGCTGGTTACTTAATTCCCCAGGATGCGAAACGAGGCGATATTGATAGTTATCTGCCGATGACTAAGTTACACGATGCCTTAAGTTTATTATCTTGCCGTCATTTCTTGGGGGTTTTCGATTGCTGCTTCGCAGGCGCTTTTCGCTGGTCGAGTACCAGAGATCTATTAACAACACCAGAAGTAATTCACAAAGAACGTTATGACCGTTTTATTATAGATGCTGCATGGCAAATCATAACTTCTTCAGCCTCCGACCAAAAAGCATTAGATAACTTTAAATTAGATACAGAACGCGGTCAAGTCGGCAATCATTCCCCTTTTGCTACTGCATTATTAGAAGCACTTGAAGGACAAGCAGATGTTTATCCACCCGCCAAAAATGGTAAATCAGCTGGAGATGGAGTAATTACAGCAACAGAATTATATTTATATTTAAGAGATAGAGTCGAAGTTCCGACAGAAAAACATCGTCTGCGACAAACCCCTTGTATTTGGTGTTTAAATAAGCATGATAAAGGAGAATATATCTTTCTTTCTCCCGGACACGAATTAAATTTACCACCAGCACCACCTTTAGATGAATCAAAAAATCCCTATCGCGGTTTAAAGTCGTTTGATGAAGAACACAGCAAACTGTTTTTCGGTAGACAAGCCTTAACACAACAGTTATATCGGCAAGTTGAAAAACAACCATTAACGGTAGTTTTGGGTGCTTCGGGAACCGGAAAATCCAGTTTGGTGAAAGCGGGATTAATACCTTACATTAAACAATCAAATCCACAATGGCATATCCTTGCACCTATGCGTCCTGGGGAGTCGCCGTTAAAAGCTTTAAATAATACATTAGCAACGGATGAACTATTAGTTAATAGCGAGCATGATATAGCCAATTGGTTACAGCAAAATCCGCAGTCAAAATTAGTACTAATAATTGACCAAGTGGAAGAATTACTGACTTTGTGTCGTAACGACCAAGAGCGGGAAGAGTTTCTCAATTTATTAACTAACTTAGTAGCTAATTATTCAGATAATTTACGAATTATACTGACTTTACGTAGTGATTTTGAACCTCAATTATCTAACTCAGTTTTAGAGCCGTATTGGTATGCATCTCGGTTTATAGTTCCGGCAATGACGCGGGAGGAATTACGGGCTTGCATCGAGCAACCTGCTTCCGCAAGGGTTATGTATTTTGAACCCCACAGTTTAGTAGAAAAATTAGTTGATGAAGTAGCTCAGATGCCAGGGGCGTTACCGTTACTTTCTTTTACCTTAAGCGAACTGTATTTAAAGTATTTAAAGAGTGTTAGAGAAGGAACAAGGGAAGACCGAGCAATTACAGAAGCTGATTACGAACAGTTGGGAGGAGTAACCCGCAGTCTAACTCAAAGAGCAGATTACGAACACGATCAATTGGTTAAAAAAGATACGGCTTATATTGCTACTGTCCGTAACTTAATGCTGCGAATGGTTGCCGTAGGTGGTGGAGAATTAGCTCGCAGACGAGTAGCATTATCGGAGTTGGAGTACCCCGAACCAGAAAATACCCGCATCCAAGAGGCGATCGCCCGTTTTACAGATGCGAGGTTGTTAGTGGAAGGACAAGATAGTGAAGGTAAACCGTATGTGGAACCAGCCCATGATGCTTTAGTAAGGGGTTGGGATAAATTGCTAAGCTGGAAACAAGATGAAGAAGAAGCTTTAATTTTACAACGACGACTCACATCTGCTGCGGTAGAATGGCAAGGTGTTAAAAGTAAGCAACAAATATCGGGTTTTCAAGCTAAGTCCCGAATCTTATTTAATTGCTTAGATAGGACATTTAATACTGTTGAAAATTTATTTAATAAAACTACTGCACAGTTAATTCAACTTTGGAAGCAAAGACAAAATCAGCAACAAAGTTTGAGGGAGAAACCCGGACAATTTCTTTGGAATTCCAATCCCTATCTTGATGTTTTAAACGAGCAACTTAATTTTAAACAAAATTGGTTTAATAAGTTAGAAAGTGAGTTTGTGGCAAGTAGCGTGTTACAAAAACGTAGAAACATAAGTTGGCGATGGCGGGTTACTATTAGTGTAATCTTAGGATTAACTGGATTAACTATTGGACTTTTCTTTTATCTGAGAAGCTCACAAATAAGAGAAGCCAGTAAATCGAGAGAATCCGCAGAAATAAGCTTGGAAAATAATCAATCTTTAGATGGAATGATTACAATTTTACAAGCAGGAAATATTCTCAAACAACCACTTTTACAATTATTCCCACCCAATATTCAATTAAAAGAAGATATAGAAGGAACGCTGCAAAAAGCAGTTTATACTGTGAGAGAAAGCAACCGTTTACAAGGTTACACACGTCCGGTTAGAGCTGTAGTATTTAGTCCAGATGGTAAATATTTTGCTACTAGTGGTGATGATGGTACGGCACGTTTGTGGAATTTGCAGGGTAAGGAGTTGCTGAAATTTGAACAAGAAAAAGAAAAACAAAAAGGTTCGGTAAGAAGCATTAAATTTAACCCTAAAGCGAACTTAGTCGCAACTGCTGGAGATGATGGGTTTATCCGCTTGTGGAATTTGCAGGGTAAGTTAATTCAACAGTGGAATGCACAGCAAGGTAGATTGTGGGGAATTGAGTTTAGCCGAGATGGTAATTTAGTAGCTAGCGAAGGAAATAACGGTACTGTAGGTTTATGGAATTTACAGGGTAAGTTATCAGTAGAATTAAAAGGCGATCAAAAACCAGTAAAAAGTCTTAGTTTTAGTCCGAACGGTCAGTTAATCGCAAGCGGTTTGGATGATGGTACTATAAGGCTGTGGGATGTTCGGGGCAAGGAATTAAGTAAAATTACAGCTCATAAAGTTTCTGTCAGCGGTCTTAGTTTTAATCCAGATAGTCAACTACTTGCGAGTGTAGGAGAAGATAAATTTGTTCGATTGTGGAATGTAGCAGGTAAACAACCTATCTTATCTAAAGAATGGAATGCACAACAAGCTAAGATTTGGGGTGTAAAATTTAGTCCGAAGGGTAAGCAATTAGCTACCGGAGGAGGAGACGGTACTGTTAAGGTTTGGAATTTACAAGGTGAGGAATTAGAAAAATTCGTTGCTCATCGGGGACCTGTTAGAAGTGTCAGTTTTAGTCCCAAGGGTGAACAATTAGCAAGTAGCAGCGATGATACGATGGTTCGTATCTGGGATTTACAAGGTAAGGAATTAAATAAGTTTGAAAACAAAAATTTTGGTAATCAAAATCAAAATCAAAATAATGCAAGCAGCGTCAGTTTGAGTACCAATGGTAAGAAAATAGTTACTGCTGACAATGATGGTTTTATTCGTTTGTGGAATCAGAACGGTCAACTTTTAGGAAAACCATTCCAGCATTCAGGAACTGTCAAAAGTTTAGCTCTAAGTCCGGATAATCAGCAAATTATTATTGGTAATAATGACGGTGGTATAGAACTGCGAAAAAGCAACGGTCAAATTTTGAGAAAACCGTTTAAAGATGGTTCTAGTCCGATTCGTAGTGTAGCGTTTAGTCCAGATGCTCAAAAAATAATCAGTGGTAGCGAAGACGGTATTATTCGTCTGTGGAATCTTCAAGGTAAACTCTTGGGAAAACTATTTGAAGGTCATTTAGGTGCGGTGAATAGTTTGGGATTTAGTCCAAATAGTCAGAGAATAGTTAGCGGTGGTGAAGACGGTACTATTCGTTTGTGGGATTTACAAAGTGAATGGAACAGAGCATTTCAAATATATGGCCCGGAAATAACCTCAGTCACTTTTAGCCCAGACAGTAAAAAGATTATTAGTAGCGATAGCAAAGGTCGCATTTTATTGTGGAATTTGCAGAACCCTACAGATCAATTACCCTACTCAGCATGGAACACGAAACAATCTGCGATTAACAGCATTAGTATAAGTTCCGACGGTAAATTACTGACCACTTTGGGTAGCGACGGTAGCGTTAAATTATGGGAAATTCACTCATCTGACCAACTGATGAAACAAGCTTGCAATTCGTCTGAAGATTATCTCAAGAATAATTCAAACGAAGGCGATAGCAATTTGTGTGATGGAATAAATAAGTAATTACGTCCCGTCATATTAAATTTTCTAGATAAGCGAAACCCGTGTAGAAACGTTACAGTGTAACGTCTATAAATTGCGCTGCCTACAATACTGCATAAGTTAATTAAACTTACAACTATCACCTAATGTAATCAATCAAAAATCACACTGCTGCATAAGTTAAATCAACTATCTTCTATATCTTAGTAACCCAAACATCGATTACAGACATTAAAAATCAAGTAGAGGAGGATAAATGATGCCGCACAATTTTCGCAAAACATTTGTATTAGTCGCTGTAGTTGCAGCTTTATCAACTGGTTGCAAATATAGCAAACAATACCAACAACTTACAGAAGCAGGAGATAAATATACAACTGCTGTTGACGAATTATTAGTTAAAGCTGGCAAACTGCAAGTAGAATCAACTTCAGAAGATATATTATCAGACGATAGAATTTCCAATCGAACAGTCCAACAATATATCCAGGTTTCCGAGCAAGATAAAGAAGTATTACAAATAATCAATGATATTCGTAATCATAACCGATTGTTAAAAAAATACTTTTATAAATTAGATGAACTTGCTCGCTCCGACGCACCAGAAAGAACTCAGCAAGAAATTGAAGGAATTACTAATAATTTACAAAAAATTAGTTCCCATTTACAAACAACTAGATTTTCTTTAAATCCCGGCATATTAAAAGGGATAGGACATCTGGCAATTCATTCTAAAATTAATGGTGCCTTGAGAGAAGAACTAGAAAAGCGCGATCGCACTATTCTTCAGGAGTTAACAATTCAGCAAGAAATGCTCGGTAAACTTAGTGAATTTATGAAAAATAAAGTTGAAAGGAAACGACTAGCACAAGAGCAACGCTTTGTGATTCGTCCCTTAATTAATGAGGTTGCAATATCAGATGAGGAGGGTTGGATTCAGAGAAGAAATGAAATTTTTGTCATAGATACGCGAGTCGAAGAATTAGATAATGCCAGTATTGCTTTAGCAGAATTTAAGAATGTTTTTAAAGATTCTGTAGAAGGAAAAATTACTGGTGTACGGCTTAATAATGCTTTAAAAGATATCGATTCGTTTTTAGCACTACTAGAAAATAAACAACAACCAATCCAAGAGGAAATTTCAAACAATGAAAACAACTAATAATATGCTTTCTCAAATGAGAGAACAAGTAGCAAAGCTTAACCAACTTCAACCTATATTAGAGCAAGAGCCGGATGAATCAAAAAAACAAGCTTTTCTTAAACAGCGAGAACGTTATCGAAAAGCTGTTCATGAATTAGAAAAACAGGATTTGGAAAATATTTTAGCAAAAATGAAGCCTTTAGAAGTAGAACTTCATCAAGCTCTTAAATCTTTAGATAATGCACTGCAAAGCGTCAATAATACGGTGAATATTATTAGTGGTATTCGGAACGTTTCTGGTATAGTAGCTCGGATTATCCCGATTATTTAATAATACTAATAGGACTTACGCAATCACAACGATAAATTAGGCATTCCAAACGTTCAGATCCCCCCAACCCCCTTAGTAAGGGGGGCTTTGCGTAAGTCCTAACTAATTTCTTTGAATAAGAACATTTGATTAAAAAAAAATTGAAACCTTGTATATATTTTTTTGTAGAGATGTAATTAGCTTGCATCTCTACATTTTTAATATTGGGTAATTTTAATTAATCCTAATTTGTTTGCAATACCTATTTTTTTTCACTATCTTTATTCGACTCTTGATTCTTTTCCGATGCATTTTCCGAACTCTTCAAGCCTCTGTCAACTCCTGGAGAATCCCTATCAACTCTGTCAACTCCGGGAGAACGAGAAGAATCGTCCTCATTTTGCTTGTTCGTATCAGCTTGCTTTGGTTCTTGATTTTCTTGATTCATGCCGATAATCAAATATTACATTTGTATATTTTTAGTAAGCCAAGATAGATATTGAATGATTTTTAACAATTTTGATATCCTCCCTAAGAGGTAATTTTGCTCTTTTGGCTATTGGTGGAGGTAGATTAAAAAATAATCAATTACTCACTTTATCGAGCTAACTGCATAAGTCCAAAATCCTTTAACTATATAAACTTAGAATGCAAACAATATTGTTTATTCCCAATCGGGATAACTGTTTTGCAGTTCCGAACTTAACTTCAAATAATACCGAAAGTAGAAGATGACTATTGCCAATAGACCTCGTTTACAGGTAAAAGTTGAGTTTTGTTTGGCGAAGCCGCAGTTGCAGAAGGAATGGTTAACTGCATAAGTTAAAACCAGCGGCACTATATCAATACAGACAGCAATGGTTAATCCAAAACGCTGACTAACAACACAAAATTTTCAAAAGAAAAAATCATGACTATATCACCTGATTCCAATTTAGAGGCAACAACCTCTGAAACTGTTATTGACGAACCCATCGTTGTTGAACTGGAAAATCCAGCTTTACCAGAGATGCCTTTATCTTGTGATAGCGAAGATTCATCACCAATCGAGTCCGACACCAGATCCACATCTGTAGTTCAAGAAGTTGTCAATCTTGTTAATAACGAAAGACGCAAAGCCGGATTATCACCCTTGAGAATCCATTCGCGACTAAATGCTTCAGCCCAAGCACATTCCAACGATATGGCAAGAAATAACTTTATGAGCCACACTGGCTCCGATGGTTCATCTATGGGCGATCGCATCAAGCGATATGGTTATAATTTTCGCAGGGCTGCTGAGAATGTGGCAGCAGGGCAATCTTCACCTCAAGATGTAATGCGCTCTTGGATGAATAGTCCCGGTCATCGTAAAAACATTCTCAATGGTAACTTTCGTGACATTGGGGTTGGATATGCTCGCGGTGGTAGATATGGTACTTATTGGACGCAAAACTTTGGCGCATAAGGGCTAATAGGGGTTAAGCAGGATTAAAATTTCTGCAAAATGCGGGGTTACAATTCTCGCAAATTGTAATCTCCCTCTCCCCGTATTATTGAAAGTTAATTTTGTCGTTTTTGGAGATTATTATGGCTTGTTCATGTGGAAAATCGTACATTGTTAACTCAGGAGATACACTAGCTATTATTGCCGAAAGACAATTGGGTAATGGTAGCCGTTGGAAGGAAATAACAAAACCAAATTGCACTCCTTTTACAGAAGACGAAGCTAGGAGATTGCAGCCCGGTGATGAAGTCTGCCTTCCCGATGGTTCTACTCCTACCCCACCTCCAGCACCTCCAGTCAGCGGTAGTTTTGCGGATATTGTATCCAGTCAAACTTACCAAAATATGTTCCCAAATCGCGACAGTCTGTACACCTACGAAGGTTTAGTAACTGCGGCAGGAAAATACCCAAACTTCTGCAATCAAGGAACTGACATTCAGCGCAAACGTGAAGCAGCTGCATTTTTAGCTAATATTGCCCACGAAACTAGTGGTCTTAAATACATTGAAGAATTAGCCTGTATAGATGGCGGCTGTGAAGCTACATATTGCGATCGCAATAACACCACTTATCCCTGTGTCTCCGGTCGCAGCTATCACGGTCGCGGTCCAATGCAACTATCGTGGAATTACAACTATGGTGCAGCAGGTCAAGCCTTGGGTGTCGATTTACTTTCTAACCCGGATCTAGTCAAGACGGATGGCGCGATCGCATTTTCTACAGGCTTATGGTTCTGGATGACTCCTCAATCACCAAAGCCTTCTTGTCATGCAGTGATGAGCGGCGGTTGGACTCCCAGCCCCGATGATACAAACAAAGGACGTACCCCTGGTTTTGGTATGACTATCAATATTATCAACGGTGGTTTGGAATGTGGCCAAGCTACTAATGACAAAGTTGAGAGAAGGGTAAGCTTTTACAGAGAGTTTTGCCAATTGGTAGGTGTAAGTGCAGACGATAACGTTTACTGCAATAATATGAGACCTTACGGTTAAATATAATACAAACCTAACCCCCAGCCCCTTCCCTGGAAGGGGAGCAAGATTTCACCAAGCAAATTTGTTAGTTAAGAGCATAAACTGCATCGATCTGGTTCCCAGGTTCAACCTGGGAACTATGGTTTGGAGGCTCTGCCTCCAGCTACTGAGAATGTTGCCAGATGTGAAATATAACGAATTTGCTTCTTTGTAGGGTAGCCTTTTTTATCCAGGGTTTTAAGTTTTTATAAAAAAGTTTGTTGGTTCCCTCGATAAACTGCATAAGTTAATTTCACTGACAACTATGACTGATGTAGCAAGGATAATTTAGAAGCAATTACCTTGTGTTAAATGTTTATTTATCAAAAGGACAAATAATGACTGATATTCAAGACTTAAACAACTTTGATGGACTTGTGAGCAGCGAGGATATTCGCACGGGTTTTATCTCTGGAGCAACTTTTAAAAACAAGCCAATTCAATATTCAGTTGTAGATGGACTGGCAATGTTCGAGGGTTGTATTGTACTCGGTACTGTCGAGGAAATGGAGGCGAAAGCCGCCGCTGTTCGGGCTGGAGAAGATGATGAAGCGAACGATCGCGGCGTGTTTATCGTTGGTGAGGGGCGACGTTGGCCTAACGGTATCGTACCTTATGATATTGATGGGAATCTTCCCAAGCAAGAACGGATAAGTCACGCGATCGCTCACTGGGAGGCTAAGACTAGTATCAGATTTGTACGACGCACCAGTGGTAATGCTAGTCAGTATCCTAATTATATTTACTTTAGAGTGGCTGATGGCTGTTTCTCATCTGTAGGTATGACGGGAAGAGGTAAGCAAGATATTGGTTTAGCTGGAGGTTGTGGTAATGGTGCTACAATTCACGAAATCGGACACGCTTTAGGGCTATGGCACGAACAAAGTCGTGAGGATAGAGATAGACATATTCGCGTTAATTGGGAAAACATCGAATCCGATCATCAGCATAATTTTAACCAACATATTACCGATGGTGATGACCACGGTAACTATGATTATGACTCGATTATGCATTACAGCAGTAAAGCTTTTTCTAAAAATGGTCAACCAACTATTGTGCCTATCGATCCTGCAAAAAATATCGGGCAGAGAGAAAGTTTAAGTCATGGTGATATTGCAACCATTAAATTTCTCTATCAAGGCGCTGCTCCTAATGCTCGTGCGTATACAATACAGTCTGGAGATACACTTTTTCTAGTTGCCGAGCGTGAATTAGGTGATGGCAACCGTTGGCGTGAAATTATGAAAACCCCAAATGGCGGTACTTTTAGCGAAGAAGAGGCTAGAAATTTAAGTCCGGGACAAGTGGTTTATCTTCCTGTAAGTTAAAAATTGTGTACTCTAATTTAGGCTTATAAACTAGTATCCTGACTTTAACTGGTTCCCAGGTTCAATCTGGGAACCGATTGCTTGAGGCTCTGCCTCGCATTGCTCCCCTGGAGGCAGAGCCTCGGCTGTTGACTCTGTACATTTTTTAAGCATAAAAATTCATGCAAAAAACGTGTTGGTGTTCAAGATATTGCCCTCTCCCCCTTCCCCTCTCCCAAGCTTGGGAGAGGGGTGCCGGAGGCGGGGTGAGGGAAAAGATTATGGTTCTTACCGACATAAAAGC
Source organism: Calothrix sp. CCY 0018 (assembly GCF_963920925.1). Classification (NCBI taxonomy): domain Bacteria; kingdom Bacillati; phylum Cyanobacteriota; class Cyanophyceae; order Nostocales; family Calotrichaceae; genus Calothrix; species Calothrix sp. CCY 0018. The sequence goes on along the minus strand of NZ_CAWUDI010000083.1, from coordinate 6,428 downwards.
TGTATGAATAAAAACCGAGAAATTCTATCAAAGTCAACAGCCTAGGCAGAGCCTCGGTAACTTTGTTCCCAGGTTGAATCTGGGAACAAGAAACCTGTATGAATTTTAGGACGCGCACCAAGGGAGCAAACAGAGAATAGGTAACAGAAATTTGAAAAATGCTTCACTAAAAAGATGTCATTAAATACTTTATCATCCGTGGTAAAAGGCGAAATTATTTTCAGCCAAAAGTTAAGTTCATTTTCCGGAGCTACAGCAAATATATACCTTGAAGATGTTAGTTTTATCGATGCTCCATCTACTTGTATCAGCAAACAAGTAATTGCCGATATAAACCATCAAATGGGAGTAACAAATTGCGTCGAATTTGCTTTAAATAGCTTTTACGAGCAAAATGCCAGATATATAATAAAAGCCCATATCTCAATTAATGGAAGTGAAGAAATCCAACGTGGCGATTATATAACAATGGAAAGCTATCCTGTTCTGACTTTTGGATATCCAAATCGGGTATCTGTATATGTACAAGAAGTGAAATAAAAAGATGTGATGCTTAAAAAAGAAACTGCATAAGTTAAAAATAACTACAACTATTTATAATTGAAAACTCAACAATTAGTAACCTTTAAGTTCACAAATTATATTCAAGTTTTAAATGGGAGAATAAGTAGGTTGGCACCAATAAATATAACTATGTAACGAAATGTAAAAAAGATTGAAACCCTTGCGATTGCTTCCTCGTGCCTCGTCGCAATGACAGAACACAATTATATTTATTCGCGCCGACTTACTTAATAACTTAAAGTTGGAAATTACAGACTTAACTTATTTTACAAATTAAAAGGATTATAATGTCGAAAAAAATTGCTTTTGCTTCATCAATAGTTCCGCTTTTAACTTTGGTTTTATCAGGTGTTTTTGCGAGTGCTTTAGCTTGTCAGCCTGTGACAAGAAAACCGCTTCTCAAATCTAATCTTATTTTTCCTCAAAGTACGCGCATATTTCCTCAAGCAGTTGGGTATATACGTCTTGAAGAAGTTAGCCGTGCGGATGCTCCGTCAAATATTATTTCAGAACAAGTAATCAGGAAGATTTCCGATAAAATTAGAACTGAAAATAGATTAGAGGTTAATTTATATGGCCCAAATCTAAATCGACGGTTAAATTATGCTGTCAACGTTCATATTGACTCAGACGGAAATGGACAAATCAATCGTGGTGATTATATAAATACCGAAAGTTACCCAGTGCTTACTTTTGGACGCTCAAATCAAGTTACTGTAAAGTTGAAATTGATTAGTTAATACTAGTAAAACAAGTCAAAAGTCAAAAGTCAAAAGTAAGAAAGCTTGTTTTATAGGCTTTTGTGCCATTTGAAATGGTAGCTTTATTTCCACCGACATCTTGCACCATTATCAACAAGCGCCTTGGAATAAATTCCCAGGCTGATAAACAAAGTCCTATAAATAGGACTGGGTAAGAATTTTAGTACGTTTTAACCTACTTTGTATATTAGCCTTGAAATTTATTTCTAGGCGGTTGTGAAGGCTTAACGACATTGGTGCAAGATATCAGTTTCCACCGACTTGTACTAGTATTATAAAATTTTTCTAAAAATTAGAAATTCAAAAGAATAAATTAGGACTTACGCAACCTCAACGGTAAAGTAGTATTTCCAACATTAAGATCCCCCCAACCCCCCTTTTAAAGGGGGGCTTGCGTAAGTCCTAAAAATTAGAAATTCAAAAGAATAAATAACAGTAGCAAGCAATTATTTAAGCGCTCACTTTCTACTGTTTTTATTTGTCTGCTACAAGTTCATGCTAAATAAATATAGCGAATTTCGGTGTACGTAGTAGCTTTAATAAGGATGCTCCAAGAGGTTGTTATATCGTTAGTATTGTGCAAAATTATATATTAGGGTAATTGCGACATTCGGAAAAGGTCGTGGGATTTCCGTATTTCTACCCCAAGGTGTGTAGTAATCCAAGTCAATGAAGTTTTCCTATTTAGACGTTAATCAGCAACGCTAATTTGTATTTTAATTTACAGTGGTCGATCGCACAGTGAAGAAAATCCTCATTCTATCAGCAAATCCCAAGGATACATCTAAACTGCGTCTTGATGAAGAGGTGCGGGAAATTGAAGCAGGGTTGGAACGTTGTAAGTATCGACAACATTTTCAAATTATCTCTAAGTGGGCGGTGCGTTCTGATACTTTGCGTCAGGCTTTGTTAGATCATGAGCCGTCAATCGTGCATTTTTGCGGACATGGTTCTGGTAGTCAAGGTTTAGCTTTGGAGAATAAGTCTGGGGAGATGCAATTGGTTAGTACAAGCTCCCTTGCGGGATTGTTTGGACTATTCAAAGGTAAGATTAAATGTGTTGTTCTCAATGCCTGCTACAGTGAAGCACAATCTGAGGCAATTTACCAACACGTTGACTGCGTAGTCGGGATGAATCAAGCGATTGGGGATAAAGCTGCAATTCAGTTTGCTAAGGGGTTTTATGATGGTTTGGGTGCTGGTAGAACCTTTGAGGATGCTTTTGCATTTGGTTGTAATGCGATTGATTTAGAAGAGATTCCGGAAGTTTCTACCCCGGTAATTAAAAGTAAGTATTTGAGTAACCAAATCTCATTATCGATTCAGCCAGATCAAGCGAAACCGGACTCAAATCGAAGAGGGATTGTAGTAGAGCCACTACAAACTGAGATTCAAGATACCCAGATAAAACCGAAATTCCCCTTAGAAAATCCAGAAGGACAAGTATCCCTAGATTCTCCTTTTTATGTGGAACGTCCACCCAATGAAGTTGACTGTTATGAAGCTATTCTCCAACCTGCGGCTCTGATTCGCATTAAAGCACCCAGACAATTGGGCAAAACTTCTTTGATGACGCGGACTCTTCACCATGCGAAACAACATGGTTATCAAACTGTATCTTTGAATTTTCAATCAGCCGATGCGGAATTTCTGAACAGTTTGGATCTATTCTTGCAGTGGTTCTGTGCCAGTATTGCTGATAAACTCAATTTGCCCGATAAACTTAGTGAGTATTGGCAAGGTATTTTAGGTAGCAAAAATAAATGTACAAAGTACTTCGAGAGGTATTTATTACCGGAAATTAATAGTTCTATTGCTTTGGGTTTGGATGAAGTAGATCAAGTGTTTAAGCATCCTGAGATTGCTGCTGACTTTTTTGGGCTGTTACGGGCTTGGCATGAGCGGGCAAAAAACGATGTAGATTGGAAAAAACTCGCGTTGGTGATTGTGCATTCCAAGGAGGTTTACATCCCCCTAAATATCAATCAGTCTCCTTTTAATGTGGGGGTACCCATTGAGTTACCAGATTTGAATCGATCGCAAGTGCAATATTTAATCCAACTGCATGGATTGAGTTGGACTGATTCCCAAGTAGAACAGTTGATAAATCTGGTGGATGGACATCCGTATTTACTCAGAGTTGCATTGTATGAAATTGCCCGTGGTAGAATTACTTTAAACAGGCTTTTGGAAACTGCTCCGACTGATGAAGGTTCTTACAGCGAGCATTTGCGCCGCCATCTGCTAAATTTACAAGAAGATGAAGAATTGTTGGCAGCATTCAAACGGGTGTTAGAAGTTGCACAACCAGTGGATGTGGGAAACACTGCGGCGTTTAAACTCCGGAGTATGGGACTGGTTAAATTACGGGGAAACTCGGTGATTCCTTTGTGTGATTTGTATCGGCAGTACTTTGGCGATCGCTTGGAGGTGCGTTGATTTAAGTCAAAAGTTAAAAGTCAAAAGTCAAAATGGTATACAGCACTTGTAGGTTGGGTTGAACGGAGTGAAACCCAACATCCTTTGGCGATCGCTTGGGGGTGAGGTAGATAAAATAAAAAGTCAAAATCCAAAAGTTAAAAGTTAAAAGTTAAAAGTTAAAATTCAAAAGTTAAAATTCAAAAGTTATTTATATGATATCTTGCAACATTCTCGTTAAGCCTCAACAACCGCCTTGGAATAAATTCCCAGGCTCAAAAGTAAAGTCGTCTAAAGACGACTGGGTAAGGCTTTTAGTGCGTTTTAACGTACTTTGTATATTAGCCTTGAAATTGATTTCAAGGCGGGTATTTGGGCTTAACAACAATAAATATCCCGTTTCCAGGCTCCAGCCTGCGAACAAGAACAAATCCAAAATCCAAAATCCAAAATGGTATGACACAGTATCAGTACCAAGTCGGGGGAAGTCTTCCGCCAAATGCACCCACTTATGTTACCCGTCAAGCTGATGAAGATTTATATCAAGGCTTGAAAGCGGGTGAGTTTTGCTATGTGCTGAATTGTCGGCAGATGGGTAAGTCGAGTTTGCGGGTACGGGTGATGCAGCGGTTGGTGGATGAGGGGTTTGCTTGTGCTGCGGTTGATATTACGGCGATTGGGACTGCGGATATTACTCAGGAGCAGTGGTATGCGGGAGTAATTGATACTTTGGTGGGGATTTTTAAACTTTATGGGGATTTTGATTTAGAGGTTTGGTGGCAGGAAAATAGTTTGCTGTCTCCGGTGCAGAAGTTGGGTAAGTTTATTGAGACGATTTTATTAGTTAAAATTACTGGGAATATTGTGATTTTTGTTGATGAAATTGATAGTCTCCTCAGCTTAAATTTTAAAGATGATTTTTTTGCGGCGATTCGTGCTTGTTATAACCAAAGAGTCGATCGCACGGAGTACAATCGGCTGACTTTTGCTTTGTTGGGGGTGGCGACTCCTGCGGATTTGATTAGTGATAAAAATCGTACACCGTTTAATTTGGGAAGGGCAATTCAACTTTGTGGGTTTGAGTTGGAGGAAAGCGCACCGTTAGCCCAGAATTTGGGGGACAATTCTCAAGAGGTGTTGAAAGAGGTGTTGCATTGGACGGGGGGACAACCTTTTTTGACTCAGAAGGTGTGTAAGATTTTAACGCAAGACCTAACCCCCCAGCCCCCTTCCCTACTAGGGAAGGGGGGGTATGATTCTCATCGCCTTGTAGGGGAGGGGTCACGATGGGTAGGGGAGTATGATTCCCATCCCCTAGCAGGGGAGGGGTTAGGGGAGAGGTCACAATGGGTAGAAAGACTGATAATATCTCGTATCATTGATAACTGGGAAACCCAGGATGAACCGGAACATTTAAAAACTATCCGCGACAGAATTATTCGCAACGAACAACGTGCGGGCAGGTTACTAGGAATATATCAGCAAATAGTACAGCAGGGAGAATTACCAACAGATAACAGCCCCGAACAAATGGAGTTGCGGTTGACGGGATTGGTGGTGAAGCGAGACGGTAAGTTACAGGTGTATAACCGCATTTACCAAGAGGTGTTTAATGGCGAGTGGGTGGAAAAGGAACTGGCGAAACTGCGTCCCTATTCCCAGGTTTTGACGGCTTGGTTAGAAGCAAAGCAAAGGGATGAATCGCGGCTGTTGCAGGGACAAGCTTTGCAGGATGCTTTGGATTGGGCAAAGGAAAAAAGCTTAAGTGATGTTGATTATCAGTTCTTGGCTGCGAGTCAGGAGTTGGATAAGCGAGAAATTCAGTTTGCTTTAGCAGAAACCGAGAAAAAAGCACAGCAGATTGTCGCCGATGCCCAGAGGAAAGCCAAACGTACTAATCGGATTAGTTTGAGTATTTTATCAGTGGCGATTGTGGGGGCTATAGGGGCGAGTTGGTATGGTCAAAAATTAATCACAAATGCAGAAACAATTACGGAACTAGAAAGGGCAGCGGATAGCGCTTTAAGGTTATTTGAGACCTACGATAGAGAAGGATTGTTGCTAGCTATGGAAACTGGGCAGAAGTTGCAATCTATGGTGAAAGATAATCGCCCTGGGCAATATCCCGCAGCTAGCCCCGTGGGTTCTTTAAAAACCATTTTAAATGATATCAACGAGCGCAATCAACTCAAAGGCCATACAAGAGAAGTCATCAGCGCTGTATTTAGCGACGACGGCAAACGCATTCTCACCGCATCTTGGGATAATACCGCCCGGATTTGGGATACACAAGGCAAGGAATTAGCTGTTCTCAAAGGCCATACAGAGCGTGTCATCAGCGCTGTATTTAGCGACGACGGCAAACGCATTCTCACCGCATCTTGGGATAATACCGCCCGGATTTGGGATACACAAGGCAAGGAATTAGCTGTTCTCAAAGGCCATACAGAGCGTGTCATCAGCGCTGTATTTAGCGACGACGGCAAACGCATTCTCACCGCATCTTGGGATAATACCGCCCGGATTTGGGATACACAAGGCAAGGAATTAGCTGTTCTCAAAGGCCATACAGAGCGTGTCATCAGCGCTGTATTTAGCGACGACGGCAAACGCATTCTCACCGCATCTTGGGATAATACCGCCCGGATTTGGGATACACAAGGCAAGGAATTAGCTGTTCTCAAA
>NZ_CAWUDI010000082.1:0-21044 GCF_963920925.1 Calothrix sp. CCY 0018 | reverse complement strand
GCAAGTTGATTCTATGAATGAAGAATCTTCGTCCTTATAGGACGGAGAGTGTCAAAACGGATTTTGGATTTAAAAGTGAGGGCTTAAAAATTATTTTAGCGTGTTAATTGAGCAAGCATAAGTGGTTGCGGATAAATCTTGTAAAAGAAGGATTTACACAGCGACAACAAAGATGGCGGTATTGAGTTTATGAAAAAAAAGGTCAGCCATACTGAAAAAACTCGGTATCTTTTTCAGATAGCAAAAGGTATCGATCGCCTTGAAAAAGACGGGAAAATGTTTCTTTTTCGCGATATTCCCAGAGAGGAAATGCACATTCCTTTGACTCAGATGATTTACGTGGGTGATGGAACATCTGATATACCTTGCTTTTCGGTGGTCACAAAGATAGTACTCCTAAAGAATGGAGTCAAGAAACTAGTATTTATCGCACTCAGAGAGTAGAAAATTTAGTCTCTTAAGCTATCAGTGGCAGCAATCAGTAAGAAAATATCTTTACTTCAATTGAGGGCTGGCTCCTTAATGAAAATTTATTCATAGTTTTTGATGCAAATACCCCGAAACCTTGCACCACAGTTACTCTACATTGTTATGATTAGTACAAGTGTAGTTATTGGGTAAATATCGATTGTGCAACTACAAGCATTTTTGCTAAGTAGTATTTTAATTGTAATAGGGATGTTTTGGTGGAATATTTATCTGTCAAAACTTCTTTATTCTGTTACTCAATTAAATCTCAGCTATAATTATATTTTTAATCAAAGTTCTCAATATTTATTTATAATTAAACCCGATGGTAGTTTATTAGCAATAAATCAAAAAGCGCTCTTAGATTGGGACATAATTCAACAAGATATTCTAGGTAAGCCTTTATCTTCGGCATTTTCAATAATTAATGCTTCAATTCAAGGAAAGTTACAAGATGCTATTTCTCAAGCTGCTCGCGGTGAGTTAGTCAGCTTAAATATTGAGTTGTCACAAAAAGAAGATACAGTTAGTAAATATGATTTTTTGTTAACACCGATAACTAACGAAAAAGGGAAAATAACGCTGATAGTCGCTGAAGTTTCCGATCGTAATCAAGTTGTTCGAGCAGAAATATCACTACAAAAGCAATTACTACAAGTTTGTTTTGATCGAGCTTCTATTGGTTTAGCTATTATGGACGATCAATGGCGACACAGGATCGTAAACAAAACTTTAGCTGATATTAATGGTAAATCGGCAGAGGAGCAAATTGGTAGAACCGTTCGCGAAATTTTACCAAAATTAGCTAATAAGTTAGAAGCAATTTTTCAACAAGTGATAACTACTGGCGAATCTATACGTGGAATAGAAATTACTGGAGAAACTCCTAAAGAACCAGGTATTATCAGAAATTGGGAAGCTTCTTATTTTCCTTTGCCAATTTCTAATAACCTAACTGCAATTGGCTGTATAGTACTCGAAGTTACCAAACGTAAAAAAGCCGAAACAGCCCTTAAAACTAGACTTAAGCAACAAGCTGTTGTTGCACAATTAGGACATCTTGCTTTATCGGGAATTGAATTAAGGAATTTATTCGAGCAAACAACAGTTTTAGTTGCTCAAAGTCTTAATGTTGATGCCTGCAAAATTCTCGAATTGCTTCCAGAAGGTAATTCTTTACTGTTACGCTCTGGTATAGGTTGTGGAGATAATTTGATAAATAAAGCTACAGTAGAAATTAATTTTGAATCCCAAGCCGGTTATGCTTTATTATCTGGTAAACCCGTTATATTAGACAATCTGAACGAAGAAACAAGATTTACGGGTTCCTCTTTACTGCATCAAAATCAATATGTTAGTGGTGTCAGTACTATTATTCCAGGAACACAAAAGCAACCTTTCGGAGTATTAGAAGCGCATTCGAGCAAACAAGATCAATTTAGCCAAGATGATGCGAATTTTGTGCAATCAGTCGCCAATATTTTATCAACTGCAATTACTCGCAAACAAGCAGAAGATGAAAACCGTCTGCTTAATGCTAGCTTGGAAGCGCGAGTAAAAGAGCGTACCCAACAGTTAGAAGAAGTAAACCAGGAGTTAGAAGCCTTTTGCTATTCTGTTTCTCACGATTTACGCGCACCTTTACGCGCTATCCAAGGTTTTGCTCAAATTTTGATAGAAGATTATCAAAGTTTAGTAGACGATTTAGGGCAAGAATATTTAACTCGGATTACCACAGCAGCAGCGCATTTAGATACTTTAATCTTAGACTTATTAGCATACAGCCGTTTGGGCAGAACTCAAATCCAATTAGGACAAGTTAATTTAGCAACTGTAGTTGAAGAAATACTCAGCGAACTTGAATCTGAATTACAAGAAAACCAAGCGCAAGTTATTATAAAAACAACGCTTCCCGTTGTAATCGGGCAGCAAAGCGTTTTAAAGTCAGTCATCACTAATTTGATCGTCAACGCTATTAAGTTTGTTAACAGTAATATTAATCCAATGATACAAATTTGGTCTGAAGAACAAGATGAATTGATAAAATTGTGGATAGAAGACAATGGCATCGGCATTGCTCCGGAACACCAAGAACGAATCTTCCGAGTTTTTGAGCGGTTACACGGAGTTGAATCTTATCCTGGTACGGGTATCGGTTTAGCGATTGTTAAGCGTAGTGTGGAAAGCTTAGGCGGCAAAGTTGGTGTTTTTTCAACACTTAACCAAGGCAGTCGGTTTTGGATTGAATTACCAGCATTTCAGTTAACAGTGAACAGTGAACAGTGAACAGTTATCAATTCTTAACTCATAATTGCTAACTCCTAATTCTTAACTGATATTCACCATATGTAACGTTTTTAGACAAGTCCTAAAATTATATTAATTAAAGTTTAAAAAATCAGCCTTTAGTATAGGTTGGGGTAATGATTAAGTTAGGGTAATTTAGAAAAACTGTAAACATTATGGGTTTAAAAGTGTCAGGAATTCTTTTGGTGGAAGACGATTCCAACGATATCCTGTTTATACAACGGGCTTTTCGTCGAAGCAAATTGGAGAACCTTATCCAGGTAGTGCGCGATGGCGATCAAGCTTTTGCATATCTTTCGGGTGAGGGAGATTATGCCAATAGAAATGTTTATCCTTTGCCTAGTATGATACTTTTAGACCTTAAACTTCCGCGTCGTTCGGGTTTAGAGGTTCTTGAATGGTTAAAAAATCAACCTGTTCTCAAACGTATTCCTGTTGTAATATTAACTTCTTCTAAAGAAAATATTGATGTAGATAGAGCTTATGATATAGGGGTAAATTCATATTTGTTAAAGCCAGTTAGTTATAATGCTTTGAATGAGATGATTGATACACTAAATACTTTTTGGCTAAAGTTAAATTGCTACCCTTCTATTGCTTCTGCATAGGATATTTTAGTTAAATAATTTGTTGAATTCTGACTTTTATTTTTTTCGTCTTCATTTTATATAACACCAAAAAAATAAATTATTTATCTAAAACTACTAATTGCAATAATAAGTAATTACTAATTACGTACAATCTTGACTGTTTAAGTTTAATATATTCGGTTTTATACTGTTTTATAAATCCGAAAACATTTTGAATTAAGCAGTTGTTTGAATATTGATTTATAACCCGATCAATAGACAAAAGATTAGATGATTCTGCGGCAATTTGTAGATTTTGTATGCGTCAATATATCTATATGAATAAAACTCGTCCTTTACAAAATCTTGTAATTATTGATGATAATCCAGATGATCGACTTTTAGCTATCCGAGAGCTTGGAAAAGAGTTTTCTGAGTTGCATATAGTAGAAATTAATGATGCTGATGGCTTAGCGTCAGTATTAGAAGCAGATAATTACGATTTAGTTATTACAGATTATCAACTTAAGTGGACAAATGGGCTTGATGTTCTAAATGCTTTAAAATTTCGTCATCCTGATGTTCCGGTAATCATGTTTACTAATTCCGGTACTCAGGAAGTTGCCATTGAAGCAATGAAAGCGGGTTTGGATGATTATGTGATTAAATCACCCAAGCATTTTGTACGTTTGAGTCAAGCTGTACGTCAAGCTTGGGAAAATGCTCAAACTCGCGCTCGATTAAATCAAACAAGTTTACGCTTGCAATTTTTACTCAACCAACTGAATGTAGGAGTATTTCGGGCTACTTTAGATGGAGAATTGCTCGAATCTAATGTTGGTTTTTTACATCTTTTAAAGTTAAATACTCCAGAAGAAGCACGAATATTTTATCGTAATTATCCACAATTAAATTTTGTTGATTCAGATAGTGAACCACCTTGGGAAAAAGAATTTAAATTACTGCTCGACGGCAATACTACTTGGTTAATGTTGAGGGAGACTCTTACCGAATTAAATGGTGAAACTGTAATTGATGGGTTGTTGCAAGATATTACCGAAAGAAAATCCGCTGAAGCTGAGATTCGACAACTCAATCAAACCCTTGAGCGTCGTGTTTTAGAACGTACCGCTCAATTAGAAGCTACTAACAAAGAACTAGAAACCTTCGCTTATTCAGTGTCTCACGATTTGCGATCGCCAATTCGTCAAGTTTATAGTTTTGCCCATTTACTACAAGAGTCTTTAAAATCTATCAATCTTGCGGAAGATATTCAGAATTATTTAGGAATGATTGTTAAACTTACCAAACGAGCCGGTAAGATGATAGATGATTTAATGGAATTTTCCAGCACCGGAAGATTTGAAATGCTCTATAGCACCATTGACATGAATCGTTTGGTGCAAGAAGTTAAGCAGGAGATAATTTCGCAAACCCAGGATAGAACAATCCTTTGGGATGTCGAATCGTTTCCTCAAATAAATGGCGATCGCACTTTAATTACAATAGTTTGGCAAAACCTGATTGAAAATGCCGTAAAATATACAAGTTACAAAGAAATTGCAGAAATTAACATTGGTAGCAGTAGCGATTTATCAGAAATAACTTTTTTTATCCAAGATAATGGAGTCGGGTTTGATACGCGCTACGTTGAAAAAATCTTTGGCATTTTTCAAAGATTGCATACTAATGAAGAGTTTGAAGGAACCGGAATCGGACTTGCTAACGTACAGCGTATAATTCATCGTCACGGAGGAAGAATTTGGGTTGAATCAACAGTAAATAAAGGAACAACATTTTATTTCTCTTTACCAATTAATCAGTTCCTAACTCCTACTTAAATAAATGTTAAAAATTGTTCTTTAGATAGACGATAAAAAATATATATTTTAGTATTCTTCTGGAGAGGAAATTAATATCTAAAAAATTCTTGCGAAGCACCCTGGAGGTAGTCACTCTGCTAGTAAACACTTTATCCAACAATCGGCTTTCTCAAAAAATGCTGCATATCTTGTTGTTAGAAGATGATTCCGCAGATAGCGAGTTAATCCGCGCTACCCTGAGAGATGGCGGTATAAATTGTGAATTAAAGCAGGTTGTGAATCGTACAGATTTTTTAGCCGAATTGCAAAATGATAATTTAGATTTAATTTTATCTGACTATCATCTGCCTCAATTTGACGGACTTTCAGCTTTAAAAATAGCTCAAGAAACTCGTCCGGATGTACCTTTTATATTAGTTTCTGGGGTATTAGGAGAAGAAAGAGCTATAGAAGCGCTCAAAGATGGAGTAACTGATTATATTCTCAAACAACGGTTAGAGCGTTTGCTTCCCTCCGTACAACGAGCGTTACGCGAAAGTCAGGAGCGTCGCGAACTTCAGCGGATAGAAGAATCTTTGCGTCAAACAGATGATATGCTGCGAGCCGTAGTTGACGCTTCTCCAGTGGCAATTATTACTTTGAGCTTAGATTATCAGGTTTTAAGTTGGAATAAAACAGCCGAGCAAATTTACGGTTGGAAAAAGTTAGAAATTTTACATCAACCGTTACCAGTTATTCCAGAACGTTTTCAAAGTGCTTTTAGAAGTTATGTAGAAAGGGTATTGCAAAACCAGACTTTAAAAAACTTAGAATTTCGTCATCTGAGAAAAGACGGTTCTGAAGTTGATATTAATGTTTCCCTGGCACCAATACACGATTTTGAAGGAAATAGCTGTTGTTTTATTATGACTGCTGTTGATATTACTTTAAACAAGCAAGTAGAAGCAGAGCGTAGAATTTTACTAGAGCGAGAACAAAAAGCTCGTGCGGATGCGGAAGAAGCCAGTCGGATCAAAGATGAATTTCTAGCAATAGTTTCTCATGAATTGCGGACTCCACTCAACGCAATTTTGGGATGGACTAAACTGATTAGTAGTGGCAGAATTAAACCAGAAAGATTTGAGCAAGCGTTGGAAGTTATTGACAGAAATGCAACTTTACAAGCGCAATTAATCGAAGATTTGCTTGATATTTCGCGGATAATTCGCGGTAAACTCCATTTAGAACTAAACCCAGTTGATTTAAAGAGCGTAATTCGAGAAACTGTAGAAACTTTAGCTTTAGCCGCAGAAGCCAAATCCATTAACGTAGAGCTTAACTTAGATAACAATGTTGCTCCCATAGTTGGGGATTCCAATCGTCTTTCTCAAATATTGTGGAATTTGCTTTCTAACGCAATTAAATTTACCCCTTCCCAGGGAAGCATTGAAATAAATTTAACACAAGTAAATTCAACGGTTCAAATTCGAGTTAGCGATACGGGAATTGGTATAAATTCCGATTTTCTACCTTTGATTTTTGAATATTTTCGGCAAGTTGATAGTTCCTCAACTCGTCCCAAAGGTGGTTTAGGCTTGGGTTTGGCAATCTCCCGAAACTTAGTAGAAGCCCACGGTGGTACAATCGTAGTAGAAAGTCCGGGAGAGGAACAAGGGGCAGCTTTTACAGTAAAATTGCCGAGAAAACCGAGCAATATAAAGTCACAACCATTACCAGAATTACAAGATAGTGACAGCCAACTTCATGGAATCAAAGCATTAATAGTAGATGACGAACCCGATGCTCGCGAATTGTTAGCTTTTATTTTAGAAGAGCAAGGTGCTGAAGTTGAATTGGCAGGCTCGGCTAAAGAAGCTTTAAGTAAAATTGGGACTTTTTTGCCCGATATTTTAATCAGCGATATAGGAATGCCAGGAGAAGACGGTTTAAGTTTGTTAAAAAAAGTACGTCAGCTTCCCTCAAATCAGGGAGGTGAAGTTGTTGCGATCGCGCTGACAGCATTTGCAACAAAAGAAGACTGTGAAACCTGTCTGAATGCGGGTTTTCAAGTTCATTTAGCGAAGCCTTTTGATGCCGATGAATTAATTAGCACGATAGTCAATTTAATAAAATAAATAGGTGAAATATCTGCTTATACTATTAAGCGTTTAAGCGTTCTTTTTTATTTCTAAGCCGTATTTTATTCTTACACTACTCTCTACTTCGTACTTCCTACTTCCTAGTTAATAAAAAAATAAAATGCTTGATTGGATAACAAATATAATATCTTCCTTTAGCTACCTGGGCATTGGTTTCCTAATGTTTTTAGAAAACATCTTTCCACCCATACCTTCAGAATTAATTATGCCATTAGCGGGGTTCACCGTAACTCAAGGTAAGCTAGATTTGCAATTTGTGATTTTAGCAGGAACCTTGGGTTCAGTTTTAGGTGCATTACCTTGGTATTACGTCGGTAAACTTGTGGGTGAAAGACGTTTGCGAGAATGGATAGATAAATATGGAAAATGGTTAACTTTATCGGGTTCCGATATAGATAAATCGAAAAGATGGTTAAATAAATATGGGAAAGCAGTAGTATTTTTTGGGCGTTTAGTTCCTGGAATTCGTACATTTATTTCCGTTCCCGCAGGATTAGAAAATATGCCTTTAATTCCGTTTGTATTATATTCCTTTGCGGGTAGCTTAATGTGGACGGCAATTTTAACATATGCAGGATTCCTATTAGGAGAGAATTTTCAACTAGTAGAAAAATATATCGGGCCATTTTCTGGAATTGTTTTCGCTTCCCTAGCAATTTTATTAATAATTTCATTTATTCGCCGCAAACGTAAACAGTGAAAAGTAAATCAAAAGTTCGTAGTAAGAGCTTTAGCTCCTCTTCTCCGAGCGCTAAAGCGCTTACTACAAACCTTTAAACCCGCTCTAAAATCAAATGATTGCGCTCGCTTAACTCAGCTTGCCAATTCGGCTCAACCACAATCGTACTAATCTTTTCCACAATAATCGCCGCACCTTTAACAACATCCCCCGGTTGTAAATCTTCCCGGCGATAAACTGGCGCACAATAGCATTTATCTTGAGTAAACATCTGCACCGTTTCCACATAATTCGGGAATTCATCTAAACCCCGACTGCGTTTAACCAAAGCTTCCTCCGGAGTATCCATTTTTTGAATAACCTCCACCGAAACCGACTCCACAATTAAACCTTTATCCCCTTGAGTAAAACCATATCTCAACTGATGCTCCCGCTCAAACTCAGAGCGCATCACTGCCACATTTAGATTAAAATCAACACCTAAAACAGAATTAGTCCCCTCATACTTCAAATTAACTTTTCTTATAACCTCCTCTTCCTCTGCGTTTACCTCCGCGCTCCTCTGCGTTTCTAATTCCCCCCTCCCTTGACTTTCCAACCCCTCCATCAACCCCCGCAAAGCCAACAACTCTTCATCCAAAACCTGCTCCACCCCCGCTTCCCGAATCGCTCTGACATCAGCCAAACCCATACCGTAAGCGGAAAGCACCCCCGCATAAGGATGTAGAAAAATCTTCTTCATCCCCAAAGTATCTGCAATTAAACAAGCAACCTGCGCTCCCGCACCGCCAAAACAGCAAAGCGCGTAATTAGTCACATCATAACCGCGTTGCAGACTTATTTTTTTTATAGCATTTGCCATACTTTCCACAGCTATGGAAATAAATCCAGCGGCGACTTGTTCTGGTGTACGATTATTTCCGGTAGCTGTTTCTATATCCTGGGCTAGCTGTATAAATTTTTCGGTAACAACATCTTTATCCAAAGGTAAATTTCCATCTTTACCGAATACCGCAGGGAAATATTGCGGATGAATTTTACCTAACATCACATTAGCATCCGTCACCGCCAACTTACCCCCGCGACGGTAACAAGCAGGCCCCGGATTTGAACCAGCAGAGGAGGGCCCCACCCGATAGCTCGAACCATCAAACGATAAAATTGAACCACCACCCGCAGCGATTGTATGTATTGCCAGCACCGGAACCCGCATTCTTGCTCCAGCAATTTCGTTTTCTAACTGTCGCTCGTACTCCCCGTTAAAATGGGCAACATCAGTACTAGTTCCCCCCATATCAAAAGTAATTATAGAATCAAAACCACCCCTCAAACTAGTTTGCACCGCACCAACAATACCACCCGCAGGGCCGCTTAAAATGCTATCCTTTCCTTGGAATTGTTGGGCATCAACTAACCCGCCATCCGACTTCATAAACATCAACTTCACACCGGGTAATTGACTAGCTACAGCGTCAACATAGCGACGTAGAATAGGAGTTAAATACGCATCAACAACCGTCGTATCACCCCGACTAACTAACTTCATCAACGGACTAACTTGATGAGAAACCGATATCTGCGTAAAACCGACATCGCGAGCAATTGTAGCTACCTGTTGCTCGTGCTGCGGATAATTGTAACTATGCATTAAGGCGATCGCGCAGCTACGAATTCCCGTATTGTAAACAGCTTGCAAATCTTTTTTTACTTGTGCAACATCTACCGCAATTAACTCATTACCTTTCGCATCATAGCGCTCGTTAACTTCAACAACCTGCTCGTAAAGCATACTTGGTAAAACGATATGACGAGCAAAAATATCGGGACGATTTTGATAACCAATTCGCAACGCATCCTTGAATCCTTTAGTGGTGAGAAGTAAAACCCTGTCTCCCTTTCTTTCCAACAGCGCATTTGTAGCGACAGTAGTACCCATTTTCATCACTTCAATTTCTTCAGTGGGAATGGGTTGATTGCTGGAAATTCCGAGAATATCGCGAATACCTTGAATCGCCGCATCTTGATATTGCTGGGGATTTTCGGAAAGTAGCTTATAAACGATAACCCATTGTTGATTCTCTATAGGAACAATTAAAAAGCGTTGAGGATGATTTGCGAGTTGGTTGATTATAGATTGATTGTCAGTAACCGCAACAATATCGGTAAAAGTTCCACCCCTGTCTGCAAATACTTTTAGCATGGTTTTGGTTTTTGGAAGTTATAGAAGTAGGTTATTTAAAACCATAGATGATGGAGACGTAGCACTGCTACGTCTCTACAAAAGTTATCGTTATTTAATAATGGTTTTTACGGGAAGGGGGAATTTTTTATTGTAGGGTGCTGTTAGACGCACGACTATATTGTGATTTAATTAGTAATTTTGAATACGTCTAACGCACCAAAACAAAACTCTGTATGATAAAAGGTAATCCAGCAATGGGTTAATTTCGAGAGACAATACAAAAAGATAAATATTGTTGTTTTTTTGTTAAGCCAATGCCATCTAAAGATATTATTCATGATGCGGTAAAAAATGCTCTAATTAAAGATGGGTGGACAATTACAGCCGATCCTTACACAATAAAATATGAAGAAATTAAATTATTTGCTGACTTAGCCGCACAGCGTCCACTTTTAGCCGAGCGCTCTGGAGAAAAGATAGTAGTTGAAGTTAAAAGCTTTACTGGTGCATCATTTATTCAAGACTTAGAGAAAGCTTTAGGTCAATATATTATCTACCGGAACTTATTAACAGAAACAGTTCCCGATTATGATTTATACTTAGCAATCAACGAGCGTACTTATATAAACTTTTTTCAACGAAAAGCGACTCAATTTATTGTTCAACAAAATAAAATGAATTTAGTAATTGTAGATATTGCAAATGAGGTAATTATACAATGGATAAAATAGCCCACTACCGTACTTTAGTTAAAGACATTTTGACAGAATATGACCAGTTAGCAAATAATCCACCTACACCAGAGGTAGAAACAATTTTAGCCTTTGACGATGAGCGCAACCAATATATTTGGTTTCAAGTAGGCTGGAATCAAAAAGAGCGAGTTAGAGGAATTACAGTTCATATTCAAATTAAAAATCACAAAATTTGGATAGAAGAAGATTGGACAGAAGAGGGAATTGCTAATGCTTTAGTTAATTCTGGTGTTTCTCAAAGTGATATTGTTCTGGCTTTTCATCCTCCGGAAGTACGTAGAGATACAGATTTTGCTGTTGCTTGAATTTTTATGTCGCAGCAGTAGGTTGGGTTAAAGGTGCAGAATAATTTGATGATTTACGAGAAATGAAAATGCACCGTAACCCAACATTTATATTTTGGTTTTAAACAATATTAAACATATACAAAGTTGATTAAATTGCTTTCACATCCGCCTACGGTTGCAAACCGCAGGAACAAATTAGCGAAAGTCCATTTCAATGGACTGAATATTCATTTTAAAATTTAATTTTAATTTCAAAAAAGCGTGTTAAAAATATTTTGTCTTCTTCAATATTTACTTTTTACAAATGATATACAGTCCTATTTATAGGAATGCCAGCTATTAGACAGGGGTTTGCAACCCCTGGCGGTGTTAATAATGGTGCAAGATGTAAATTTAAATTGACTAAATATTATCAGTTATGTGAATAAAAAATGGTGCCGTACTCACCTAATAAAAGCTAAAACAAATTAAAAAGAAAAGATAAAATATTTGTATTATAGGGTTTGTAATAGCGCTTCAGCGCCTCCGGATGCGCTGAAGCGCTACTACGAACAATTTATTCTCTACTCTTCAACAACTTTCCTCGCTGCTAAATATTCGTACATCTTCCATCTTTGATTCACCTCTGCTTCCGCTTCTTCCATCAATTGTTTGGCAATTTCCGGCTTACTCTTTTTCAACATTTTGAATCGATTTTCTCTATACATCGATTCTTCTGGTGAATTTTTCGGCTGTCTCATATCTAGCTGCAAGGGATTTTTACCTTGTTTAACTAAGTCGGGATTGTAACGATAAAGCAACCATCTTCCCGATTCTACTAAGGCTTTTTGATTGCTCATTGCTGTACCCATATCGATTCCATGAGCGATGCAATGGCTGTAAGCAATGATTAATGATGGCCCTTCGTAGGCTTCTGCTTCTAAAAATGCTTTGAGGGTATGCTCGTCTTTGGCTCCTAATGCTACGCTCGCTACGTAAATATTTCCGTAGGTCATAGCTATTAATCCCAAGTCCTTTTTGGCTGCGGGCTTACCACTAGCGGCAAATTTGGCGACTGCTGCTTTAGGTGTCGATTTTGATGATTGTCCGCCGGTGTTGGAATACACTTCGGTATCCATCACCAAAACGTTAACATTACGACCGCTGGCAAGTACGTGATCCAGCCCGCCAAAGTCGATGTCGTAAGCCCAACCATCACCGCCAACTATCCAAACGCTTTTTTTAACTAAATAATCAGCTAAGGATTTTAGATTTTGGATTTTAGCAACGGATGTTTTTAATAACGGATGTTTTTGTTTTGGATTATTACTTCCAACGCTCTTTGCGTCGCTGCGGTTTATTAATTCCTCTAATTTCTGTTTTAGCAATGCAACTCTTTCCCTTTGCTCCCAAATGTCGGCTTCGGTTTTCTGGGGTGCATTTAAAATAAACCCTGCTAAACCTGGGGGAAGTAAACCTTTATAATCTTCTCCATAAGCCAATTCTTGTAACAATTCCGCTGCATATTCGGCTTTTTTATCAACCGATAACCGGAAACCAAAACCGAATTCAGCGTTATCTTCAAATAAACTATTACTCCAAGCCGGGCCTCTTCCTTCGGCGTTTTTCGTCCAAGGTGTTGTCGGCAGGTTGCCACCGAAGATTGACGAGCATCCCGTAGCGTTGGCAATGATAGCGCGATCGCCAAATAGCTGACTCAGTAATTTTAAGTAGGGTGTTTCGCCACATCCAGCACAAGCCCCAGAAAATTCAAATAAAGGTTCTTGCAGTTGCTGCTGGCGAATTTGATTTAATTTCAGCTTGTTTCTATCTGCCAGCGGTAATTTAAGAAAATAATCCCAGTTTTCTGTTTCTTGCTCTCGTAAAGGCAACTGGGATTCCATATTTATTGCTTTACGTTCGGGATTATTCTTATCTTTCGCCGGACAAATATCAACACAAATCGTACATCCAGTACAGTCGGAAGGCGCTACTTGAATAGTAAACTTCTCTCCTGCAAAGGCTTTATCTCTAGCATCGGTAGATTTAAAACTTGCTGGAGCATTACTCAATTCACCTTCCTGATAAACCTTAGCGCGAATCGCAGCATGAGGACAAACCATAACGCACTTACCGCACTGCACGCAGACATCCTCTTCCCATACAGGAATCTCTTGAGCTACATTGCGTTTTTCTAACTTAGAAGTACCAGTAGGAAAAGTACCGTCAGCAGCTAATACGCTTACGGGTAACTCGTCTCCTCTTCCAGTCATCAATAAGGTAAGGGTGTTGTCAGAAGAACCTCTCTCCAAACCTCTCTCCTGCAAGGAGAGAGGCTTTAAATTCTCTATATTCTCCCCATTCCCTAGTAGGGAAGGGGGCTGGGGGGTTAGGTTTTTTACTTCAACTTTATGCAAATTATCCAGCGTATTATCCACCGCTTGCAAATTCATTGCAACGATTTTATCGCCTTTCTTACCGTAAGTCTTTTTAATAGCGTATTTAATTTTTTCTATGGCTTCATCTTGCGGTAATACACCTGCTAAAGCAAAGAAACAGGTTTGCATTATTGTATTGATTCTTCTACCCATACCGCTATCGCGAGCAACTTTATCGGCATTAATAATGTAAAATTTAAGCTGCTTGTCGATAATTTCTTGCTGTATATTCGCGGGAAGTTGTTCCCATACAGTATCAACATCGTAGGGACTGTTTAACAAAAATATCGCACCAGTGATGGCACTTTTAAGCACATCAACTCGTTCTAAAAACGTCCATTGATGACAACCGATAAAATTTGCTTTGTCGATTAAATATGTAGAGCGAATTAACTGAGAACCAAAACGCAAGTGAGAAACCGTCATCGAACCGGATTTCTTGGAGTCGTAGACAAAATAGCCTTGAGCGTAATTGTCTGTTTCCTCACCAATAATTTTGATAGAATTCTTATTTGCTCCTACCGTACCATCGGAACCCAAACCGTAAAACATTGCTCTGACAACGTTATCGGCTTCTGTCGAAAAGCTGGAATCGTAGTTTAAAGAAGTATGAGTTAAGTCGTCGTTAATACCAACAGTAAAATTATTTTGCGGTTTTTCCTTAGATAAATTATCGTAAATAGCCCTTACCATTGCTGGCGTAAATTCCTTAGAAGAAAGTCCATACCTTCCACCCACAATTTTAGGAAAACTCCCCATTACCCAATTCTGATAAATCGCCGTCACAATATCCAAATACAAAGGTTCCCCAGCGCTACCGGGTTCCTTAGTACGATCTAAAACGGCGATCGCTCTCACGGTATTTGGTAAAGCTGCGATCAGTTGTTGTGCGTCAAAAGGGCGAAATAACCTAACTTTGACAACACCCAACTTTTCACCGCGAGCATTAAGATAATCGATAGTTTCATGTACCGTCTCGCAACCAGAACCCATCAAAACTATTACCCGTTCGGCATCTGGGGCACCGTAGTATTCAAAAATTCGGTAATATCTACCAGTCTGTTTTCCAAAATCATCCATTACTTCTTGGACAATTCCAGGGCAAGCATCATAATAAGGATTAATCCGCTCGCGGGCTTGGAAATAAACATCGGGATTTTGTGCGGTACCGCGCATAACCGGGTTATCGGGAGTTAAAGCGCGGTTTCTGTGTGCAAATACTAATTCATCATCAATTAAAGCCTCCAAATCTTCTGGTTGTAAAAGTTCTACCTTTTGAATTTCATGGGAAGTGCGGAAACCGTCGAAAAAGTGCAGAAATGGCACTCTGGCTTTCAGAGTTGCAGCTTGAGCAATCAGAGCAAAATCGTGAGCTTCCTGTACCGAAGCCGAACACAACATAGCGAAACCCGTAGCCCGAGCCGCCATGACATCACTTTGATCGCCAAAAATCGAGAGAGCATGAGTAGCCAGGGAACGCGCTGCAACATGGATAACGGCGCTAGTGAGTTCCCCGGCAATTTTGTACAGATTGGGAATCATCAACAGCAAACCTTGAGATGCAGTAAAGGTAGTAGTCAGCGAACCCGTTTGTAAAGCACCATGCACCGCAGCAGCAGCACCACCTTCACTTTGCATCTCAACCACGCTGGGGATGGTACCCCACAAATTGCGATTACCAAGCGCAGCCCAAGCATCAGCCCATTCCCCCATCGAAGAAGAAGGAGTAATAGGATAAATCGCAATAACTTCATTTAGGGGGTAAGCAACCCGAGCAACCGCTTCATTTCCATCGATTGTTGCGAACTTGTTCATAACTTTTTCTATAAAAATTAAGGGAGTAGCGAGTAGGGAACAAAGCTACGAATAGTAAAAATTAATTAAGTAGTTTGAGATATAAAGGGAATTGTAAATTCAAAGTTTTACCTTATTCATCAGCTTTTATCCTAAATATGTCATTAGAAAGTAATTAAAAGCATTTATTCATATTACGTCTTCCCACTTTTCCCTATTCCCTATTCAAACCCTGATGTACCAATATCTCATTATTCAGGATGAATTGCTTTGATACTTATTACGTTTTGTACTCAATATCTAAAGGTTAGAGATTCAAGGGTTTATATAATTTTATCAGAAATATAGGGGTATGGGTTCGGGCAATTTAATCAAAATATAAGTATCAAAAAGAATAATCTTGAATTTAAAAATGTTATTTTCAAACTTGTTAGGAGTTAAGATTTAGGAATTAAGATCGAGTAGCGAGTAGCAAATAAGTTATTCTTCACCTTGTTTTAACGCTCAGCAGTGTTTTTGGTTGGTTTAGTTTTCTGTGGTATAACCAACTGGAATTAGAAAAACAGTTAGCTACTTTCTCACCAGAAAATTAGAGGAAGTGGAACAAATAAGAACTGATCTAAAAAATCTGAGTCCAACTGTTATTCCTCAACTGCAAACGGAAGTTAAAGTTAATACTAAAATTAACAAAAGTCAAAAATCTATGTCAGTTTTGGTTAAAGCAATGCAAGAATTAGTTAGTTATGATGCAACTGAGAAACCAGTTGAAAATTCAATTTTGGATAAGCCCAATTCTTCAGAAATATTTCCAGCGACAACTAAATCTACAACGCCGAATTATTAAAATAATAATAGCAATGTGTCATAAACGCGCTAGCTTGAAGACAGGGGTTAAACAATCGAATCGCATTAGATATCAATATCAATTTCTTTATTTGCTACCACAGATGGAAGGGAGCGCAGTTTAACTGTACTAAACTCAACCCAGAAGCAAATAATACTAAGGATTTTCATGAAAGGCATAAGCGGAAAAAACGTTCTAGTTACGGGTGCAACTTCGGGAATCGGTCAATCAATTGCTGTCAGATTTGCTCAAGAAGGCGCGAATGTAGCAATTAACTATCGAAAAAGCCCTGAAGATGCCGAAGATACCGAAAAATTGATTTACAAAGCCTGCACCGATGCGCGTTGCGGTTGTGAAGGTAAGGAAATATTGGTACAAGCAGATGTATCTAAGGAAAATGATATTGTGGAAATGTTTGCCGAAGTAAAAAAAGAATTCGGTGGATTAGATATTTTAATTAATAATGCGGGGATTCAAATACCTGGTGCAGCACACGAAATACCATTTGAAGAATTTGAGAAAGTAATTGACGTTAATTTAAAAGGTGCTTATTTATGCGCCAGAGAAGCAATTAAAATGTTTCTGGATGCAGGTAAAGGTGCAAGTATTATCAACGTTTCCAGCGTTCATCAAATCATACCCAGACCACAATATATAAGTTATTCAGTTAGTAAAGGCGGAATGCAGAATCTAACTCGCACTTTAGCTTTAGAATATGCTAGAAGAGGAATTCGAGTCAATGCGATCGCCCCCGGTGCAACTATCACTCCAATCAATGATGCTTGGACAAACGATCCAGAAAAAAAAGCCAGTGTAGAAAGCCATATCCCAATGGGTAGAGTCGGTACTTCCGAAGAAATGGCAGCCATAACAGCTTTTCTATGTTCCGATGAAGCAGCTTACATTACCGGACAAACTTTATACATTGACGGCGGACTAACACTTTATCCCGACTTCCTAGAACCCTGGTCCGGATTGGGTTAGGGAGATGGGGAGAGGGGGTAGAGGGGGAGACAAGGGGAGTTTTAACCTTTGACCTTTAACCTTTAACCCTTGACCTTAATTACTCCTAACTGATAACTGCTAACTGTTCTTATGCGAAAATCAATTTGGCTGAATGCAGCGTTAAGCTGTTTTATTACTTGCGCTTTACCTGTTTTAACTCCTAATCGTGCTGTGAGTGCGGAAAGGTTAAAGCTTTCTTTTGGGATAGTTGAAAGGTCGATTTCGGTTGATTCTTTGGAAACTTATGCCAAAACTGGACAAATAAATGATGAATTAGCAGCTTATTTTAAATATGTCCCTAAAGAAAATAGGGGACAATTAAGAGAAGCATTGCTTGCTCCCATTCCTTTAAAGGCTGTTGAAGTTTCTCAATTTTTATATTCGCCTATTGGTGAAACGCTTTTGGAAAGTCTTTCGCAAGTAGTTCAAAGCGAATTTCGCAATCGCGGACAAACAATTCGTGAAAAATATCGTCGCAGCAGCGGGTTTTATGGGACTCGTGCGGCTTTAATTTTGGCAGCCGATAAACCTGAAAATTTTAATATTATAAATATATTACGTAAATTTCCTTCTAAAAATATTTCTATAGACTTATTCCGCAGTTTGGAAATTGGATTACGGGCAAGAAATATTGTAAATCGAACTCAAAAAGCAGTTGCACTGATTGATGGAAAATCTTTAAACGAAGCGTCGAACAAAACCGTTTCAAATAATATTATTTCAGATGCATTGCAAAAAGGAAATTTTACTTATACAAAAAACAGTAGAACCCTCACGGATGTATCTCGGATTCGCAGCTTTCCTGTAGATATTTACTTACCATCAACAACAAAACCTCTTCCGGTAATTGTAATTTCTCACGGATTGGGTTCCGATCGCACTAGTTTTGCTTATTTAGCCGAATTTCTGGCTTCCCACGGCTTTGTTGTAGCAGTTCCCGAACATCCCGGTAGTAACTCTCAACAATTGCAAGCATTATTAGGAGGAATCGCGGATACAGTTACAGAACCGAGAGAATTTGTTGACCGACCTTTGGATGTAAAATACATTTTAGATCGCCTCGAATTTTTAACTAATTCCGATCCCGAATACAAAGGACGTTTCAATATGGAACAAGTCGGTGTAATCGGACAATCTTTTGGAGGTTATACTGTTTTAGGGCTAGCAGGTGCCCAAATTAATTTTCCTCAGTTACAAAAGAATTGTCCGGTTGACCAAAACACTTTGAATGTTTCGCTATTACTGCAATGTCAAGCTTTAGGTTTACCCAAATTTGATTATAAATTATCAGATCCAAGAATTAAAGCAGCAGTTGCAATAAATCCAGTAGATAGCAGCGTTTACGGTCAACAAGGCTTAAGTAAAATAAATATTCCAATGATGATTGTAGCAGGTACTGCCGATACTGTTGCTCCTGCATATCCCGAACAGATTGTACCTTTTACTTGGTTAACAAACGAAAATAAATATTTAGTATTAATGAACGGTGGAACCCACTTTTCTACAATTGCAGAATCACCCGATGATTCTTCGATTCCTTTACCTTCGCAAGTAATCGGTCCTTCTCCTAATTTAGCTCGCAACTATACAAATTATTTAGCTCTGGCAATGTTCAAAACCTATGTTACGAATGATTCAAGTTACCAACGTTATTTAAATGCAAATTATATCAATTCTCTTGGTCAAGATGATTTATTTTTACGTGTAGTCAAAGAACTAAAAAATCAGGAATTAAGGTCATTTAAGAAGAGTGATGAAGGATTGAATGTAGCGGTTGGTTTAGAAAATTAGAGTAATATTTTTTAACGCGGAGTTTTTATAATTTGTTAAGTTGTTTATTACCAATTCCCTAATTAGTAAACTGCACCACTTCCTGTTCCAAAACTTGAATAAAACCTACGGCAATTTGAATTAACGGCCAAGCAATTAGACAAATAAAACTTGCTTTACGAGTAGTAATATCTAAGGCTTGAGTAGTTGCGACAATTACCGCTAAAAGACTCCATACTGCTAAAATTAATTCTATTGGTCTTCCTAGTAAGGGAATTAATGTGAGAAAATTTAACACTTGGGGTGCATAAGCAAAACCAATTGGACTTAATAAACTACGAAACTTTGGATCTATTGACTTTATCCACTGTCCAACTTTCCAAATAGTTAAAGTCCAAACATAATATCCGATAATTATGGAAAGGGCATCAATTAAAAGCGCTAGCAACAATAAATAAATCGACGCTCGATTGATTAATAAAATAAAAATACTGCCCAAAGCATGAGAAACACCAGCCAAAATTACAATAGTTAAAGCTAATTGATTATTGAAAGGTGTATTACAGGCATTATCGTAAAGCTGCTCGTTTAAAAGTAAAGCATTTTTAATTGTGTATAATAATTGCCATTTAGATGTATCTTGAGTTGCATTCATTTTGGTTCTCTAGACATTAGCATAAATTTGAATATAATCGAGTATTGATGAATGTGCAAGATTTATTAAAGGGAACAGGGAATAGGGAACGGGGAATGGCAAACCTCTGTAAATTAACCTCTTAGAACATTAAGAAAACCATATCAAACAAAATATTTTTCACATTGATCAATTTTATCTTATTACTCTTTTCTACTCCCTACTCCCTATTCCCCATTCCCTCTTATCTAAAATGTTAAAAATTATCGAACGGATTTTGTTATGGCTGCGAGGAGAAACTTTAAAGTTATTAATTTTCGCAGGTATATTATTAATTGTTTGGGGAATTACTGCTCCGGTAGGTACTTTATCTTGGTGGTTAAGTACGGGTACTCAAGCTTTGGGATTTGATATAAATCCGACTCCAGATTTAATTAAAAATAATTTTAATCTAAAAAATACTGGAGATAAAAATTGCTATATCATCTTTCTCCCCGGAGTTGGAGACTTTTCCGCTAACGAATTAACTCCAGGAGAAGAAATATTTCTCGATAATTTGGCAACACTTCATCCCCAATGTGCAATTGTAGACGATGTTTTTCCTTACTCAGCAGCAAATAAAAGTTTGGGGGCACAGCGCTTTTTAGCTCCTGTATGGCGTTTTGCTTCTCAAGGGCAAGGTTGGTTAAAAAGTGCAGATGTGTTGATTAAAATTCGTAACTTGTGGCGTTTTGCTATTTCCGCCGATAGCCGTTATGGTGCGGTTTATAACTTGGGAATTGCTAACGCGATCGCAGAACGTATGAATGCTGCATCACCTATAAATAATACATCCGAGCAACCTATTAAAATTATTCTTATCGGTACCAGTGGAGGAGCGCAAGTATCTTTAGGTGCATCTGAATATTTAGATAAATGGTTAAATACACGGTTAATACTAGTTTCTGTCGGCGGTAGTTTCGATGGTGAAACGGGTTTTAATAAAGTTGAAAAAGTATATCATCTGCGAGGTAGCCGAGATTGGGTTGAAGATGTGACTAAAATTATATTTGCCGATCGCTGGTCTTGGATGATAAGTTCTCCTTTTATTCAAGCAGTACGGCAGGGACGCTATCAAGTTGTAGAAACGGGTTCTCATACTCATGACGGCGTAAATGGTTATTTTAGTATCGAGATGGTAGATAGTACTGCAACCACTTATGTCGGTTTATTGCTCGATATTGTGAATCAATTGCCTATTTGGGATGATTAATTAGTATTTTGGTTTTACCGCATTAATTAAGGTCTGATACCCTCAGAAAAATCCGTCGGAGTATGCTCATAGTTACTAAAAATATAGTCAAATATATTAACTAACTTTTAGCTTTGTAAG
>NZ_CAWUDI010000081.1:0-21186 GCF_963920925.1 Calothrix sp. CCY 0018 | reverse complement strand
CTGTGTTGGGGTAGTTTCTGAAGTTTGATCTGATATTGTTTCTAGGTTTTGAGATGATTCACCCGAAGTTGTTGCTAACTGTGTTGGGGTAGTTTCTAAAGTTTGATCGGGTATTGTTTGTGGAGAAACAGCTTCTTGGTTTTGAGTTTCACCAGTTGTTGCTGCTAACTGTGTTGGGGTAGCTTCTGAAGTTTGATCGGGTATTGTTTGAGCAGAAACAACTTCTGAGTTTTGAGTTTTACCTGTTGTTGCTAGCTTTGTTTGAGTAACTTCTGGTTTTTGATCTGATATTGTTTGTGGGGAAGCAGTTTCTGGGTTATCTGATTCACCCGTTGTTGCTAGCTGTGTTGGGGTAGTTTCTGAAGTTTGATCTGATATTGTTTCTAGGTTTTGAGATAATTCACCCGTAGTTGTTGCTAGCTTTGTTTGGATAGCTTCTGGGTTTTGAGATGATTGATCGGGTATTGTTTGTAGTGAGGAAACAGGTTGTGCGATCGCAGATGATTCACCCGAAGTTGTTTTTAACTGTGTTGGGGTAGATTCTGAAGTTTGATCTGATATTGTTTGAGCAGAAACAACTTCTGAGTTTTGAGTTTCACCCGTTGTTGCTAACTGTGTTGGGGTAGATTCTGAAGTTTGATCTGATATTGTTTGTGGGGAAACAGCTTCTGGGTTGTGAGTTTCACCCGTTGTTGTTGCTAACTGTGTTGGGGTAGATTCTGAAGTTTGATCTGATATTGTTTCTAGGTTTTGAGATGATTCACCCGTAGTTGTTGCTAGCTGTGTTGGGGTAGATTCTGAAGTTTGAGCAGATGTTGATCGCGCGATCGCTTGAGATTTCTTAGATGTAGATGATTGTTTCGCTTTAGACTTAGTTTGAGATTTGCTTTTAGTTTTTTTAATTGGAGTATCTATAATATTTGCTGGTGGCAAACTATCGTTATTTTCATTATTTACAATATTGTTCTCAATACTTGGAACCGCATCTGAAATAATAGTATTTCTTTCTTTTTTATCAGAATACTGGTAATCATTGGTACTTGCCTCTGGAAGTGCAGAAGCTTGCGTATTAGCTAAAGTAAAATCATTATTTTCATTTCCATAATCCCAATTGATTAAAGATTTTAGAGAATTTTTATGCTTGCGGGGTAAAATAAATTTAGAAGCCTTTACTAATGGCGTTCGATTAGCTAAAGGCTGAATTATATTATTGTGTCTGGATAAAAAATTAGACTCTTTTATCAAAGTTAATCTGCTAGGTTCACCTAAAGATGCTCCTAATTTTAACCGATCGTCTGTGTTTTTCGGCATACCTAATAATTTCCATATTTAAAATATAATTCATTCTTTAATTATCTTGTTAATTATTGTGACTCGAAGAATCCGGATGACATTCGTGTGGTTGAATTCCCACCACCTTTTTCTTTTCCTACCTGCAATCCTTCATAAGCCAAAGTTAATTCTTCAATTCCAACTGCGTTCCCATCTGCTTGTAATGCAGGTGCTTTCCATCCGATGGGAATAGCACCTATCAATGTCCAACTCATCATGGTTTCACCAGCTTGGTTGAAAACTAAAATATTGACGTTGCGTCTAGATGTTTTTTTCTGTTCATCAAATACTTCATTTATCCAGTTCCAAAAGCCTGGATGGTCTGTAACACCACGCTTGAGAGTTACATCCGAAAATTCGATATATCCTAAATATACCCTTTGCTGGTCGTTAACACCTCCTTCATGAATAATCTTCTTTTGAATGTTTGCACCTAACCCCGAACATTCACTAAAAGATGCTGCGATCGCGCTATCTACCTCTACATAAAAACGGTTGGTAGTTACATAATTTAATTCATGAACGATATTACCATTTGTACTACTAGCCATCACAACCACCTATTGCAACCATAATTACTTACTCTCTCTTTTTGAGAACGAATGTCTTCCTGTAAAAGTTCATACACGCGCCTAGCAAGCTTACTTAACAGCAATGAGTCGTTGAGGTATATAGCTGCGGTTTGGGCAACTTTGCTAGCATCAGATATTGTAGAAATATATGCGTACCCTGTTGTACCTCCAACATCTCCAAGAAAAGTGAAAAAAGCTTCTTTTGCTTCTAAGTCCATATAATACTACCTATTCGTATTAATATAATATCTAGACTAAAGGTAGTTTCTAATAATCAAAATTAGCCGAAAGTCTAGCTTTAGCTAAATCAAAAAATATCTCGATGCACTATTGAATTGAATATATAAATTTTTGTCAATATTTATCATATTTTTCGCGCTAATAACTTTATATATCTAAATAATATAGCGTGAGTTCTTTATTAAAAACCACAGTTTCTTTTAAGAAACTACATAACAACTACTTTAAAAACTATGAGATTATCTTGTCCGAGTTGTAATAAATCGCCATTTGATAAGCGATATGAAACACCAGAATTCAAAAGGTTTCCGTTTAAATAAATACCATTTACACTTGTATCAACAATCATATAAGTATTTTGCGACCAATCCCAAAAGACGCGAGCGTGTCGTCGAGAAACTATTCCTTCTTGAGGAATACCACTTAAGTCAATTTCTGGTGGAGTTGGCATACTTTGGGTACGACGACCAATAGAACCAACTTCCCCTGATAAGCTAAACTCACGACCAGTAGAATGAATCAGCTTTAGAACTGGTAATCTTGGTAGTGGTGGTGTGTAAGGTTGTGGTGTTGGTGGTACGTAAGAACGCTGCTGATATTGGGTTGAATAATCAGGAGCAGGTTGATTTATAGGTTGTTCCGGTGGTGGTGGTTGCTGAGGGGGTTGCTGAGTAGGTGGGTTGTTTGGTGCGGGGGGAATTATATTACCCAAAGGAGTAGAACACCAAGGACAAACCTTAGCATTATTGGGTAAAGCGCGATTAAAATATTCGCAAGTTGGATTAGGGCACCGATTCGCAGGCATTATTTTGTATATTACTAGGTATAGGTTGTAAGGGAACAAGACCTACCTTATTCAGTAGACATTGACCTTGACGGGTCTTTAGCATATCAGCAAAAACCGACCCAGCAGCCTCCCGGCTGTTGTCTTTAGGATACACTATATATATAGGATAGCCCAAAGGATAACTAGCGCTTTTATTTAAATGAAAAGTCTCAACGTCAAAATAATTAGCTTTATCACATAAATCATCTGAAGGCTGGATCGGACGTTGTTTACGCTGACGAAATAAAGGCTGAATAGGTTTATTATTTTTATTTTTTTCATCAACTATCGCCAAAGGATAGCCCGCACATTGTCTCCAAGTTTTACTAAGAATACCAAAACTGATAATACCAGTATCTTGCTGTTTGCTAATTGCTTGCCGCATTCTGTTTTGGATCGCTCCTGTATCTTCGGTTTTGAGTTTTACTATATTCTCTTCAAATAAAGCAATATCTCGGGGATTATTCAGGAAAACTAATTGTTCAAATTTCTTTATTGCTTCTGTTTCTTGGGGAACGTAAGGATCTATAGGTAGATTCGGAAGATTTGGATCTATTTGCTGCCAATTTTTCACCTCACCTGTATAAATTTGGCGTAGTTGTTGGAGAGTAATCTTTCCCTGCAATGCTTGAGAAAGACTGTTTTTCTTGTTACTGAATGTAACAAATACTAATAAACCATCATAGGCGATCTTCTTTGGTTTCATATCATCGGTAATAATATCTTCTAAGCTCGTGAGGGCAAAGTCAAAGTTTTTATTTTGCACTTCTTCTATGAGGATTTTAGGCTCGTTTTTAACATCAATATGTTTATAGTTAAACGTAGCTTTTACCGATGGTTTAGGCTCAGTTAATAAATCATCTAATCTATTCTCACTTTCAGGTGCTTGTGTCAGAATAAAACTCCAAGTGCCATTCTTTTCTCCTGTATAATCAAAATTACCTGAACTTACGTTACTAACTTCCGAAAAATTTGCTAAAAGTTCATCCCAGGCAAAATATTTGCTTTCATCTGATTTACTAGACCGCCAAAAATAATACCAAATTCCTCCACCGAGCAATAACAAAGCCAGTATCCCTAATAACACCCTATATATAGGAAAACGCTTTTGAACCTGCGGTAACTCTCTTGAAGGCTGTCTATTGCTAATTTCGGTTTCTGGAGATAGTTGCAGCAGCGCTTGACGGGCAGTTTCAGCATCATCAAAAGGAGCATCGAACCCTAGCAAGCGATAGATGAATTGCTTTAATTCATTATCAGTATTTGGCAATAGTTCGTGTTCTTTGGGGTCAATTTTTTCACCAGTATTATAATTTGTCGATCGCCCTAACCATAAATAAAAAGCTAATAATCCCAAGGATTTTAAATCCTCTTGGTATGTTTTAGCTGGGGGTTGGGGAAAATCTGCTGGGATAAATAAATTTTCCCACTTGGCTAAATCGCAAAAGTATATTAAAGAAAATTGTTGGCTACTTTCTGATTTAATTAATACGCTATCCAAATTAATATTGCCGTGTTCTAAACCTTTCTGTACTTGGTTGGATAGAAAACGCAGTTTTTGAGTATGCAGAAATACCAGAGTTTGTAAGGCTTTATTTAAAAATTCACGTACCTGGGATGCACTCATCGCTCCTTGAGCTATCAAGTATTGAGCTAAAGTCTGAGATGGTTCTGTATCTTTAGTAATTAAATAGCAGCGTTCTCCTTTTTCATCTGCGATCGCTTCCCAAGTTTGGATTAAACGAAAGTTTTGCTGTCTACCATCTGCTAAATTGACTCCTCCAACCCGTTTAAAAGTTTCTTTGCGCTTCAAAGCTTCATCTTGATTAAAACAACGTTCTGGCAGTAAATATTCTTTGATGATTACAGGTTGCTGGTTTTTTAACTGTACACCCGCATATAAACGACCCAAACCCCTTACACCTAAATACTTAGTTACTCGATAGCTACCCCGATTACCTTTGATTTCCGCTTCCATTGGTAAAGTAGCAGGAAAACCACATTCTAAACAAAACTTAGCACCTTTTATTTGTTGCGCTGTTTCCAAAGGGCGATCGCAACTCAATGGTGAATTATAAGAGCAATCATATTTTTTGTAAAATGATTCAAGAGAAAGCATATTTATCTAAATTCCTTTATCGGTCATTACTCAGCTTGAACAAGTCCTAATTTAATCGCGGTTACAATTGCTTGAGTACGACTAGTCACTTCTAATTTTTCAAAAATACTTGTGAGATGTGCTTTGACAGTAGCAATCGTCACATATAGTTTTTTGGCAATTTCTTCGTTAGAAGCTCCTTGAGTTAAAAAAGATAAAACTTCTTGTTCTCTTGGTGTTAAATGTAACCGATTTTTTTGTTGATGAATAGAGTCTAAATTAGCTTGGAAACGACGAAAAAATCCGCTAGTGGCTTCTGGAGGTAAATAAGTTTCCGATTGCATTACCGTATTAATAGCTTCATACAGTTGAGTAGCTACACAGGTTTTAAAAAGATAACCAGCGGCACCTTTGTGCATTGCTTGAAAAATATAATCATCTTCTTGATGGGCAGACAAAACTAAAACCTTGCCCAGATAACCAATCTCTTTAAGTTTGGTTAAAGCTGTGATTCCATCACTACCGACTAATTCCATATCAAGTAATATTAAATTTGGCAGCTTTTGAGTCGTCAATTCCAAAGCTTGTTCTACACAATTTGCCTCACCAATAACTTCTACTGCTAGTGAATTGCTATTTTTATAAAAAGCTAAGAGATGATGCAGACCTTGGCGAAAATGCTCATCATCATCTACTAATAATATTGAAATTTGCCGCTTGTTCATGATATTAATAAAAATTCAACTATTATAAATTTTTTAAGCTAATACGCTTAATACTTTTTTCTCGGCAAAATTATTGAAAATGCTGCACCTCCTTCTGATAAATTTTGCGCCCATATGTTTCCTTGATGGTCTAAAACAATCTTTTTTGCTATCGTTAAACCCAGCCCGGTGCCACCTACACGACGTGAGTAAAAAGGATTGAAAACTTTTTGTATCTCTTCAGGTGGAATTCCCGGTCCCCGGTCGGAAATCTTGATTAGAACTTCTTCTTGAAAAGTGTGCCAGTTAATGTTTATTTCCCCCAATTTTGGACTGAAGTGAATTGCATTACTAATTAAATTATCAAAAACTTGTTGGATTTGTAATTTGTCAAGCAATAGTATTGTAGATATTTCACTAATGTTTATTTTTAGTTGTTTTTGATGAATTATTGGTTGTAAATCTTTTATACTTTCAGCTACTATCTCTTTTAAATCTTGGGGAACTATATTTAATTTTACTCCTTGACCGCAGGATAGCATTTCTGTCAGATTACTGTCAATTTTTTTGACATTTTCATGAATGAACATTGCTTTTTTTTGGCTAGAAGTATCTGTCAATTGCAAATACAAATTATGTGCATAAAGCCCTATTAATGCCAGAGAATTACGCAGTTGATGACCAGCTTTATGAAGTATATGTTCTAGTAGCTGAATTTCCGATTTTTGATGTAAGTTTTCTGAGTAAAGTTCTATATATTGGCTGAGTATTATCGCCGAGTCTTTTAAGCGGACTTGTAAATTTTTAGACAAAGATTCATTCGTAACGATTTGAATATATTCCGGCTGACTATTTCGATAACCGATAACACAAATATAACAATAATAGTCTGGCATTTCTGTCAGTTTAAATTCATGAACTTCAAAAACATGAGGAAAATTATCTAACCATGATTCCGACTTTAAATAAGCTAATTCTTGTGGAGAAAAAGCAGGTTCATCTTGGAAATACTGAACTAATTCTTGGTGTTTTTGAAACCCGGATTCGTGATAAACAATCCGCACACAATCACTTGGATAATAATAAGTTAATTGTTTTGCGTACATAATGCAGTAGTTTTTTATACTAAATGTATTAGGAGAATTACTGAATTCATGTTTTTGGAGAGAGAAATTTACTACCATTACTGAACTCACCCTTTTATAAATGTAAAGTTTTTTGCGATCGCCTCTAATCTCTCAAAATTTGACTGTACCATCCTCTGCTGATATTATTTGATTTCCTTCTGAATCTTTTAGATTTTTCAGATCGGCTTATATGTATGAATAGATGTGACTCCGATCAACTTATGCACTACACAATGAATCTTGCAATTTATTTTTAAATAATTACAAGTACTTACAGGAATAAAACCCGTAATATTAATTAGGAATAAAAAATCAAGAGCTTAATTATACTTTTGCAAAAAAGAAGCTATCACAATCAGAATATGTATTTGAAGCATAAATTGAGATATAATCTACATATATTCAGTATAATTAAGCACGTTTAACTGATTTAGATAGATTTTTTTGACAACAAATTTAATATTACGTCTGAACAAAATTTGTCAAATAAAATCTCGACAAAAGTCTAGTTAACCTTATTGGGTTAATGAAGTTAATCTAATGTATATGGGGTTCAGAAACAGTTGAACATAAATTATGCTCATTTTCCTTCTTCAAACCCTAGCAGAGATTTTAGCTGGAGGTACTTCGCTTACCAGTACGGAGCAAATTGACTTTAGCCATCCTAGTAATCACAAGGAAGAAGGGGTCGGACCAACTCTCAATTTGTATGTTTACGACATTCGCGAGAGCAAGCAAATGCAGCATTCTGGCAGACAAGTAGAGCGTAAGCAGCTTACACAAACTACACAATCTGCACCTGTTAAGTGGTTTCCTGCTTGGTTTGATATCTCAATATTGTTAACAACCTGGGATAGAACAGCCTTTGGTGAATACCATTTGATAAGCGAAGCAATAACTGTTTTACTGCGTCATCGCTTACTACGGGAAGAATTTTTAATTTCGGAACTGCGCGGTTATGGCAACTTGAACATGACAGTTTCGGTAGAGCCACAACTAGAAGCTGGTTCTTTGTGGAGTGCTTTAACTATACCTCTACGTCCAGCCTTGTATCTAATGGTGACAGTACCATTTGTACCCCAAAGCAATGTAGTACCTCTGGTTTTGGAAAGAATTTTTGATATGCAAAATCAATTGGGAAATGGAAGTGTTGAAACTATTACTAGGAAGGTAGCAATCGCAGGAGTGGTCAAGAGCGCTGTAACGGATCAGCCACTTTTAGAAGCTGAAATTAAAGTAGCGGGAACACAAAAATCGACTAGTAGCAGCAAAGAAGGGTTATTTTATTTTGAAAACCTAAGTTTAGGCAATTATATGCTGTTGCTCAATTGCCAGGGATATTTACCCCTTCAAGTAAATATGTTAGTCGATAATGAAAATTGTAATTTCAAAGAAATCTTACTAACTCCCGCATTGATAACTTAATTTACTGGAGATCGTAGAATGGCTAGACTTGACTATTTTGCTCCTGGTGTCTATATCGAAGAAATAGACCGAGGTAGCCGTCCAATAGAAGGTGTGAGTACAGCAATTGCTGGATTTGTTGGTTTTACCGAAGATTTACGTGATGGGGCTGAGTTATTCAAGCCGATGCTTGTTACTAATTGGACGCAATATTTAAATTATTTTGCTCGTCCTAATTCTGATGGTTTTACCGATTTCAACGCCTATTTGCCTTTTTCTGTATATGGTTACTTTATGAATGGTGGTGGTCGCTGCTGGATTACTAGTATTGGCACGCAGTTACCAGGAACTCCTCAACCGGCCCAACCGCAAGCCACCTCACTCCGCATTTCTGGTCGAGGCAATCGTCCTTCTCTACGCTTTGCTATCCGTCCCGAACAAATTGCTACTGGCGCGATCGCAGTCACGATTAACGATAGCGGACCTCGTGCTTTACCAGAAGGTACAGAAGGTGAAGCTCCGCCAAATACAGGTGAATATTTCAAGGTTCAAATTAGTCGAGGAAATGAAACCCTTGAAGAATACGATAACCTGACGATGAACCCTGAACCAAATGCTCAATTTGCAACTTATGCGATCGCGGCATTAAGTAATTCCATGTTTGTCACTATTGAAGATATTTCTCAAAGGGGGCAACCTTTAGCACGTCGTCCCGGAAATGGGCAGTATGAAATTGCAGTACCGATAATTCCCAGGGCACCTGACAGATTTTCCTCAGATTTTGAGGGTGTACGGGATGACCGTACAGGGGTACGTGGGCTGTTTGAAATTGATGAAATTACGATGGTGGCTTGTCCCGATCTGATGCGTGCTTATGAATCGGAATTAATGAACTTAGACCAAGTTCACGGCATCATGGAATTGATGATCAGTATGTGCGAAGGTGCTAATAATGGCGATATTCCTAACCCACCCAATCGCATGGTTGTTCTGGATTCTCCTCCCGACTGTTCTAAACCACAACAAGTTGTAGAATGGTTAAACAGATTTAACCGTCGTTCGATGTTTGCGGCACTTTATTATCCTTGGATCAAAGTTGCCAATCCACGCGATCGCGGTAATCCCATTAGCGTTCCTCCTTGCGGTCATATGATGGGTGTTTGGGGACGCAACGATGAAACTCGTGGAGTTTACAAAGCACCTGCGAATGAAGTCCCCAGGGGTGTACTAGGTTTAGATTATGAAGTCAATTTCCGCGAACAAGAACTTTTGAATCCCATTGGTATCAACTGTATTCGCAGATTTCCCAATCGAGGTATTCGTATCTGGGGTGCGCGTACTCTTGTAGAACCAGATAAAACAGAATGGCGTTATATCAGCGTTCGCCGACTAATTAGCTATATTGAAAAATCTTTGGAATTAGGTACTCAGTGGGCAGTATTTGAGCCTAACGACGAGGATTTATGGGCGCGTGTCCGACGCACGGTAAGTAATTTCTTAGAAAGAATTTGGCGGGAAGGTGCTTTATTTGGCGCAACACCTCAACAGGCATTTTACGTGAAGTGTGACGCAGAATTGAATCCCCCAGAAACAATGATTCTCGGTCGTCTATATATCGAAGTTGGTGTTTGCCCGGTACGACCAGCAGAGTTTGTGGTCTTCCGTATCAGTCAATGGAATGGTGTCGAAGGTGAGTAGTTTTTTTGTCCAATATATCCACATTACATTATTGTTGTTTAATTTATTAAGAGGTTGATCATGGCTGAATTTTTAACTGCTTCAAGATTTTATTTTGAAGCACAAGGTATTGAGCAAAAAATCATTAAAGAAGTGAGTGGTTTAGGCGTTGAATCAACTCCGGCTCAAGAAGTTCACGGTTCATCGAAAGGAGGACTTGCTACTCGTCAAGCCACCCCAACAGTTTCCAAGTTTACTAACATTACCCTCAAGCTAGTTGCTACTACGGACATAGACCTCTACAAATGGTATGAGGACTGTAACAAGAATATGGGAGGTAAGAGTGATTGGACAAGCAAGCGTAAACTTGGTTCTGTATCCGCTTACGATCAGGCTGGGAATATGCAAGCCCGTTGGGAAATTGAAAACTGTTATCCCTGTAAATATACAGGACCGACTTTAACCGCGTCTTCAGGTGATATGGCAACTGAGACTATAGAATTGGTTCACGAAGGTATTAAACGAAGTCAATAATCATGTGTTATTTCATGGAGGTATCCAGCCGATGCCTCCCTTATTACCTAAAGGAATCATAGACAGTGGCTGAATTTGAAATTCTTACATCTCATCGGTTCTACTTGGAACTGAGTTTGGATAACTCCAGCGAGCCAGTAGATGGAATTTTCTTGGAATGCCAGGGATTTAAACGGACGCAGGAAGCGATTGAAATATGCGAAGTCACTTCTAACAAATGGGGTGCAGCTACAGAGGGTTTAGCGGTTAGAACTAAGATACCAGGCAATGTTAAAAGCGGTAATCTCACTTTGCGTAGAGGTTTGACCTTTTCGATGGCGTTTTGGGATTGGTTCCAAGCAATTCAAGATGGTAACTGGGCAACTCAACGGAGAAATGCTTCTTTAACTATCTACGATCAAGCGGCACAAACGCAGGCAAGATTTGAATTAGCTGGTGCTTGGGCAGCTAGTTATAAAGTTGCCGATGTTAACGCTCGTAGCACTGGGATAGAAATGGAGGAAGTGGAAGTTGCTTTTGAAGAATTTAAAAGAGTCAAAGGCTGAAATAAATTGCAGGTTTACATAGCAGACTATGTTTGAAACAGAGTTTGAATTTACATTGCCTAAAGGATATCTTGATCCTGAAGGCAACCTCCATCGCAAGGGCATAATGCGATTATCTACTGCGATCGATGAAATTGCGCCTTTGCGCGACCCTCGTGTCAAAGCTAATCCAGCCTATGTCACAATTATTATCTTAGCACGGGTAATTAAATGCTTGGGAGCTTTATCTGAAGTAACTCCCGCAATCGTAGAAAATTTCTTTAGTGAGGATTTAGAGTATCTCTCATATTTTTACCGTAGAATTAACGGTTTGGATGATCCTGTAAATGTTGCCGAAGAAACAGAACCCGAAGAAGCACTTGTTGGTAATTAAAGCAACCTATTAGTAATTACAAGTAACTAATTTATGCGCCGTAAGGAAACACTTTGCACCGAATTTTCGTTTATTCTCCCCCAAGGATTAATCGATAGCCAACAGCGATCGCATCGCAATGGGTTGATGCGTTTAGCTACTGCTAAGGATGAAATTTTGGTGCAACAAGAACGCAAGGTTCGGGAAAACCCAGCTTACGATACCTTAGTTATGCTATCGCGTGTCATATCTCGATTGGGTAGTCTCAACTCTGTTAGCCCCGAACAGCTTGAAGGACTTGTATTGCGAGATATTTCCTATCTCAGAGAATTCTACAACCGGATTAATCAACAAGGAAATACATATATCCCCACGCAATGTCCTCATTGTGAAACCGAATATCAAGTCAGGCTAGAGTTAGCGGGGGAGTAACGAGCTACCCCTCAGATACTTTGTATGAGGAGGTAGCTTTTATTGCCTACCATTTTCATTGGTCGCAAAATGATATTTTGAATCTCGAACATTTGACCCGTCAACGATGGGTAGCAGAAATTAATAAAATTAACCAAAAACTATTATGAAACTCAAAATTTCCAATTCGCCAACACAAAGTGAATTAGAGGAAATCGACCTTTCCTTAACAACTAGACGCGGAGTAGAATATTTAATTGGTCGTTCTCCCGATTCCGATTTAGTTCTTGATAGCGAAGATGTTAGTCGTCATCATGGCAAATTTTTTTCTCACTCCGGAAATTACTATTTCAGCGACCTTGGCAGCAGAAACGGTACCATTATTAACGGAAAAATCGCCGAAAAGAATCATTCATATATATTGAAGAATGGCGATATTATCCGCATCGGAGATTTCGCGTTGATGATGGAAGAAGATATATCTGTTTCTCAGCAATCAGAAACGGTAATGAGAATCATTACACCAGAAATGTTTTCTAATCGGAAAGGTAGTCAAAATACCGATTCCGATGTTGCTACTTCATCTGAATTCGTAAATCAATCGCAAGCATCTCAACCTGTGATTAGTGAATCAATTGCTAATAAAATCGAGAACGATGAAGAATTTGTCAATACACCTCAAGAATTAACTTTTGTTCAATCTGATCAAGCATTCCCTGCAAATGCGGACATCGTTATACCTGACAACGCAGCCGAATTGCACGAAGACAACGAAATTTTAGATGCAATCGAAGAAGGTACAGCAAATACCACCGGCGATGAGGCTGAATATACTATTGTTCAAACACGCGATTTCCAAGAGGAAGATCATATTGATTCGGAAGCAGAAGAAATATTTATAGAAAACCAGGAAGAGGACACACAAGAAGATCATATTGACTCAGAAGCAGAAGAAATAGTTTTACAAACCCAGGAAGAGGAAACACAAGAAGATAATATTGATTTAGAAGCAGAAGAAATAGTTTTGCAAACCCAGGAAGAGGAAACACAAGAAGATAATATTGACTCGGAAGCAGAAGAAATAGTTTTGCAAACCCAGGAAGAAGACACACAGACAGCAGAAAGCGAGACTATAGAAGTTGTAAGTAACGAGTATACAAATTTAGATACGCCAACTACACCAGAGTTAGGAGAAGAATTAGTGTCTGAAACAGCTTCTATTACAACAGAGAGTCAAGAAACCCAAAAAGACCTAGTAGAAGATATTTCCGAAGAATCCCTAATCGAGATTGCTCAAGTTCTCGAAAACAAGCAAATAATACTCATTTCTCACGACACAAAAAAATCGGAACTCACAGAATTAATCGTAGAGCATGAAGAATTCTTATCCTACTGTCTAACAAGAACATGGCAAACTTTTAGCGATTATTTATACAAAGAGACAGGTTTGAATGTAACTCAAGAAATTCCCCCAGCAACATCTGGAGGATATCAAGCAATTAATTCACTGATTAACTCAAAGGAAATTATTGCGGTTATTTTTTTAAGAGACTTTATAACTCCTCAGCCCGGTCAAGCAAGCGAAGAAGCACTGTTGCGAACCTGTAATATTAACGAAATATTACTCGCAACTAATTTGCCTACAGCACAAGCAGTCATTCATTATTTGAAAAACATGAAAGATTGATATAGCTCTGAGTGCTGAGTTTTCAGCGCTCAAAGTCTAGTACCGCTTCGCGGAAGTAAGAAGTAAGAAGTAAGAAGTTTGATTTTCTAAGCTTTTCAGCCATTTTTTATGGTTGCCTTATTTACGCCGACTTGTACTAGTACAAATAAATAAAGCAAATATTTAAATAAAAACTACTTTTAAAGTCTAATAAATGCTTTCGGGCAAAGAAAGCCAATTAAATAGCCCTGAGATGAAAAATAATCTTATAAGTGCCAGTCTTTCTACTCAAAACTTAATTTTTCGACCGACTGAACCTCCAGTTTCTTTTGAAGTGACGGTTAATAATGATAGCGATCGCTTTGCCAATTTTCAATTGGAAATTGAAGCTGCGGGAGAAAAGCAGAGTTCTGAGTACAGATGGTATAGACTCGAACCGGAAATTGCTGCTGCTCAGCCTCATGGCAGTAGCACTAAATTCCAAGTGTTTATTTTTAACACGCCTATCCCTGGATTTGTCGGTACGGTTAATCTCATGGTCAAAGTATTTTCGCCTCAACTAGGGCGAGAATGTAGATTATTGCTGCGTTTGCAAATTGAGCGAGATAAAAGTCCAAATCTCATTAGTGTAGAGTTACCTGTAAGAGAGTTTCAAGTATATCCAGTTAATACAGTAGATATACTAGTAAGGCTGCGGAATATGGGACAACAACCAGCGAATGTAGTATTGCGTTTTGCTGGTATTGATTCGTCTTGGTTGATGGGCAGTGCAGAAAGACGATTATCAATAAATCCTGGGCTACAAGCAGAAGTGACTTTCCAATGTCAACCTCCATCTGTAGTCCAAGCACCCAGTCAAATTTATCCCTTTAGCGTTGAGGCTACAAGTCCTAATAGTTACCCAGCTAATGCCGCAGGTAATCTTGAAGTATTACCTGTAGGTTTTATCAAGTTTAGTACTCCGCAACACCGACAAACACTTCCTCCAGGAAGCAGATGGCTACTTGACTGGAAGTCTAAAACGGTAGTTTATGAATTGTTATTTAAAAACGCTAGCAACCTGCGTCAAGAAATTAACTTGCAAATTCAAGGCAGGGATTGGCGAAAGTGTACGTTCAAGAAGTACCCAGAAACAGCTAATCTTGATTTAGGACAGACAGCTAAAATTAATTTAGAAGTTAGCAAAAAACGTCCTTGGATTGGCATCGGCAAAACTTTACTTTTGGAAGCAAGACCAGAATTATTCGACCAACGTCTAGGTAGTACCGACCCTGCAACTCAAAGTCTGGAATTAGAGGTTTTACCGATTATACCTCTGTGGTTACAACTGGCGATCGCCGCGTTAATCGCAGCATTACTTGCTTTATTGTTGAGACAATCACCTCCACAGCATCAAGCCTCTGTAAATTCGGTTCGTGTAAGTGGTACTAGTTCCCAGGTTGTGAGTGGTTCGGATGATTGTACGTTGAGGGTTTGGAGAATCGGCACTAGTACCTTAAAACCAGATGAAACAGTCGGATCGAACGTACAACCTCTCAAAACCTGTGGTCGATCGCACAAACCGCAGGGGTTATTAGAAATTACAAACAATCCTATCAGAGTCTTACGATTTGTTCCGGTTGAAAACGATATCGTTGCAGTTGGTTTAGATAATGGTGTAATCGAGTTAAGAAACATTCCTACAGGTAGAAAAATCAGCCAACTTCAAGATTCTCAAGATTTCGGCGATCGGGTATTAGATTTAGCGTTTACTACAGACTCACTTAATCTATTTAGTGGTTATGGTAGTGGTAAATTGCGAGTATGGTCAAGAAGTTTAGTTAACGAACAATGGCAGACAGAACCAAAAGTTTTTGACATTAAAAAACAACAAAAAGCATTAACAGATTTTCAAATACGCGCTTTGACTTTAAGCCCTGATGACAAAAGTCTGATTATTGCTGGCAACTTCAGACGTTTTTTAGTATTGCCTGTAAATCAAATTTTATCTAGTAACTTATTAAAAGATTTATCAGTACAAAAAACCGCACAGGACGGCCAAAGCGAAGGACAGGAGGATTATATATGGGGATTAGCTTTTGCTCCTAACTCGAATAGTCCCGAGAATAAAATACTTGCAACTTCCGATTCGTTGGGGTTTATTACAACTTGGGATCTAAAACAATGCAATCCTGCCAGAATTGAACAAGATAATAGTGACTTAAATTGTAAGCTATTAGCACGCTGGCAAGATGAATCCCAAAGCTTTGTACGTAGTTTAGCATTTAGTGAAGATAGTAGTTATTTAGTGAGTGGTGGAGATGATGGACGGGTTGTTGTTTGGTATTTAAAGGATGACTATACACTTGATAAAACCAAATCGCCAAATGGTAAAACAATTTATAAAAGCGATAAAAAAATCAATAGTATTGATGTCAAAAATAATTTTGTTATCAGTGGTAGTGAAGATTTTCAGGTAAGACTACATCGTATTAAATGATAAAGATAGAGAATATATGCAAGCTAAATCAAACCCGTTATTTGTAATTATTAATCCCCCTGGAATTCAATATGGAATGCCAGGGGAAACTGTGAAAATAAATATAGTAGTGATTAATGAGGGACAACAAAGCGCTGTTATCGATTTATTTTTTACTTTTGATGAGACATTTGAAAAAATAAGTAACTGGTCTAGTTCTCCAAGAGCAAGTTTAGCGATCGCACCAGGAGAAAGTAGCGATGAAGTTACATTTGAATTAGAAATTCCGATTGATGCGCTGCCGGGAACCTATGATTATACTTTTGTTGTGGACTCTCCCGAGCATTATCCACAAGATACCCCGATCAACTTTCCCGGACAAATCAAGGTTTTACTCAAAGAACAAACGGTAATTCGAGCAAACGACCCAACTTTTTCAATTCAGCCAGCTACCAACCCCAGCAAACCACTGATTTATAAACCCAATCAATTACAAGTGACAGTCAAAGTTGAAAATCGCTCTACTCGTGTAGACCGTTTCTACTTAACTTGTCCAGAATTAGATGAAGAGTGGTTGAGAATATCCTATCCTGAAACTGGAGTAGAAGCAGCTGGATTAGTTGAAGTCAGCGCACTCGAACTCAATCCAATTTCTGAAGGTCAAATATTATTAGAATTTCGACCACCTATTAATACTCTTGCTGGTAACTATTCACCTACTATCCGTTTACACTCAGAAAATAATCCAGATTTAATATTGTTAGATTTGGTCTATATCCAGATTCCAACAGATTATCAACTCAATATAGAATTAAATACTATTTTAGGCAAAGTCAGCCGCAAACTTGGGAAATATCAATTAAGATTGAACAACCAAGGTAACTTGGTGCGAGAACTACATCTTAGTGCTAGAAGCAGAGATGAAGAAGAGCTTTGTATTTATCAATTTGAACCAACAGAAGTAAAATTGTTGCCAAGTAAAAGTGCAGAAGCAAATCTAACCGTCAAACCAAGACCTTGGTGGAGACGACCGTGGAGAGGACAACCTTTAATTATTAACTTTCAAGTTGATGTTCACGACAAACAAGAATTACCTATACCTAGTAAATTACCCCAAGCTGTTTTAGAATGGAAACCACGTCCTTTTTGGCAACTTTTGCTATTAATATTAGTAGGACTTGGGTTAACAGCAACTGTGACATTTTTAATTTGGAAATATTTATACCCCGAACCTTTAAAAATTGAAGAATTCAGAGCGGAAAATCGCACACTTATTGAGGGAGATGAAGTTCGTTTAAGCTGGAAAATTGCTAATTATAAACAATTAAAAAGTTTA
Organism: Calothrix sp. CCY 0018; assembly: GCF_963920925.1. NCBI lineage: Bacteria > Bacillati > Cyanobacteriota > Cyanophyceae > Nostocales > Calotrichaceae > Calothrix > Calothrix sp. CCY 0018. The sequence continues at coordinate 3,904 of NZ_CAWUDI010000081.1, read as the reverse complement.
GCGATCGCAACTACGCAACCACCCAGTAATAAGCTGATATTAAATAAAAATATTAGTGAATTAATCAAAGTTAATCAGAATGGAAATCCTCTTTGTCGGGTAACATCTCAGGAAGAATTAGTTTGTAACCGATTAAAAACTGGAATTACAGCTAAGGAAAAATATGTTTTTGAGATTAAAGCTTCATATCCTCAGAGACAATCACTATTTTCTCAAAGAATTCAAAATGCAATTCTAATTACTAATGTAGAAATTAGAGAGAAGCCAATTGCAGAAATTGCCGATTTAAAAACAGATAAAATCAAATATCAAAAAGGAGAAAATGTAATTTTAAGTTGGACGGTTAACCGTCCAGAATTACTTGATAAAATAGAAATTATTACTAAGGTTGATGAAAAAACACAAGTAGGACAGCCAAAGTCTTTTAAATTCAAAAGCAGTACATTTGATGACCCAAAACTCAAAGACAATTGTGAGAAACAAGGTAAGCAAACTAAATGTAAAATTTCCTTACCTGCAATAAATATCGGAAATTTCATTTATGAATTAAAAGCTTATACTCAAAATGTCAATGATAGAATAAGTACTAAAAATATTGAAAACACAATTGAAGTCATTGCGAAACCATTTAAAATCGTCTTTTTTAAAATCAACGGTAGTGAACAACTTAATCAAGTTTTAAATGAAGGAGAAAAGGCGATACTAACTTGGAAAGTAGAAGGTGAAGATATTCAAGTTGAATTACTTCCTTATCAGTATAAAGTTCCGTTAGTGGGGACAAAAGAACTTGACACGATCAAAAACTTTCCATCTCCAATTACGCTTTCCGTAACCGATAAATATGGTACGCGGGAAGCTCAGCGAAAAAGTTTTGCGATTAGTGTTAAAGAGAAACCACCCACTCCCAATCCTTTTATTTCACCTTTTAATCCAGCTTCTCCCGTTCGATTACGCAAAAATAAATCCTAACCCTCTCTTCCTACAGAAGGATTTTGGTTGCCAAATAAAGCCTTAACTCAGGGATTGCGCGGACTTTGGACTTGTTATGTGTTAGGTAATTCAAAACATGATATCTATTTTCATTGGCGCGTTGCAATGCTTCCTCATACGAAATACGCGGAAAGCGGGAAACTCAGCGTCTTAAGACCTGGTGCGATTCGTTCTCTCGAAACCCATTCACGGGGGGATGAGAGGCTTTTTCTTCTTTGAAGAAAATGATAACTTACATTTTCATTAAGGTGAGGTGAGTATCCTAGAAAACCAAATCCTTACAACCTAGTGCGGGTTGAAAAACACAGAGCGCCCCTTTCCGTGAGGAAAGAGAGGAGTTTCCCCTACGTCTGGAGTGACACCCAGAAGTAGTATGCGGGACTGAACGCGGACAGCGCGACAATTGCTGAAAACGCCTAACCGCTAGTATGTGTTCCATATCCGACCCTGGACTGAGATTATATCAAGGAAAAGGACATCGTGGGGTAGAAATCAAAACATCTACTGAACCGTCTCAAAAGACGAGCAAGGGATATAAGCTAGTGGATTAAAAACCACCCCTTGCGCCTGAAACGACAGGCAGAACTACAAATTGCATGACTTAGGTTTTCATGCAACGCACTTTCAGTTCACATAGGCGGATAGATGTACCCTAAAGAACACTAATCAACTGAATACTCCCTAATATTCAGTAATGAAATGTAGGAACGAAGTAACCCAATCTCATCTCCAGCAATGGTAGGTTGTCAAGCCATAAGGTGAGATTGGAAGAGATGGGTCAAAAAGCAAACGCCCAAATTGAACTAACAATTAATGCCGAAAAAGGGATGGAGTAACTTCCGGGATATGCCGACATGACCCGCAATGTATCGAAAGCTAGAGGTACAAGTAGTAATGTATAAGCCTAAGACAAATTCAGAAATGAATATTGTGGGATGGAAGAATATCAATTGGCGAAAAGTTGAAAGATATGTTTTCAAGTTACAAAAGCGCATCTATGCTGCCTCCCGTCGTGGGGATGTAAAACTAGTTCGCAAACTCCAAAAAACATTAATGAGGTCTTGGTCTAATAAGGCATTAGCGGTTCGTAAGGTAACTCAAGATAACAGGGGAAAAAAGACGGCAGGAGTGGATGGAGTTAAATCACTATCCCCAGAAGAACGTATGAACCTCATAGGAAATCTCAAAATAACGGCTCGGAGTAAACCAACTCGTAGAGTATGGATACCCAAACCCGGAAGAGAAGAGAAGCGTCCTCTAGGAATACCTACAATATACGACCGTTGTCTACAAACTATTGTCAAATCAAGCTTAGAACCCGAATGGGAAGCACTATTTGAACCTAATAGTTTTGGTTTTAGACCCGGAAGGTCATGCCATGATGCTGTCTGGAGTATCAAAAAAGCAATTCAAGGCAAAGAAAAATATGTTCTAGATGCCGATATTGCTAAATGCTTCGATAGAATCAACCATTTTTCTTTACTTCAAAAGCTCAATCTTAGAGGCAAAGTCAGGCAACAAATAAAAACTTGGCTCAAATCTGGGGTTATTGATAAAGGAGTATTCACCGCCACATCGCAAGGAACGCCGCAAGGGGGATGTATCTCGCCACTACTCGCGAATATAGCCTTACACGGACTAGAATCGATGTTAAACAATTTTGCCAAATCTCTCGATATGAGAAATTATAAAGGCAACCAGATTAGTTGGCAAGAGAAAGTACGGTCACTAACTTTCATTAGATATGCCGATGATTTTGTGGTTTTTCATCGGGATTTATATGTTATCCAAAGATGTCAAGGATTAATATCAGAATGGTTAAAAGGCATAGGACTCGAATTAAAACCCTCTAAAACCAGAATTGCTCATACCCTTGTTAACTCAGCAAGTAAAGACATTGAAGCCGGATTTGATTTTCTTGGATATCATATTCAACAATTCCCGTGCGGTAAATATGTCTCTGGAAAAAAGAGCAATGGAGAAATATTGGGTTTTAAAACGCTCATTACCCCAACAAAAGAAGCTACCAAAGAACATCAAAGAAATATCAAAAGCATCATTAGGAAACATAAAAGTTCTCCACAAACCCAACTAATACTAGAGTTAAATCCAGTAATAAGGGGATGGTGTCAATATTACGAATTCTCTGATGCTCAAACGGTCAAAGAGTTTCCTAAACAAGACTACCTGGTTTTTCAAAAACTACGAGCTTGGGGGAAATACCGATGTAAAACTCTCAAGGATGCTGAGAAAAGGTATTACATAAAAATCGGTAAGAGAAACTGGATATTCGCAGCAAAAGAAGGAAACACAAACCCTCTACGTTTACTTTTACATAGTGACTACAGTAGTAATACTACTAAATACGTAAAAGTCAAAGGCGAAAGTAGCCCATATGACGGCAACCTAGTTTACTGGAGTACCAGAATGGGTAAAAACCCAGACCTACCTCGTAGAAAAGCAATTCTGCTTAAACAACAAAAAGGTAAGTGTAAATGGTGCGGATATCATTTTCGTGAGGGAGACATCCTTGAAGAAGACCATATCGTACCTACCTCACTTGGTGGTAGAGATGAATACAAAAATCTTCAACTCTTACACGGACACTGCCACGACCAGAAAACTGCTTTAGACCTTATTGAAATTAGGAAAAATGAAATATCTAAATCCCTTAAAGATTTAGATAAATTCTACAAAAAAGTCAATTACCTTTGGGTAGAGGACATCCTATCAATAATCCCTAAAGCAAAAGAGGTCTACTGACAATAGATAATACATTGAGTAGCCGTGTGATGGGAAACTATCAAGCACGGTTTCGGACGGGAGGGGTAGAGCAGAAATGCTCACCTCGACCCTACTAGAGGAAAGCGACACGGGCGGTTTTAACCGCCGTAGTATTTTCAATTATCCGTGA
>NZ_CAWUDI010000080.1:0-22174 GCF_963920925.1 Calothrix sp. CCY 0018 | reverse complement strand
GGAGACAAGGAGACAAGGTGAAGAATAACTTACTCCCTACTCCCTACTCCCTACTCCCTACTCCCTACTCCCTACTCCCTACTCCCTATTTCCTATTTCCTATTTCCTATTTCCTAACTCCTAACTCCTAACTGCTCACTGCTTCCCGCCTTCTGGGTACTTCGTAGGTCATGAAGTCATAGGCCATTTTGGTGTTGGGGAAAATTGCTTGCCCTTCTTCTAGTAAATCTTTTAATTCAATGGCATTTCCTGGGGCGTAACGGGGGCTGAAATGACTCATGATTAAGTTGCGTGCGCCTGCTGCTAGAGCCGTTTGCGCTGCCATTGTGGATGTGGAATGCAGTCTATCGAAAGCCATTTGTGAATCTTGATGGGCAAAAGTGGCTTCGTGAATCAATACGTCAGCATCTTTTGCTAAGTCCACTGCATTTTCACAGAAAACCGTGTCGGTACAATATACAACTTTGCGTCCAATTTCTGTAGGCCCGCATAAATCGGCACCGTTAATAACTCTTCCATCTTTTAAAGTTACCGTTTCACCGCGTTTGAGTTGGCCGTAAATTCTACCTGCCGGAATTTCTAAGGCTTTGGCTTTTTCTACATCAAATCTTCCCGCTCGGTTTTTTTCTTCTACGCGATAACCATAAGCTGTAATTCGATGATGCAAAATATCGCAGCTAACAGTAAATTCAGCATCTTCGTAAACTATCCCCGGACGAACAGCATGAACTTTCACCGGATAAGAAAAGTGTGTATGAGAATAACGCTTGCAGGCTTGCAAATATTCGTTTAAACCTTGCGGCCCATAAATATCAACGCGACGGACATTACCAGCCAAACCGCAACTAGCAAGCAAACCCATCAAGCCAAATATATGGTCGCCATGCATATGGGTAACAAAAATTCGGGAGAGTTGACTCATTTTCAAGTCACTCCGTAATATCTGATGTTGAGTACCTTCACCACAGTCGAATAACCATAGTTCTGCTCTTTGCGGCAATCTAAGGGCGACACTAGAAACATTGCGCGACCTTGTGGGTACTCCAGAACTCGTCCCTAAAAATGTTATCTGCACGGCCTTATGTTGTAATTTTTATAATTTAATTTACTGTCTCATTCTCTATCATGACATCCCTAGAGAAACTCGGTTTACTGTTTTAAGAGAAAGTATTTTCTACTTGTTGTGTTAATTAATTGTAGAAGAGGGAATGGGGAAGAGGGAATGGGGAATGGGGAATAGAAAACAAATATAATATTAGTTATTATTATTAATCATGAAACGCAATAATCTTTACTTGTAATAGGATTACTCCGCCGAATCTTCTTCACAAAGTGTAAATTCCCTACTCCCTATTCCCTACTCATTAATCTGTTGTCTCTCAGATGATTTATTTACCAAAAGACTGTCGCGAATTTTAGTTAGTTGGTTTTGAGACTCAACAGGTTCTCGTGGTGGTGGAAGTTCGGTATTAGGCCAATTTGGTACATCATTACAAGGACATAACAAAGACGGCATACCTAAATTTTTCAAAGGTACCGGCATCTCGCAGCGGGAACAAGAAGCCATATCCCACTCAGGTGAAAGTAATTGTGCAACAGTTTGTTGAGTACCTTCCAAGTAACATTCACCCGATTTAGACGAAAGAACTTTCTGCCAGCATTCTTCAAACTCATCGCTATAGCGATCGCCATCAACAACTTTACCGGGCTGCAAGCTTGCCGCACCGTTGTTTATAAAAACTTTCTTACCCAACTGAAACCAATAAGCCAGGTATTTTTTAACTTCTGTTTTAGATGCCATATTTAGATTTTAGATTTTAGATTTTGACAACGGATGCGTTTCTTTTGGATTTTAGATTACAAATTGTAAATAAATAAAGAATGGGAATTGGAGATTGGGCATTGAGAATAGTTAAGAGTTGAGAGTTAGGAGTTAGAAGTTAGAAGTTAGAAGTTAGAAGTTGAGAGTAATTAAAGTCAAAGGTCAAAGGTCAAAGGTTAAAGGTTAAAATTATCCTTGTCCCCTTGTCCCCTCTACCCCCTCTCCCCCTCTACCCTCAAGACGGCAAACGGCTACCGAGTACGCTGAGATTAAGCACGTGCCCTCCGGTAACTAAGTATGCTGTCTGGCTGATTGTACCTAGTTTGCGGGTTAATGAACCGAGTCGATCGCGAAAGGTTTGACCGACGGGATAAGCTGGTACAACTCCCCATCCGGTTTCTTCGGCGACAAAAATCATTTCTGCTGCAACTAGCTGTACTGTTTCTAAAAATTCTTCGACGATTTCAAGCCAGGAAATATCGTCTTTTTCGATGTAATTTGCTACCCAAGTTCCTAGAGAATCTACTAGTAATACGGTACTTGGTTTGGCATCGCTTAGAGTAGCGGATAATTCAAAAGGTACTTCTAAGGTTATCCAGGTTTGGGGACGGCGATTTTTATGCTGTATTATACGTTGCTGCCATTGTTTATCTTCCGGCGATAAGAGTGCTGTTGCTATATAAACCACTTTTTTATTAGACTGGTTTGCTAAAGCTTCTGCCCATTCGCTTTTTCCAGAGCGTGCGGGGCCGGTGACAAGGATAACTTTACTCAAAACCGTTTCCTCAGTATCTTTAATAAAGTAGGGTTGCTATTTTTTCTGCATTTTTTACCCCAAGGGTATGATTTTTGGTTATAAATAACTTTTAATAGATAAAAATACAACAGATCGGGGTTAGTACTACTAATGACAAGACTTTAAAATTTAACCCTAACTCGTTTGAGCGTTGTATAGCTGCACAAAAACATCAACTTTCACCGAATATTTCTATGAAAGCAGGTTTAAAGCGTATAGAGGAAACTTTGCAGGATTTGGACATTCGCGTTACAAATCCGATTGATGATAATGATAATGCTTCTGTTCAAGAATCTTTATCGTTTCGCATTAGTGAAAGAGCAAATCAATCTACTGGTGTGACAACATCACCAGAAGAGGTTATGGAACATTCTTCTACCGCGATTGTAGAAAACTTTTCACGACAAGATAACGAAGATAACTCGGTTCAGACTTTTCCAGCATTAGATGAGGACATCAAAGCCCCGAGTCTTCCTAAATTCAAAACTCCTAGCTTTAGCAGTCACCGTAATGCTCCCAATCCTGCCTTGGCATCTAATGTCTTGCAAGAAATTCAAGAAATTGCCAGGAAATGGCAAACTGAATTACACAAAATTTTACGACAAATTCAAGACCTTTATTTACAGGGACCTATTGTCAATGGCTGGTTGGAATCTCACACGATTGAACCACAACCGGAAGGCACTGCAACCCTGCGTCATGCGGAAGTCGATCGCTTGATGGACTACGTAGAAGAAATTTGTGCTGCCCAAGAAGCACAGCCCTCGTCTGAATCGAAGCGTGCTGGCTATCGCTTGTGCGGTTTGGATGCTTCTGGTGAAGTTTGGTCCCGCCCCTGTCCGCCGGAACAAGTTCCAGAGGTTAGTATGGCGATCGCCCGCTATCAGCAATTACGTCAATACCTAGAACGCAAGCAGAAATTAGAAAATCGCTTGAATCAATTAGCAGAAACTTTAGTAGTTTTACACGGTCATATTAAACAACAAAAATAAAGTTTTAACACTTAATCAAACTCAAGAAAATTTATATCCGCAGAAACTCGGTTGGTGTGTATATAAATTTTAGTTAAGATTCTGTATAGACGGATATTGAATTTTTGCGATCGCGCTTTGTGTAATAGCAATAAAGCTACAATCAATTAGCGCTTTACAAATCCAAATAAAGGCTCTTTCTAAAATTGCAATAAAAATGCCAGACACGCAAATTTCTGCCATTATCTGTACTCACAATCGAGAGAATTATCTGGGCGCTGCCATAGATAGCCTTTTGTCGCAGAATTTTGCCGAAGGCTTTGAAGTGGTAGTCATAGATAATGGGTCAAAAGATAATACCAAGCAAGTCGTAGAGAAAAGATTAGACGATTCGCGTCTTAAGTATATTTACGAGCCTGTACTTGGATTATCTGTAGCTCGAAATACAGGTGCTAAAGTTTCAAACGGGGAAATTTTAGCATATCTTGATGACGATGCTGTAGCAAGCGAGTGCTGGTTGCAAGTACTCTACGGAGCCTATCAAAGTAACTCTAAATTAGCAATTGCTGGCGGTAAAGTTACATTATTGTGGCCGGAACATACCTTACCACCCCGTTGGCTATCACCAGGATTAGCCGGTAATTTGGGAGCTTACGATTTAGGCGATCGCGTTGTCAAAATCGAAAACCCAGGTGACACACCTAGAGGCTTAAATTATTCGCTACGGCGCAGTTTCTTGGACGAAATTGGAGGTTTCGACATCAATCTCGGACGAGTAGGTAAAAACTTACTTTCCAACGAGGAACTGCAAATGACCGAATTAGCCTTAGAAAAAGGTTGGGAAGTAGCTTATCTTCCCGATGCTTTAGCGGCTCATAATGTCTCTCCAGAACGTCTCAAGCGTTCCTGGTTTATTAGTAGGGGCTGGTGGCAAGGTATAAGCGAATGTTACCGAGAGCAACTAGCCGGTAAAGCCGGTACGGGGCAATTACAGCGCGGTGGCGAACGGTTTATACGCGGTTTATATAAAGCATTGCAACATTATTCCGACCCAGCAGAACGTTTTGATAAACTTGTTTATGCTTACGGTCAAATAGGTTATTTAAACGCAGCTATTCAGGGACTTCTATCAAAGAAAAGTAGTTAGTATATAGTGGTTTTATTAACTACCAATTAACAACTAACACCTAATAACTAATAACTAAAATATAATTATATGTCTTCTAAGATCCCAGTTTCCGTTTTAATTCCGGCTAAGAATGAAGAAGCAAATTTACCTGCTTGTCTTGCTAGTGTCGCCAGAGCGGATGAAGTTTTCGTTGTAGATTCTCAAAGTAGCGATAAAAGCATTGAAATTTCTGAAAATTTGGGTGCAACAGTAGTACAGTTTGAGTTTAAGGGAGGCTGGCCAAAAAAGAAAAATTGGTCTTTAGAAAACTTACCTTTTCGCAATGAATGGGTATTGATAGTTGATTGTGACGAGCGTATTACCCCTGAATTATGGGATGAAATTGCTCAAGCTATCGAAAATCCAGATAATGGTGGTTACTATCTAAATCGCCGCGTATTTTTCATGGGTAAATGGATTCGCCACGGTGGAAAATACCCCGATTGGAACCTGCGTTTATTCAAGCATAAAGAAGGTCGCTACGAAAACCTTAATACCGAAGATATTCCTAATACAGGAGACAACGAAGTTCACGAACACGTTGTTTTAAGTAGTAAAGTTGGATATCTAAAAGAAGATATGCTTCACGAAGACTTCCGCGATCTTTACCACTGGTTAGCCAGACACAATCGTTATTCCAATTGGGAAGCTCGCGTTTACTATAATTTACTTACGGGTAAAGGCGATGACGGCACCATCGGCGCAAGTTTATTTGGGGACTCCGTACAGCGCAAGCGTTTCTTAAAGAAAATCTGGGTAAGATTACCATTTAAACCACTTTTACGCTTTATCTTGTTTTACATAATTCAGCGCGGTTTCCTAGACGGAAAAGCTGGATATATTTACGGACGACTTTTAAGTCAATACGAATATCAAATCGGCGTAAAACTCTACGAGTTGCGTAGCTGCGGTGGTAGTTTGAATACCGTCAACGCCTCGAAAAATACCCAACCCGTGATGCCTGGGAAAGTTAGTCAGCCAGTAAGTTGATAGGGAGTAGAGGGGGTAGAGGGGGAAGAGGGGGTAGAAAACTCCTAACTCCTAACTCCTAAGAGACGTAGCAGTGCTACGTCTCTACAATTTTTAATCCAAAATCTAAAATCCAAAATTCCGACGATGCCCAATGCTCAATCCCCAATTCCCGCATCATTAAATGCCGAACCTTTTGTAGACTTACGTAAATACGATCAATCTGACTTCGATAGAGGACGTGCGGGTTGGTATATATTTTTATGGTGGTTCGTGCAGGCAATTATCTTTCCTCTGACTCTGCATAATATGAGCGGTATGCGTTGCGCCCTGCTACGTTTATTCGGCGCACGCATTGGTAAAGGTGTATTAATTAGACCTACTGCCCGTTTTACTTATCCCTGGAAAGTGACTATTGGTGACTATAGCTGGATTGGTGATGATGTGGTTTTATATAGTCTCGACGAAATTAACATCGGAACTCAGTGCGTAGTTTCACAGAAAAGCTATATCTGTACTGCTAGCCATGATATCAAAGATCCAGCCTTCGGTTTACAGACTAAGAAGGTTGCAATTGGTAACGGTGCTTGGGTTGCTACAGATTGCTTTGTGGGACCAGGAGTAACAATTGGAGCGAATGCTGTAGTTGGCGCTCGCAGTAGTGTTTTGACAGATATGCCTGACGGGCAGGTTTGCTGGGGTACTCCCTGCCGTCCCCGGTATGCCAGGAATCGGTGATATCAATCTCTGGTTCCCAGTCTCTGGCTGGGAACCCTTCTGTGAGGCTCTGCCTCTTTTGTCATAGTCTAGAGGCAGAGCCTCCTAAAATGCATTACAAGGTTCTACCTTGTAACGAGAGAATGAACAGCTTCCAGAAACCCGTTTTTTTAAACCGGGTTTCTAATTGTCTAAAAATGATTTAAAACTACTTCACTCTTCATTTCTATCCGAGAATCGGCGACATTTTTCAAATGCGTCAACATTAATTCATCTCGCTGACACCATACAGAAAATATCTCATTTCTTCCATCATTCAGTGTTTCTCTATCGATACGATATACATTATTTACCCGCTTCAATTTCAAGCCGAATAAATTAAACAGTCGCCGAATAATTTTGATTGTCGAAACCTGCTCATTTTCGACTGCTAAATTAATATTTAACGCTCTTTGAATGTGTCTGGTGCATTGCAATACAGTATTTTTCAGCAATATCAAATCGGCATCATTTTCGGTAAATTCTCTACCTGGTTCGAGTAGTTGTAAAACGCCTAATGCTCGTAAGGCTTCTATTCTCAAAGTATAAATCTTTAAATCTGGGAGAAAAACCTTTCCTTCACCGCAAGATAGCTGTTGATTCCATTCTTGTTTATCTCTTATATGAAAATAATCGCTGGAATGAGTTAGGTAATAATGGGTTCGCAATTGATAGTAATATCCTTTATCATCTTGCAATTTTAGATGGGGTGTTATTTCTACGCCGTATCTTTTTTTAAGAAAATATTTATTGATTTTGTGACGTTCGTTATCTGTAAGACAATGTTTTTTTAATAGCTGTTCGTATTCTAGATAATCTATATCTGGAGCGTTGGTTACAGCGGTTGCTAGCGCTAATTGATTTTGTTGTTTTATTTTCTTGATATTATGATTAATTTCTTGAGATTTCCTCTGGCTTTGCTCCCAGTCTCTTTTAACTTTGACAATTTCTAAAATCAATCTTCTCCGATTTGCTAAATCGTCTTTATCGGTAGCTAAAAATGCGTAGCGTAAATCTTTAATAATATTCTTCTGAATATCATTGGTACGCACCCACAAATTATGTCCTTCAGCCGTTAAACCTTCTTTCATCGATTGACGATAAAAGTTAATTGAAGCATTTACTCTTGCCGATAATTTTGCCCAAGTTCGTAGATGAATGGGGTCATAAACTAAGGGTAAATCGACATCTATTTTATGCATTGGACTTAATAAAGCCAGATTTTCTTTTTGATTTTCTTGATACCAAAAAGACAGCGATCGATAGTTTTTACTGCCGCTACCAATTAAACCCACTCCTCGCTTCGCACACCAGACTACACGCGGCACATCATCGCGTACCCTAGCTAATGCTTGTCTGGCTTCAGAATCTGGAATTACTCCTTGAAAAATGCCGTAAACTCTATCAAAATGCTGCACGTCAATACTAATTCCCGTACCCAAACTGGGAGTGACAAAAACAGCATCGTATTCGGGAATTTTTTGATTAATTGATGCTACAAAATCAACTGCTTCATGCCCTGGTGTATTAGTAGTATGACTGCTGACTATTAAAGTTTTAGGATATAAATGTCGTAACTTATTTAAACGTTCTCTTAAATAACGCTCGATTGTTTCACTACTGTAGCGCCCGGAACGACTATCGGTAGTTATATAACATTTTCTTCCGGCAAGTAAATCTAATTCTAACTGTTGAATAAGCGGTGTAGGATTGGGAGAATCATAAAAAGTTATATCCCAAGCTTTTTCAGGTTTCCATTGATTTACAACAACCCAAGGCGTTAATTTTATTCCCCCTAATTTTTGAAGATATTCTAAAGAAACATCTGATAAATCGGCATCTTGAGCAATAACTAATCCTCCAGTTGTCAAAACAGTGGAAATTAGCTGCTGAAATAATTTTAAAATCTTAACTCGTTTATCTTTACAAGTAGTGCTGTGTAAAAGATGCCATAAAGATTGTTCGACTTCATCCAAGATAATGATCGCCCCTTCCCAGTCGGAAGGATTGAGTTTCCAAATCGAATCAATACACAATCCTGTATTTTGAATTCCCCATTCCTTATAACCTAAACCCCATTTAATCCCTACTTTTTCGCATAAAAATTTCCCTAACTGGATTCTATGAGTAATTAATAAAACGGGTTTTTTTGTACTTAATGCTTGTTTTACAACTTCTTGCAATGCTGTAGTTTTTCCAGTGCCCTTTGCTGACTTCACACCTACTAATCCCGAAGTCGGAAAAGGTATTTCACCCAAATAACGACGGTTGACAGTAACTGCTGCCGGAATAGTTAAATTAGTATGGGGTTTAATATGAGCCAGATAAATTTCTAAATCCAGACTTTGCCGATAGATTTTATCGAAAGCAACTGCACCTTTGGCAACAATAAACTCATCAACACCTTTTTCCATCCCTGGAAGCTCGATTACCTGTACCGGACAATTTTTTTCTTGAAATAATAAACCAAGTTGAGATATCGCGTTGTTTACGGCGTTGGTTTTCTTAAGTTCAGTTTCAAAATCAAAACAAATATGAATAGTACGTTTAGTAATACAAAAAGCTGCTAAATCCGGAATCAATTGACGACGGATAACTTTACCAAATTTATCTTTAATAACACGATAACCGCTGGTAATTCCAGGAACTCCTATAGCTGCATATCCTTGTGTAAGTAGCGTGGCGGCTTTCTTCACACCTTCGCAAATGATTACGGGGATGTTGTGTTCCATCACCCATTTCCAGAAACCGTGAGCAGCACCATCATGTGCGATCGCAATATTTTCGGGTAGCTTCACATTGTAACGCTCGGCTACTTGCTCCCACACCTGTAACGGTACTTGCAGACAAAATATCCGCGTCGGCGTACAAGGAGGATGTTCGTACTTAATAGACTTGCCTTTTTCATTTATACGAGGCTCGTTTGGCTTGAAACATCCCCACTCCATCATGTGCCAATTATTCAGCACATCAACCCCCGAACACCACCAACCACCAGCGCTAACGTGAGCATAACGTTCCAACCAGTAGCTTTTGACTATTCCAGTATTTGTACGGGGAATAAGCTCGGAAATAAATAGATAATCGTAAGCATTTTTGTCTTCAAGAGAGCGAAAATTCAGCTTTAACAGGTGTAAATCAATGCCACTACCATTGACTAATTCTTCTAGATGTTCTGGTTTTAAATAGTGCAAATGCATTATGCAGCGCGGAAAGTGCAGACAATGGATTTGAAAAACTTACCATGCACTCGCTGGTTTTTATATAAGGGTTTTTAAGGTTTTTGATGTGCTTTTTGTAATCTAGTTATCAGAAATACATCGGTTTAATCAAATTATATTGATTTTTCCCTTTATTCTGTACAACTAATAGGTTTGTATTGTAATCTTTGTTAGCATTTATTTTTATATTTATCAGTACAACTATCAAATAAATAATTTTTATATTTCTTTCTTCAAATAGTATCTTTATGTGTTATTTGTGCTTAAGCGTGGTTATCGGGGTAGGTTGCGTTAAGCAGTTAAGGAATTTTTTATAATAGTATTTATGAATTAGTTTGATATTATTTAGATTCGGACGTGCCCTGATGCCCGTACCACAAGATTTTTTTAGATATAATTTTGTACTTTATTGAAATTAATTAAAATATAAATCCTCTTTATGCCAAATTAATTAGACAAAGAGGATTTAATATTACTATCGAATAAATAAGTAACTCTTTCAAATTAAATATAAAACCTCACCTTCAATCCCTCTCCTTAATAAGGAGAGGGAAGCCGGAGGCAGGGTGAGGTTTCAAATGTATTCGACTCAACCGAAAACCGCTATAAAATTATTAATTAATTAATCGCTAACAGCTTCTTGATTCTTTCTAGCAAACAAAAACTGTAAAATTTCTGTACTAACAATACAGCTAATTAACCATACCAAACCAGCAGCATATCCAGCAATTATATCAGTAGGCCAGTGAACTCCTAAATAAAGACGGCTGAAGCCAATTGCTAATATTAATAAAGTTGTGAAAAATAAAATTCCACTACTCCAAGAACGAAAATTAGCTATTAATAAATAACCGATAAAACCATAAACAACTAATGATACCATCGCATGACCGCTAGGAAAACTATAAGAAGCAGCATCTACAACACGCTCCCATAAAGCTGGGCGCACGCGAGAAAATATATTTTTCAGCCACACATTTAAACCGATACCACCAGATGTGACGATAACTAGGGTGAAAGCGCTAGCGAATTTTCTACTAAGTAATAAAAAAATCATTACAATACAACTAATAAAAATTAACGTTGAACCATTACCCAGAAATGTAATCCCCGTCATAATTTGATTTAATAGAGGAGTATGTAGCTCGTAAATTCTTTGCAAAATTGCCGTATCAAGCTCTGTAGTTTGTTCTGAAAATACTCTTTCTGCAATTTGGAAAAATCCCCATACTGAAAAAGCGGAAATTAGAAAACCTCCAACCCAGATTAATGATAGTAAAGGTGATAATCGAGGGCTTACTTCTTCTTTCCAACTTTGAATTAGTTTATTGGTGTAGTTGAACATGAATTTGATTTGATTTAATAAAAATAAATGTGTACGGGTTAATGTATTTGGCAATACGAGAATACTTGCTTTTATGAGGATAGCAAAGTTAGCGATTAGGCAACGTAAAATTAATCCATATGTCGTTTGTTCGGCAAATTAGATAGACGTAGCACTGCTACGTTTCTACACATCGACTCGTTTTAAATATAATTATGCTTCCTAATATTCTAGATGTTGAAAGCTACCTTCACGAACATATTCCGCTATCTAAAAGTATGGAGGTTAAAGTTAAGCAAGTTGATGAAAATGGTATTACGTTAAAAGCACCTTTGATACCAAATATAAATCATCGCTCTACAGTTTTTGGTGGTAGCGTTTCGGCTTTAGCAATTCTTGCGGGATGGACTTTAGTTCATACTAATTTACAAGCATTATCTTTGTCTTCTCGAATTGTGATTCAGCGTAATTCTATAGAATATCTTCAGCCGATTGATGGTGATTTTGTAGCTGTTTGTCCGTTTCCATCGGTGGAAGTTTGGCAGAAGTTTATCAAGATGTTGGAAAGGAAATCGAAGAGTAGAATTGAGTTGAATGTTGATGTTTTTGGGGATGGGGTGAAGGCGGGGAGTTTTACGGGGGTTTATGTGGCTTTGAGGGGGTAGAAAAGAGGGATTTTTTGGTGTTGAAGTTGTGTTTTTAAACGCAGAGGGGCGCGGAGGGAAGCGGGGAGGTGCGCGGAGTTTTTGACAGTCAATTGTTTATTCTTGAAATGTCCGGTGTAAAAATAAATATTGCTCTCCTTCTCTAGTTAATTTTTAGATAATTCCATCTTCTTCACAAAGTTCTCTAATTAATTCAGTTGTTGTAATATTCCTAAAATCATTAGCTTTCCCAGTTTCTAGGAATTTGTTGATATCATCCCGGATTTCTCGCAAGCTGAAAACTTCTTTACCTTCACAGCTAAATTGATACGCTAGGGATTCTAATAATTCGATTTTGGCTATTACCCATCCGTCTTCGGAAGCTAATCTATTATTATCATTTCTCCACTCCCGCAACATATAATCTACGGCTTTTTCGTAAATCTGAGCTTTTCGTGCTGGAAGTTCTAAACCTTGTGTCTGATATAAGCTACAAACCAATGATAAAAGTAAAGGATTTTGCGCTAATCCACTATTTGGGGTTTCTCCCGCAATTCGGTAATCAATTGCTCTGCTGAAACGGAATCATCTTCAATGTAACCAGCAGCATTGGTAAACCAAGTTTGTATATATTCTTCCGTTTGCTTTTGACTAAAGGGGACAATTTCAACTTCCTTCGCACCATCGACAAAAGCACCACCATAACCAACTATTAACAACTACTCCAAAATCCCAACCAAAATCTTGACTATCTCTTCCAAACCATCGGGTAAAGTATAGGAAGTAATATCTCTTGTAATAGTGCGTGAAGCTTGTTCCAAAATACCGAATACCCAAACATCACCCATTGTCACAGCACCATAAATTATATCCGGTGATTTTTCTAATGTTGCCATTGCAATCATCTCTACTGCAAGTTGAGTAAAACCTTTTGTCAAATCATCGCGTTTTGCTTCAATTACAATTAAACTATGTTGAGATTGAATCAAGTAGTCAAGATTTCCTTGAAGTAGGTTATTTACCTTCACTGGATATTCAATTCTCAAAAGTCGCTTCGTAATTACTGCAACTCGACTTAAAACAGGTGCAATTAAAATTTCTCGTTTTGCTGCTTCACTGCTAAGAGTTACATAAGGAATAGTTTCTTCAATTGAATTACGTAGTTCTATTAAACCATCGATTTCGCGGCTAGTTTTAGGAAGTTGCAGACGCTTACGAGTGAAAAAGTAATCAAACTCAGCTAAAATTTCATCAGTATCATTGGATAATTCAAAGTAAGAGCGAAAAGAATAGTTAGAATTCTCGTTAAGGATAGACATGGGGATTTTAAACTTTGTTTATTTACATATTTACATATTCACATCTTGGTTTGTTATCAATTAGCCTTTTCAATCACCCTATAATTAATTGATATAACGAATAGTTAAAATCTACCGTTCAAACTAAAATTATTATTTTGTTAGTCCTCTTAAGAGGACTGAATAAATAATCATAAAAATATTGAAATATTGTATTGTTATTTAACGTAACACTTTTAATTCATTAGGATTAGCTATTATTTTACCTAGCTTTTCGCTAAAATAAACAACTTCATAATTAATTGCTAATTCTTGTTTAAGTTGTTTCCACAAATTGATTCCTTCTTCTTCAAAACTTTCTTGTTCTTCGTTAGTTGAAAAACTAGATAAAGCAGGTTCATCTTCGTTTAATTTTGCATCGTACATTTCTGCCCATTTTTCTAAACGACTTATGGTTTGTTGACTAAGCGGTAGTGTTTCTGGATCGATATCGCCCATTTTTTCAGAACTAACCCACCATAATGGATAGCATCCATAATCAGCCATAAGTTTGATTTTTTCTTTCATGATTACTAGATTGCTTCATATATAGCTTAATAAACTTCATCATGAGTACCAATATCTATTAATAAAATTATTTCATTATCGCTATCACTATCTTGATCAAATGTATAAATAATTCGACAATCATATTCAACCGAACAAGCCCATAAGCCATCTAATTGTCCTCGCAGCTTATGCGATTTCAAGGAATTTGCAAATGGATCGTTAGCTAACAGTTCTAAAACAGCTAATATTTTTTCTTCTAACTGAGGATTTTTACGAACAATACGCTTAACAGCCCGTTTAAAACTTGTACCCCAAATTAAAGTTATCATTCTTCATCTAATAAATCGGCTTTTAAATCAGAAAACTTACCGCGCTTGGCTTTACCTGATTTCCATTCCTTTAAAGTCTCAATTGCACTTGCTGCAATTTCTTCGCGTCGCTTTTCAATACGTCTCTTTTTTATGAGTTCAAATAACATATCTTGTTCTTCTGCGGATAGCGCTTCTACATATTCAATTGCTGTTTGTAAAGATGGTGACTTATTTATCATTTGTTTCTCCGCTTAATACAATACTATGAAGCAATCTCCGATCATATTTTAACTAACATCTATAAATTATTGTTTGCAACTAAATAAAAAGAGCATCGTCAATAGATGCTCCTTCATATCATTCACTGATTGATTGTCACTTAACTAAGCACCAACTGATTCTTTCGCAGCGTAAAGTACCTCAACGTTAATATCTTTAACACCTCTTTCTCTTGCAAATTTCTCGGTGTTTCGCTTCACTTTACCGCGTACAAATCCAGGAATTTTATTCAATTCTGCTAATCCTTCTTTTGTCCAACCTAAGTCAGAGTCAGCAGAAATTCCTTTAGTTATTACTTCTTTGGTATCGTGTCCACCGAAGATTTCTAATAGGTGATCTTCCATTCCCAAAGTGAAGGAATTATATACTAAGTCGGCGATTTGGTTGGTTCCTTCATAGCCCATAAAAGGCTTATAACCGATGGGGAAATTCTGAATGTGAATCGGTGCAGCAATTACACCGCAAGGAATATTCAACCGCTTACCTACGTGACGCTCCATTTGCGTACCGAAAATTGCTGAAGGCTCAACTCTGGCGATCGCATCTCCAATTTCACCATGATCGTTGGTAATCAGTACTTCGTCGCAGTATTCGCTTACCTGCTCTCGGAACCATTCTTGATCGTATTTACAGTAAGTACCAGCCCAAACTACGTGAATTCCCATTTCTCTGGCTAAAATTTTGGTCATCGCGGCTGCGTGGGTGTTGTCGCCAAATACAACGGCTTTTTTACCAGTTAAGTTCTGACAGTCAATCGAACGAGAGAACCATGCAGCTTGAGATACGTGCAGTGTCTGTTCGTTGATGAATTCTTCGTAATTTACTTCAGCACCTTGTTGATTGATTGCCTGCTGAATTTTACGGATACAGCGAGCAGTTTCTACTACACCCATCGGCGCAATATCAACGTAAGGTGTTCCGAATTCCGCTTCTAAATACTTGGCTGCCATCATGCCAAGTTCGCGGTAAGGTACCAAGTTAAACCAAGCTTTGGGCAAATTCTTCAACTCATGAACTGAAGCACCTTCGGGGATGACAGCGTTTATTTCAACTCCCAAATCGTTCATCAATTTTTTTAACTCGGTGCAATCGTGCAGATTATGAAAACCGAGAGTTGAAACACCAATGATATTTACAGAAGGTTTTTCAGTCTTACCCTCTGGAAGCTCGCCTTTTTTACGCGCTTTTTCAATATAGTATTTGACAACTTGATGCAAAGTTCTGTCAGCGGCTTCTAACTCATTGACACGGTAATGGTTAACATCAGCCAGCATCACATCGCATTTAGCATCCATTTGCGCTCTTTCCACAAAATTCTCTAAATCTTCTTGCAGAATGCTGGAAGTGCAAGTCGGAGTCAATACGATTAAATCGGGATGTTCCTCAGAGTCCTTACGGGTAATGTTATCTACCACCTTTTCTTGAGAACCGCGAGCAAGAACATTGCGATCGACAACACTAGTAGTCACCGGAGTAAAATTGCGTTCCCGCTCCAACATCGATCGCATCACATTAAAATAATCATCGCCAATCGGTGCGTGCATAATGGCGTGAACGTTCTTAAAAGAAGTGGCAACCCGCAAAGTACCAATGTGAGCGGGGCCAGCATACATCCAGTAAGCTAATTTCATTTTTGTGTTCTCCTTTTTATAGAAAATAAACTTGTCCGATGATTGGACTATAAGTGCTTTAATTTATCAACGTTCTCAATTGTCCCAAAATAAGTAGTTTTGAGACAGAGAAGTTAATAGAAGTTGATTTAACAGTTAAATTTTCTAACAATTGGGGCTTTTTGAGGAGATTTAGTAAGTTAAGTAACGTTTTTGTTAATAATTTTAAATTCTGGTTCATCTTTTGTCGGGTGTGCTAAGGCTTTACTATGTTGCGGTTAAATTTACCATGCAGGAAAATGCCGTAACGCACCATTAAATTGGGATAATATAAAAAATAAAGAATATTATCGTAAACATCTATGTCTGCTAGAGATGCCTTTCATCAAATTGTTAAAAATGCTTTACAAAAAGATGCTTGGCAGATAACTCACGACCCACTTTCATTTAACTTAGGTGGCGTAAAAATGTCAATTGACTTAGCAGCAGAAAAGTTAATTGCAGCAGAACGAGAAGGATAAAAAATTGCTGTAGAAGTCAAAAGCTTTGGCTCTTCATTACATAGTATGCTAAATCTTCAGTTAAAAAGCCCGAAACACTTGTTATGTAAGAACTTTAAAGTATTTATTCATATAAAATACCTTCTACAACTATTTTTCCCTTCTGCCCTCTGCCTTCTGCCTTCTGCCTTTTTACGACTATTTAATTAGCATACCAAGTGCTGAAGAACCAAAGCTTTTTAGAAAAGTCATCTGCAATCTCGGAATTTCATACCGCATTAGGTCAGTTTATTAATTATAGAGGTGCTTTGAGACGACGAGAGCCAGAACGTGTTTTGTATTTAGCAGTTCCCTTAATAACTTATGAAACGTTTTTTCAACTTGATTTTCCCAAAGAGATGTTACAAGAAAATAAAGTTAAAATTATTGTTTACGATATAGAGCGTGAGGAGATTGTTGAATGGAAAAGTTAATAAAATACCGTCAATTAATACAGGAAATATTACTCGAACACGGTAAACACAAATCAGCTTACGGAGATATTGAAGTTCAAACAATTTTTGATACACAACGCGACCATTATCAAATTGTTTATGTAGGATGGGAAGGTAATAATTGGACGCATTCCTGTATTATTCACATAGATATTAAAGGTGAAAAAATTTGGCTGCAATGGAACGGCACGGAAGACGATATTGCAGCAGATTTAGTTGTATTAGGAGTTCCAAAGGAAGATATTGTTTTAGGATTTCAGTCTCCATTTATGCGTAAGTTTACGGAATATGCTGTGAGTTAGGATTTTGAAATCTTGCAACTAAAATATTACAAATCAAATCATGTCAGTTTTAACTGATTCTCTTAACAAAATCATGCGATGGTTAGAGCAAAATAGACCAGATTATGCTGCTTCGTTTCTACCGGGTTTAAGTGACGAAGAAATTCGGGAAAAATTAGCAAATGTTGAATTAGAATTACCAGAAGATATTTATGAATTATATCGCTGGCGAAATGGTGTAGAAGGTGGTGAAGATTTAAAATCTACTGTTTATCCTTCAATGGTATATATGCCTTTAGATGAAGCGATAGAATATCACTTGGGTATTGTTGAGATTGATATTCTTGAACTTGAAGATTTCCCAAGTATTTTTAAATTGTTAGACGCTAATCAAGTTGACATTTACAGCGATACACATTTATTTCCATTTCTTCGTTCTAACTGCGATTTTTGTGCTGTTTTATTAAGTAGAGAGAAACAGCAACATTCACCGATAATAGATATAAGCGATGCATTGGATTTAAAAATGATATTCCGAAGCTTGACAACAATGATGCAAACTCTTACTGAATATTTAGAAACAGGTGCTTATTATTTAGGTAAAGATAATTTTTTAGATTGGGATAAAGAAAAAATGCTTCCGATTTTTCAGAAATATAATCCAGGACTTTCTTTTTTTGATTGATTTAATATTTACCTCGAACACCCCTCTCCTTAACAAGGAGAGGGGAAGGGGGTGAGGTTTATTCCCCAACCTAAACCGCAACCAACCTTCTCAAAGATTCAGCGCGACGCTTCGCAACAGCATTTTTAGAATCAATTTTTAATGCTTTTTCGTAATTTTCCAAAGCTTGAGCATTCAACTTTTTACGTTCGTAAGCATGACCTAAATTATTCAGAGCAGTTACATAATCCGGCTGTCTTTTTAAGGCTTGTTTATAATTACGAATTGCTAAGTCGTATTGTTCTTGAGCAAAGTAAGCAAAACCTAAACCGTTGTAAGCCAAGGTTACGTAATCTTCTGTTTTCTCATCTTTTTCTTCTTCGTCTTCTGCTGATTTGATTGCTTTTTGAAACAGGCTAACTGATTGAGAAAACAGTTTTTTCTGGGAATAGATACTTGCTAATTCACAATATTCTTTTACTGAACCCGTTTCTTTCTTCAATTTTGAGCGCAATTTGGAAAAAGAACCTTCCTGTTTGCGAGACTTAAATATTTGACGGAAAACGGCTATAGCTGCGATGAACAGTATGCCGACTAAAATAGATAGATAAATAGTTGCTAAATCGTTATTCATATCAGTGAACAGTGAACAGTTATCAGTTATTAGAAGTTAATTATTAGGATACTAGAATTTCTGGTGGAAAAAAATTACGATTTATCAATTTATCCAGATATCTTGTACCATTCTCAACACCGCCGGGGTTTTAAAACCCCCTCTCATAGCGAAAGTCTTATAAATATTACTGCCCAAGGCTTTCAGTGCGTTTTAACGTACTTTGTATATTAGCCTGGGAATTTATTCCAAGGCGGGTATTTGGGCTTAACGATAATGATGCAAGATATCAATTTATCTCAACTTCCAGGAGCTTAAACCCCTATTGTCTTGATTGTGTAATTGCGTTACCCAATACTGATAATTGTTCATTGATAATTGTTCATTGGCAAACCCCAGTATTCAGCGCGTTGTTTTAACCAGCCGCTTTCTAAATAACTGCCGATTAGTTGGCTTACTTGTCGTCGTAGTTCGTCGTATTCTAATCCTTTGGGCATTACCACCGATAAGGGTTGTGTTGATATTTTGCTTGATAATAATCGATACTGAGGATTTTGTTTTAACCAGTTGCTCAAACTGGTGACATCAGCGGCAAATGCTGATACTCGATTGTTCTCTAAAAGTCTTTGTCCTTCTAAGTAAGATTTAACTCCTATTAAATCGGCTTCGGGGAGGTAATATCTTAGCGGCGCAATGGTGCTGGAGTTTTTGAGGACAGCTATTTTACTATTTTGTAAGTCGGTTAGCTTTTGAAATGATGTATTTTTTATAGCTATAAATCCGCCATCCAAGTAGTAAGGAATGCTGAAGTTTACGATGCGCTCTCGTGAAGGAGTCGCCGTTACTTTAGCGATCGCCATATCAACTTCACCTTTCTCTACTACTTTGAGTCGCTGTAAATTGGTGACGGGTTTTAACTTAATTAATTTATCTAATTTATCCGAATTATTTGAGTCTGGTTTAGCTAACAAGTCTTTTGCTAACCTTTGCGCGATTTCGATTTCAAATCCTTGTAAATTCCCGCTTTCGTCTCGAAATGCTAAAGGCGGAAAGTTATCTTTGACTGCAACATTAATATAGCCGCGCTGCTGAATTTCTTTTAACGATGCAGCGAATACGGGTGATGTTCCGACATTAAGGAACAAACAAGTTAGACATAAAATCATAGCAGCGGATAGTAGCAGATGTGACATCCGCTGCGGATTGCATTGCCGATTTTGGCGATAAATTAACCGTAATCTCAACCAATCAATCATTGTGAAGCAACACCAGCTACATCAGTAAGGGTTCGTAGTGAGGATTTTAATCCTCAACATAAGAGTTAAAACTCTTACTACGAACTTTTTTATCCATTTATTTAGCTTGGCTGGCCATTTCGGCTACTTTGCTAAAACCTGCGGGATCTAAAATCGCCATTTGAGACAACATTTTACGGTTAATTTCGATGTTGGATTTTTTCAAATTGCCCATGAATTTGCTGTAGCTCATGCCGTGTTGACGACAAGCTGCATTGATACGAGCAATCCACAGACGACGAAAATCGCGCTTGCGTTTTTTGCGATCGCGATAAGCGTAACGCAGGGCTTTCATTACCTGTTGGTTGGCGGTTCTAAATAAAGTAGAATGAGAACCACGATAGCCTTTAGCTAGTTTGAGGATTTTTTTGCGGCGTTTGCGAGCAACATTACCGCGCTTTACTCTTGGCATAATTTAATGTCTCAGTTATTTACCTTTTATTTCTCAGTTATTTTGCAATAATTTGGTAATTATTTTCCAAAATCTACTTTCTTGGCAGATATGGAAGCATACCGCGTACATTCTCTTCATCGCATTCGTTAACAATTACCGCTTTGGATAGATTACGCTTTTTATTGGTAGTCTTCTTTTCTAGAATGTGGTTTTTGAAAGCTTTGCGACGAACGATTTTACCCGTACCAGTAGCACGAAACCGTTTTGCAGCAGCTTTGCGAGATTTTAGTTTAGGCATTTTTTTATGTTTCTACACATAGACACAATCCCATATTATAGGTTGTAATTTGTAATTTGCCGCAGTTAAATCAGAAAAACCTAACCCCTAACCCCTTCCCAGATGCGGGAATGGGAACCATAAAAATCATGGATGAAATAGAAATTGTAGAGCATAACCCAAATTGGGCAAATATGTTTGAAGTAGAAGCGGAATCTATTCGCAAAGCCGTGGGGAAATATTTAATTACGAAAATTCAACATATTGGTTCGACTGCGGTACCGGGATTAGCAGCAAAACCAGTTATCGATATTATGGTTGGGTTACGCGATGTATCCGATGGGAAAAACATTATTCAACCTCTTCAAAAGTTAGGATATGTGTATTGGGCAGAAAATCCTAATCCCGGAAAGATGTTTTTTGTTAAAGGAATGCCACCATATGGGGAAAAGCGTACCCATCACGTTCATATAGTAGAAATTAACGGTGAATTTTGGCAGCGTCGATTATTTAGAGATTATTTAAGAATACATCCAGAAGAAGCAAAAATATATGAAAAATTAAAGCGGGATTTAGCAAGTCGGTTTCGTGACGATAGGGAAGCTTATACAGAAGGTAAAGGCGATTATGTTGCGGAAATCATGGAAAAAGCGCGACGGGAATTTAATAACCGAACATTAACAACGGTAAAAATTCAACCACCAAAAGAAATGTAAATCCATCTTCTCCACTACTAAATAAATAAAACCCCAGAGCGATAAAAATACCAAAACCGTGAAATAAACTTCAAACAGTCATCAGTTAATAGTCACAAATTAACTGCTCACTGCTCACTGCTCACTGTTAACTGTAATTATGGATTTTGGTATTAAAGATAAGATTGCTGTCATCACTGGTGGTGATTCGGGTATTGGTATTGCAACGGCGAAATTGCTAACTTCCGAAGGTGTAAAAGTCGCTTTAATTGATAAAACTGATGAGAAATTAAAGCAAGCTGCCCAAGAAGTCGGGAAAATTGGCGAAGTAATCTACGTAAAAGCCGATTTAAGAGAATTTGCACAAGTTGAAAATGCTAAAAAACAAATTTTAGAACATTTTGGCAAAGTTGATATTTTAGTTAATGCAGCCGGAATCACTGGAGCAACAGGAGATTTTCTGGAAATAACTGACGAAGAATGGCACAATACAATCGAAGTTGATTTAATGTCAGCAGTGCGGGTTTGTCGTGCCTTCATTCCATCGATGCGCGAATCCGGTTGGGGAAGAGTAGTTTTAATAAGTTCCGAAGATGCCTTACAACCTTATATAGACGAACTACCTTACTGTGCAGCCAAAGCCGGAGTACTCAACTTAGCCAAAGGATTATCAAAAGCTTACGGTAAAGATGGCGTATTGATAAACTCAGTTTCCCCCGCATTTATCGCCACCCCCATGACAGACGCGATGATGAAAAAGCAAGCAGAGGAAAAAGGAATTAGTTTTGAAGAAGCAATTTCCCAATTTTTGAAAAAAGAGCGCCCTAATTTAGAACTTAATCGTCGCGGAAAAGCGCAAGAAGTAGCCGCAGTAATTGCCTTTTTGTGTTCCCAACAAGCAAGTTTTGTATTAGGTGCCAACTATCGCGTTGATGGTGGATCGGTTGCGAGTATTTAATTAATTGATAATTGGTAAGTCGTAGGTTGGGTTAGACACGAAAATTAATTTGATTTGTAACGAGAATCTTAATTCGTGTCGTAACCCAACATCTCCTAAATTTTTCCACAATCGTAATGTTGGGTTACGGTGCAATTTCCAATTCCTGCGTTGAACATTATTCTTAAAATGCACCTAACCCAACCTACAAACTAACCTTATTATTAATAATCGTAGGTTGGGTTAGACAGGAAAATTAATTTGATTTGTAACGAGAATCTTAATTCGTGTCGTAACCCAACATCT